>NZ_JBAMDJ010000064.1:0-20755 GCF_036961705.1 Pseudomonas sp. 3JA
GGTTATGTTGTTCACTTGAGGTCAATGCAGCGAATATCGGCTGGCACTTGATATTGCCCATTGACTTGCCGCCAACGCACCGCTAATTTCCAGGCATGAACTCACCCGTACTGCGCAGCCAGCCAAGCATTATTACCGCCATTCCTTATTTGGCGGGTTAGCTGTCGGCTGCACCCAACCCGCCCTGGAGGCGGGTTTTTTCTTTCTGTCTCCTGGGCTCCGCCTGAACCAGGAGATCGCCATGACCGTTACCCGCACCGAGCAAACCCTGCTCGAGCACTATGTTAAGAAGATTCTCGCCGCGCCGGTCTATGAGCTGGCCGTGCGCACGCCGCTGCAAGCGGCACCCGCATTGTCCGAGGCCTTGGGTAACCGGATCCTGCTCAAGCGCGAAGACCTGCAACCGACCTTTTCCTTCAAGATCCGCGGTGCCTACAACAAACTCGTGCAACTGACCCCGGAGCAGCACGCCCGTGGCGTCATCACCGCGTCTGCCGGCAATCATGCCCAGGGTGTCGCGCTGGCGGCACGGGAGTTGGGTATTTCGGCCAGCATCGTCATGCCTGTGACCACTCCACAATTGAAGGTGCTGGGCGTGCGCAACCGAGGCGCCGAAGCGATTCTGCACGGGGAAAGCTTTCCGTTTGCCCTGGCGCACGCGCTGGACCTGGCCGAGCACACCGGACGGGAGTTCGTCTCGCCTTTCGATGACCCGGACGTGATCGCCGGGCAGGGCACCGTCGCCATGGAAATCCTGCGCCAGCACCCCGGCCAGTTGGATGCGATTTTTGTCCCGGTCGGTGGCGGTGGGCTGATCGCCGGGATCGCTGCCTACGTCAAGTACCTGCGCCCGGAAGTACGCATCATCGGCGTCGAGTCGCAGCACTCGGCCTGTCTCCAGGCGGCGCTGGCAGCCGGTGAGCGAGTGACCTTGCCAGAGGTGGGAACCTTCGCCGATGGCGTGGCCGTGGCGCAGATCGGCGCCCATGGCCTCGATATCTGCCGTTTCTGTGTCGATGAGGTGATGACCGTGAGCAACGATCAGTTGTGCGCCGCGATCAAGGACATCTATGACGATACCCGCTCCATCACTGAACCGTCGGGCGCACTGGCGGTGGCAGGCATCAAGCAGTACGTGGCCGACACGGGGGCGCGAGGCCAGACGCTGGTGGCGATCGATTCCGGTGCCAATATCAATTTCGACAGCTTGCGCCACGTGGCCGAGCGGGCGGCGGTGGGCGCATTTTGAGTTTTTTACGCTACGTCACACTTTTTTTGAAGCAGGCGACGGATGCCCACTTGCGTCTTCGTATTAGGGGCTACTCTAAGTTGCGAACAGGATAAAAGCGATTGCAGTTTGCATGGAAAAAGTAGCGTGTCCTTGCATTTTGCACGAGCTCTCCGGCGCGGGACGAAGCTAAGCGCTTGATTCAGATCAATCCGCAAGGTCTTCGATACAGGCATGCTTCTTGCGGGATGATTCAAGAGTTCGCCTGGCGAACTCGTTGACTGAAAACGCTAAAAAGAACGAACGAACGGCACGGTATTCGTAGTCCCAGTCCGCAGGGAAGAAAACGGACGAAAATACCGCCGGCGTGAACATAAGTTGGCCGCCTCAACAGGAGAGAGTCGCCATGTTTCTATCTGCCCTCGAAATGCGAAACATCATTGAAAGCAGCTTGCTGCCCAAGCGCTCGCAATGCACCTTGTCACCTGAGCTCAAGATGACGGTCAAGATTTACGACGATCATGCAACCGATCGCGTGGCATTGCTCAAAACCGACATCGATGCCAATAAACTCACCGGTTGTCGGGCCATCAACGACTTGATCGCGGAGCTGCGTACCGAGCTCGACCACAACCCTGCCGCTGGCAATCACTTTCATCAGCAACACCAGCGGATGACTGGCCGCTGATAACGGCCTTGTCCTTGTAAGCCTGACGCTCGGGTCCGGTCATGTCCGAACCCGGCGTCCAGTTTTTCAACTGCGTTTTTTTAGCTGCGGTGCGCCATTCAGTTCAATTGGTGCCTGTAGGGCAGGTCTGGCCCGGTTTTGCCACAAGTCAGGGCGGCGGCGCGAATGGCGAATTCAAGCATTGCGCTGATCTGTTCCCGGGTGAGGGTATGCAACCCCTCGATCGAATCCAATTGTTGTTCAGTCAACCACGCAATCAGCGCGGCCTGGAAGGTATCGCCTGCACCCACGGTGTCGGCGATCTTCACCGGACAGGATGGCAGCGACCATGAGCCGTGTTGGCGACTGAAGACTGTAGCGCCCTGGCCGCCACGGGTCAGGAAGACCAATTGGCAGCGGTTCCCCAGCCAACCTTCGATGATCGCCTCGGGCTCCTTTGCGGGGTAGAGCAGGTCCAGGTCTTCGTCACTGACCTTGATCAGGTCGGCATATTGCACCAGCGTCGCAATCCGTGAGCGCCACAGCTCGATATCCGGCTGCGGGTTGAGTCGCACATTCGGGTCGAGGCTGATCAGGCGGCGGCCGCTTTCGCGTTGCATCAGGGCCAGGAGCGTATCGGCGATGGGCTGGACCACCAGCGAGAACGAGCCGAAATGCAAGCCGCGCACCTCGGGGCCCAGGTCCGGTAGATGCGCCAGGCTCAGTTGTCGGTCCGCACAGCCTTCGCCGCGAAAACTGTAGTGGGGCGAACCATTGGCGCCTACGGCAACCATTGCCAGGGTGGTCGGTGCGTCGAAGTCCACCAGGTATTGGGCGCTGACACCTTCATTGAGCAGCACCTGTTGCAAGCGTCGACCCAGGTAGTCGGTGGACAGCCCGGTAAACAGCGCCGATTCAACACCCAGACGACGCAGCCCCACGGCCACGTTAAACGGTGAACCACCGGCAATGGCCTTGTAGTTCACTTGCGAGGCGGGGCCATCCGCCTCGGTCTCACTGAAAAAATCAAACAGCGCTTCACCACACACCAAATACATAGTTTCCCGCTCTCAAAGGGTTGCGACGTGTTGTCGATAACGTTCATAGGCCTGTTGCGACGCCGCGACATGGGCGGCGATTGGCCGGGTTTCGCTGCTCGGGTCGAGCTTGACGCAGCGTTCGCACAGCTCGGCCAAGCCCGTCTGTGAACCGGAGTGGCACCATGCCGCCTGGATCGCCGCCCCCAATGCGGCGGCTTCGCTCTGTTCGGTGCAGATGACCGTGGTGTCCATGGTGTCGGCGACGATCTGCCGCCACTGCGCGCTCTTCGAACCTCCGCCGATCAGGCGAATGCTCTGGGCCTGGAGTCCGTTGGCTCGCAGCAGGTCCAAGCCATAGCGCAAACCGAAGGTCGTGCCTTCGACCACGGCGCGACACAGGTTGGCCCGGGTCAGGTTGGTGGTGGTCAGGCCCAGCAAGCTGCCGGTGGCATGGGGCAGGGCAGGAACACGCTCGCCGTTGAGGAACGGCAGCATGCACACACCCTCGGCGCCAATCGGGGCCTTGGCCACCAGGGCGTTGAAGGCGTCGATGTCCAGGTCCAGCAGTTCGCGTATCGCCCCGGTGGCGTTGGTCAGATTCATGGTGCAGATCAGCGGCAGCCAGCCACCGCTGGAGGAACAGAACGTCGCCACGGACGGCTGTGGACTGACCGCAGGTTCGGCGGCATAGGCGTACACCGTACCGGAGGACCCGAGGCTCATGGTGATCACGCCGGGCTGGATGTTCCCGGTGCCGATGGCGCCCATCATGTTGTCGCCGCCACCACTGGCCACCACCGCCTCGGGGTTGATGCCCAGGTGCGCGGCAATGGCCGGCAAGATGCGTCCGACGGGCTGATGGGCCTCGATCAGTTCCGGCAGCGCCGCTTGCAAGCGTGCGCTGGGGTCGATGTGTTGTAACAGTTGCACGTCCCATTGGCGGGTGCGTACGTTGAAATAGCCGGTCCCCGAAGCATCGCCGTATTCGCTGCAATGACGGCCGGTGAGCCAGTAGTTGAGGAAGTCGTGGGGCAGCAGGACGCTGGCGATGCGTTCGAATACCTGGGGATGCTGCTCCCGCGTCCAGAGCAGTTTGGAAACCGTGTAGCCCGGCGCGATCACCACGCCGAGGCGTTCGAGGCTGCCGTCTTCACCGCCCAGGTGCGCCAGGAGCCGATCATTTTCCGGCGTTGTCTCGGTGTCGCACCACAGCTTGGCCGGGCGCAAGACCTGACCCTGGTCATCAAGCAGGACCAGGCCGTGTTGCTGGCCGGAGACGCCGATGCCGAGGATCGCCTGGCCATCGACGCCGGCGGCGGCCAAGGCCTGATGAGTTGCCTGGGTGAATGCATCGAGCCATTGCTGGGTGTCTTGTTCACGACGACCGTTGGCCCCGCTGATCATGCTGTGGGCAGCGGCGCCCTGGCCGAGGACCTGGCCACTGGTTGCGTCCAGGATCAGCGCCTTGGTGCCTTGGGTGCCGCAGTCGATGCCCAGGAACAGTTGTTGGTTTGCCATGGAAATCCTTGGTCGTCAGATCAATACCCGCAGGAAATAGCCGCTCGGTCAGCCAACACCTACCTGTGGCGAGGGAGCTTGCTCCCGCTGGGCTGCGAAGCAGCCCTAAAACCTGCCACTCGGTCTATCTGGTTCACCGTGTCGGCTGTCTGGGGGCCGCTGCGCAGCCCAGCGGGAGCAAGCTCCCTCGCCACAAAAGCGGACCGTTAGTCCGCGTCAGCCAGCACGCGCTCAAGCGTTCGCGTGACGCCATGCTCGCGCAAGCTGTTGCAGCACCATTCGAATGCTGCCACGAACTCCGGCGAGCGGGGAATGGCGGTGCCAAAGATTTCTTCCACCTCCAGCATCCGCTGGGTCACCAGCGCATCGTCAGCCACCAGTGCCTGGCAAAACGCTGCCCGTGGGTCCGGGATTGAATACGTCACGCCGTTCTCGTCCACGCCCTTCAGGTACACGGCCCAGGCCGCCACCACCAGCGCCGCGCGGCGAGTTTGGCCACCGTCGGCGATCAAGCGGTTGATGGTCGGTACAGTGAATTTTGGAAACTTCGACGAGCCGTCCGAACAGACCCGTTCCAACTGGTCGGCAATCGCCTGATTGGAAAAACGCTCCACCAGGGTGTTCTTGTAGTCGGTCAGGTCGATGCCCGGCACTGGCGCCAGTTGCGGCGTCACGTCCAGGTCCATGTAGGCGCGCATGTAACGCACGAACAGCGGGTCGTTCATGGTCTCGTGGACGAAGCGATAACCCTTGAGAAAGCCCAGGTAGGTCAACGCCAGGTGGCTGCCGTTGAGCAGCTTGATCTTCATCTCTTCATAGGGTGTGACGTCATCGGTGAACTGCACGCCGACCTTTTCCCAGGCCGGGCGACCGTTGACGAACTTGTCTTCCAGGACCCATTGCACGAACGGTTCGCAGACCACCGGCCAAGCGTCGTCGATGCCATGTTCGTCATGCAGTTGCAGGCGATGGGCCACGCTGGTCATGGGCGTGATGCGATCGACCATGGCATTGGGGAAACTGACATTGCGGTCGATCCACTGCCCCAGCTCCGCGTCGCGCAGCGCGGCGAAGGCCAGCAACGCCTTGCGGGTCACGGCGCCGTTGTGGGGCAGGTTATCGCAAGACATCAACGTGAACGCCGGGATGCCCGCCGCGCGACGCTTGGCCAGGGCGGCGCAGAGGAAACCGAAGACGGTTTTCGGAGCGTCAGGATGGGCCAGGTCGTGCTGGATCTGCGGCAAGTGGGCCATGAACTCGCCGTTGCTGTCGTCGATGCAATAGCCGCCTTCGGTGATGGTCAGCGAGACGATGCGGATCTGCGGATCGGCCAGTTTGTCGATCAGTGCCTGGGCGCCATCTTCAGCCAGCAACATGTCATTGATCGCGCCAATCACCCGGACTTCGGTGTCATCGGTGTCGCCCAGTTCGTACAGGGTGAACAGGTAGTCCTGGCTGGCCAGGTCATCCCGGGCACGGCGATCCTCGGCCCGCAGGCCCACGCCGCAGATGGCCCAGTCCAGGTCGGTGCCGGTATTCATCAGCGCATCGGTGTAGTAGGCCTGGTGCGCCCGGTGGAAACCGCCGACACCGATGTGGGCGATGCCCTGGCGGACATCGCCCACAGGGTAGGCGGGCAGGGCGACGCCAGGGTTGAGGTTGTGCAGGTTTTGTCGGTTGAGTTTCATCGCAGGTCTCGGTAATCAGGCGGCGGCGCGCAGCGCGCGGGTCACCGCAACGCCCTCGGCGTCGAATAGGTGGCAGTGTTCAGCGTCCAGGTGCAGGCTCAGTTGCTCGCCGAAACGGCTCGCCAGGTCGCCGCGAACGCGCATGGTCAAGGCTTCGCCGGAGGCCGTGACGACGTGACAGAAGGTGTCGCTGCCCAGCCGCTCGCTGACGTCGGCGGTGACTTGCAACGTGCAGTCGCCCGGTTGCGCCAGGTTCAGGTGTTCCGGGCGAATCCCCAGGGTCACCGCGCCGCCGACGCTCAGGTTGGCACCGCTCAACGGCAGGCTGATACGCGTACCGGCGTCCAGCAGCACTTCACAGCCCTGGCTGTCCAGGCCGGTGACCTTGCCTTTGAGGAAGCCCATTTTCGGCGTGCCGAGGAACCCGGCGACAAACAGGTTGGCCGGCTGGTGATACAGCTCCAGCGGCGAGCCGACCTGTTCGATACGCCCGCCATTGAGCACCACCACCTTGTCGGCCAGGGTCATGGCTTCGACCTGGTCGTGAGTCACGTAGATCATGGTCGCCTGCAACTCTTTGTGCAGGCGTGCCAGTTCCAGGCGCATCTGCACCCGCAGGGCGGCGTCGAGGTTGGACAGCGGTTCGTCGAACAGGAAGATTTTCGGGTTACGCACGATGGCCCGGCCAATCGCTACACGCTGTCGCTGGCCGCCGGACAGTTGCTTGGGCTTGCGCTCGAGCATCGGCCCCAGTTCGAGGATGCGCGCCGCTTCGTTGACCTTCTTCTCGACCTCGGCCTTGGGCACGCCGGCCAGGTCCAGGGCGAAGGACATGTTCTTGCGCACGCTCATGTGCGGGTACAAGGCGTAGGTCTGGAACACCATCGCCAGGTCGCGCTTGGCCGGGCTGACTTCGGTGATGTCCCGGCCATCCAGTTCGATGGTGCCGTCGCTGACCTCTTCAAGGCCGGCGATCAGCCGCAGCAGCGTGGACTTGCCACAGCCCGACGGGCCGACAAACACCACGAACTCGCGGTCGTTCACCTCAAGGTCGATGCCCTTGATGATGGAGAAACCTTCGAAACCCTTTTGCAGATTCTTGATTTTCAGGTTGGCCATGATGATGGGCCTCCACTTCTGATTATTGTGTAGGGCGCGTTATTTCACCGCGCCGAAGGACAAACCGCGCACCAGCTGTTTCTGGCTGATCCAGCCGAAAATCAGGATCGGCGCGCAGGCCAGGGTCGAGACGGCCGACAATTTGGCCCAGAACAAACCTTCCGGGCTGGAATAGGAGGCAATCAACGCCGTCAGTGGCGCGGCTTTGGAGGAGGTGAGGTTCAGCGACCAGAAGGCCTCGTTCCAGCACAGGATCAGTGACAGCAGCACAGTGGAGGCCAGGCCGCCCTTGGCAATCGGCAGCAGTACGCGAACCATCTCCTGCCATAGGGTGGCACCATCCAGGCGGGCGGCCTCGAGGATGTCGCGGGGAATGTCCTTGAAGTAGGTGTAAATCATCCAGACCACGATGGGCAGGTTGATCAACGTGTAGATGACGATCAACGCGAGACGCGTGTCCAGCAGGCCAAATTGCTTGGCCAGCAGGTAAATCGGCATCAGCACGCCCACTGGCGGCAGCATCTTGGTGGAGAGCATCCACAGCAACGTGCCTTTGGTGCGCTGGGTTTCATAGAACGCCATGGAGTAGGCCGCCGGTACTGCAATCAGCAGGCACAGGGCGGTGGCGCTGAAGGAAATCACCACCGAGTTCCAGGCGAAGCTGAAGTAGTTGCTGCGCTCATTGATGTGCAGGTAATTCTCCAGCGTCGGCGTGAAGATGAACTGCGGCGGCGTGGCGAACGCGTCGATTTCGGTCTTGAAGCTGGTCAGCACCATCCAGAAGATCGGGAAAAAGATCAGGATCGCGATGGCCCAGGCCAGCGTGCCCAGCAGCAGGCTTTGCAGGCGACGGGATTGTTGAAGAGTCATGGCGACGGCCTCAGTGCTTGTCGGTGAGGTTTTTGCCGATCATCCGGACCAGGATGATGGCGGCGATGTTGGCAATGACCACGGCAATCAGGCCACCGGCCGAAGCCATGCCGACGTCGAACTGCACCAGCGCCTGGTTGTAGATCAGGTAGGCCAGGTTGGTGGAGGCGTAGCCGGGGCCACCGTTGGTGGTGGTGAAAATCTCGGCGAACACCGACAGCAGGAAGATCGTCTCGATCATCAGCACCACGGCAATCGGGCGGGCCAGGTGCGGCAGGGTCAGGTGCCAGAAAATCGCGATCGGGCCGGCACCGTCCAGGCGCGCGGCTTCTTTCTGTTCCTGGTCGAGGGACTGCATGGCGGTCATCAGGATCAGGATCGCAAAGGGCAACCATTGCCAACTCACGATGATGATGATCGACAGCAGCGGGTAATGGGCTAGCCAGTCCACTGGCTGAGCGCCGAACAGTTTCCACACCGAGGCGAGGATGCCCGAGACCGGGTGGAAGATCAGGTTCTTCCAGATCAGCGCGCCGACGGTGGGCATGATGAAGAACGGTGAGATCAGCAGCACACGGACGATGCCGCGACCAAAAAACTCACTGGCCTCCAGCAGCGCGCTGATCAACACCCCCAGCACGATACTGATCAGCAGCACGCTGCCCACCAGCAACAAGGTGTTGGTGGCACCGGGCATGAAACCCGAGTCGGTCAGGAAGTAGGTGAAGTTCTCCAGCCCGACGAATTCGTTTTCGCCGGGGTAGAGCAGGTTGTAGCGGATCATCGAGAAGTAGACGGTCATGCCCAGGGGCACGATCATCCACAGCAGCAACAAGGCCACCGAAGGGCTGACCAGGAACCAACCGGGGTTCGCCAGGCGGATCTTGCGTGCCGGCGGCGGGGCAATCTCGATGGGGGCTTTGGCGGTTGTCGTTGAGCTATTCATGAACGTTTACTCTTGTGCGACGCATTCCCTGTGGCGAGGGAGCTTGCTCCCGCTAGACCGCGCAGCGGGCCCATTCCGACTGGCAACCCGTGGATTGCCAGGGCGGGCTTCGCCCGCAGCGGGAGCAAGCTCCCTCGCCACAATTGGAGAAATGCAGACCTTATTTTGGATACCCAGCGCGTTTCATCTCGCGTTCGGTGGTGGACTGCGCGGCGGTCAACGCCTGGTCCACGGTCTGCTGGCCGGTCAGCGCGCCCGAGAAGAACTTGCCCACTTGGGTGCCAATGGCCTGGAACTCGGGAATGGTCACCAACTGGATGCCGATGTAAGGCACAGGCTTGAGGGTTGGCGCTTTCGGGTCGGCGACTTTCAACGATTCCAGGGTCACCTTGGCAAACGGCGCGGCCTTCATGTACTCGTCGCTGTAGGTCGAGGTGCGGGTGCCTGGCGGTACGTTGGCAATGCCGTCGGTCTTGGCGACCAATTGACTGTATTCCTTGGACGTCGCCCAGGTGGTAAAGACCGTGGCCGCGTCCTTGGCTTTGGAGCTGGTCGGGATGGCCAGCGACCAGGAGTACATCCACGAGGTGCCCTTGTCGGTTTTTTCGTGGGGGGCGAAGGTGAATCCAACGTGATCGGCCACCTTGCTCTGGGTCTTGTCGGTGACGAACGAACCGGCGACGCTGGCATCGACCCAGATCGCGCATTTGCCGCTGTTGAACAGCGCCAGGTTTTCGTTGAAGCCGTTACTGGACGCACCCGGCGGGCCGGATTTCTTCATGTTGTCGACGTAGAAATTCAGTGCTTCCTTCCACTCGGGCCCATTGAATTGTGGCTGCCACTTCTCATCGAACCAGCGCGCGCCATAACCGTTGGCCAGGGTGGTGATCAGCGCCATGTTCTCGCCCCAACCGGCCTTGCCCCGCAGGCACAGGCCATATTGTTCCTTGGATTTGTCGGTGAGTTTCTCCGCGAACTCACCGATCTGGCTCCAGGTTGGGTGTTCGGGCATGGTCAGCCCGGCGTTCTTGAACAGGTCCGTGCGGTAATAGGTGATCGAGCTTTCGGCATAGAACGGCAGGGCGTACAGCGAGCCTTTGACCGACAAGCCATCGCGCACGGAAGGGAAAACATCATCCAGGTCGTAGGAGGCCGGCAGGTCCTTCATTGGCTCCAGCCAGCCCTTGGCGCCCCAGAGTGCAGCTTCGTACATGCCAATGGTCAGCACGTCGAACTGTCCGCCCTGGGTGGCGATGTCGGTGGTCAGGCGCTGGCGCAGCACGTTTTCTTCGAGCACCACCCAGTTGAGCTTGATGTCCGGGTGCTCGGCCTCGAAGGTTTTCGAGAGCTTTTGCATGCGGATCATGTCGCTGTTGTTGACGGTGGCAATGGTGAGGGTCTGTGCGCCGAAACTGACGCTGCTGAGGGTCATGCAGGTGGAGACAAGCAGAGCTTTTACCGAAGGTTTCATCGCGCACTCCTTTTCCGCGCCCGAGGGCGGCAGAAGGACAGTTATTGTTTTTGTGTCTTCCGGATGAAGGGAAGAATGTGCGCTGATTACAGCCCTCAATGGACGGCGTGACAAATCATCCGTCGCACTTTCACTGATACTTTTTTGCACTGGAGGGATTGATGCCTGCCACTTCAGGCGGACAAAGAACCTGTGGCGAGGGAGCTTGCTCCCGCTGGGGCGCGCAGCGGCCCTCAACAATTCCCCTGACAACTCGCTGCGAAAGGCTGATATAGGGGCTGCTTCGCAGCCCAGCGGGAGCAAGCTCCCTCGCCACAGGGGATTGGGTGAGAAAAATGTCAGCCCTGGTTCTGCTCGGTCAACCGCTGCACCGCCAGCCGCCGGTAGTGGGATGGGGTCATGCCCTTGAGCTGCTGGAAACGCCGGTTGAAATTGGAAATGTTGTTGAAACCCGATTCAAAGCACACGTCCGTCACCGGTTTATCACCGTCGGCCAGCAACTCGCAGGATTTGCTGATGCGCAGGCGATTGACGAATTCGATGAAGCAGCGGCCGGTGGCCTGTTTGAACACCCGGCTGAAATAGGTGGGTTTCATGCCCAGGTGCTCGGCCACCTCTTCCAGGGACAGTTCCCGGGCGTAGTGAGCAAAGATGTAGTCCACCGCGCGGTTGGTGCGGTCGATGCTGTGTTCGTCCGCCGTTTGCGCAGAGGTCGCGCCGGACAGCAATTGGTAGTCATCCGTGGCGGCCAGCAGCTCCATCAGGATGAAAAAATACCCTAGGCGGCTCATGCCTTGGGAATCGGCGATGCGCTGCATCAGGGTCATGGCCTGGCGGATGGTGCGCTTGCAGCGGAACTCGATGCCGTACTGGGCACGTTCGAGCAGCGGTGCGACAGTCTTGAGTTCAGCGAACACCTGGTGGCCGCTTTCGAACAACTCGTCAGTGAAGTTCACCAGCATGTCGCGCTTGTGCACCACTTCGTCTTCGGCCACCTGGCTGATCCAGTTATGGGGCAGGTTGGGGCCGGTGAGGAACAGCGACTGGGGATAGAAGTTGCCGATGTAATCGCCAATGAACACTTTGCCGGAACTGGCGACGATCAAGTGCAGCTCGTATTCCTTGTGGAAATGCCAGCGCACCAGCGGGCAGGGAAAACCGTGCTGACGGTAGATGATGGACAATCCATTATGGTCGTCCATCAACTCGTAGGAGGGGTCGGTGATTCTGGCTGTACGGGTCATGGGCCTGGCGCTTTTATTGTTATCGCCATTGGATAATGCCCCCTTCGCCAGGCGGCTGCCACTCTGACGTCTAACCGTTGCGGTTTTTTTCTTCGATCCACTGGGACATGTATTGGGTGCTTTTGTGCTGGTGGTGACGCAGCATGCTGCCGGTGAAATTGTCCCGACGTCGTTGTGCCAGGTCCGCCCGGCAAGCGTTGATGCTGTCGATCAGCGCCGGGCCGTGCACCTGTTGCCGGTAGCGATTTTCCAGCAGGGCGAGGCCAGCATCCTGGGCCTGGGTCCAGCGCGCCTGATCGCGATACAACTGCACCGCCGCATTGGCGATGCCTTCGGCGCTCTGGGCAATTGCGCCGGGCCAGGGCATGTCGCCGTGCATGGCTTCGGCCCCCACGGGCGTGGTGACGTTTGGGGTGCCGCAGAGCATGGCATCGATCAGCTTGCCCTTGATGCCGGCGCCGAAACGCAGCGGCGCCAGGCAGATGCGTGCCGCCGACATCACCTGCAAAGCGTCCTCCGCCCAGTTCATGATGTGAAAGCCCTGGGCCGGGTTATGCAGCGCGGCGGCCTTGGGCGGGGTGTAGGCGCCGTACAGGTGCAGCTGCGCGTCGGGTAATTGTTGGCGGATCAGTGGCCAGATGGCGTTTTTCATCCAGAGCACGGCGTCCCAGTTCGGTGCGTGGCGAAAGTTGCCGATGCTCAGGAAATGCGCCCGGTCCTCGAACGGCGCCGACGGCTCGCCGGGCAGGTCCAGCATCAACGGGCACCAGTGCAGCAGGTTGCGGGGCAACTTGAAGTGCTCCACCAACAGTTCGATTTCAACCTCAGACACCATCAGGTTGAGGTCGCAGCGGTACAATGCGGCGATTTCCCGTTTGGCCAGGTCGGTGTCGGCCATCCGCTGGAACTCCTCGTCCAGGGCTGGGGCGAAGAGGTCGCTGAAATCCTCGCCAGCCTCATCCTGCTTCAGGCGGTCTTTCAAGCGCTGGTGCCGAGCGTGACGCAGGCACTGCAAGTCTGACGTCTCCAGCACCCGCAGGGCGCCGGGGCAGTGCTTCTCGACCCGCCAGCCGAACTGTTCTTCCATCATGAATTGGTCGAACAGCACGATGTCCGGCGCCAGCTCACTGATGAAGGCGTCGAAGCTGCTGCTATTGAGTTCGATCGGTACTTCGCGGATACCCAGCGCGACCAGGTCGGCGCGCTGTTCACCGGGGCCCGCCGGGCTGCTGAAGGTGATGTCCCAGCCTTGCCCGAGGAAGGTGTCGAGGATCTGCATGACATGCCCGCTGGCAGCCGATGAGCGCGGCTCGGGCCAGACATAGCCGATAACCAGGACCTTGGTGGCGGTGGGGTGATGCATGAGCAGGGGGTTCCTCGAAGCGGATCAGGCGCTGTCGGCGCGCGGGGCGCCGATAGTGACCAAGAATACGATCTGGCTCAAGAAAGAATGCGTTTGACCTTGTCTCGCAACTGATCGATGGAGAAAGGCTTGCCGATCACCGACATGCCTTCCGGTACATCGATGCTTTCGGCATAACCGCTGGCAAACAGCACCGGCAGGTCCGACCGCACGGACCGAGCCTGTTTGGCCAGTTCCCGTCCGTCCATTACCGGCAGGCCGACATCGGTCATCATCAGGGCAATGGCCTGCTGGTCGTTGCGTAAAAACGCCAGCGCCTGCTCACAACCGTCCGCCTCCAGCACCCGGTACTCCAATTCTTCCAGCACGTCGACGATCAGCATCCGCACAATGTCGTCGTCTTCGACGACCAGGATGGTGGGCGGGGTGGCAGGAGGGGGGGTGGACATAGTTGACATTCTCGAAGGTTGGGGTCGGGAAGGGGCTCGAAGAAATCGGTCTCTTTCATAAGCCTCTTTTATGAGTAAGCTCCGAGGCGGCACAAGTTCCCAAGGTTGTACAAGAAAGGATCTATAGTACAAGAGCTGACAAGGATAGTCGCTTCCTTGCTACAAGGTAGATCGTCGCGGGACTTGCGCCTTTGACTCGTCAGATAATGTGGATCCAAGCGCCGTTTTTCGGGCAAACTCCACGGTTTTCAACTGTCCACCAAGGCCCTTTCCATGACTCCTACGTCTTCGGTCGACGAGCAAAGTTTTCGTAAACTCCTGAGCCGCAATATCAGCCTGCCGCTGGGCATGGGCGCCCTCAGCTCGGTGTTTTTCATTATCCTTGTCACGTACCTGCTGTCGGTGATCCAGTGGGTCGGGCATACCGACCGGGTGATCAATAATGCCAATGAGGCGCTCAAGCTGAGCGTGGACCTGGAAACCGGTATGCGTGGCTACCTGTTGAACGGTGACGAGCACTTTCTCGAGCCCTATGAAGTGGCCAAGCCGCGGATCGCCGTCGCGTTGGATACACTGCTGGAATTGACAGCCGACAACCCCGTCCAGACCGACCGGCTGCACAAGATACAAGCGATCCAGGCGGAATGGTCCACGTATGCCCAGGGCATGATCGACCTGCAACGCAGCAGCGGGGATTACCGGAGTGCGGCGAGGTCCGGGCGCGGCAAGCGCTTGACGGACGAGATCCGCCAAACTTTCGAGGAAATCGTCGATACCGAGCAGCAACTGCGTGCGGCGCGTAACCAGGACGTGCGCACCACCACCGTCTGGAGCATTGGCCTGTACCTGCTGTTCGTCGCCGCAGTCAGTGGGTTGCTGGCCTACGTCGGCCGCCGGGATCTGTTGAGCTTGTCCGAGAGCTACGGCGCCAGCCTGAAGGTCCAGCAACGCAGCGCCCTGCACCTGGAGAAGCAGGCTTGGTTGCGCAATGGCCAGACGCAGTTGGCCGAGCAGGTCCTGGGGCAGTTGTCCCTGGACCTGTTGGGCCGCAATATCTTGCAGTTCTGTGCAAAGTACCTGGGTGTGGCGGTGGCTGCGCTTTATGTACGGGAAGAAAATGGCCTGCTCAAGCGCGTCGCCAGCTATGGTTTGTCCCGGGAGGATGACGCGCAGCAGCAGGTGATCGTCGACGGTGAAGGTATCGCTGGCCAAGCCGTCCGACAGGGGCGTCTCATTCGGTTGGATGACGTACCGGACGATTACCTGAAAGTCAGCTCCGGATTGGGGCAAGGGCTGCCCAACAGCGTGCTGGTGGCGCCCACCAGTGACGATGACCGGATCAACGGTGTCATCGAATTGGGCTTCCTGCGGCCATTGACCGAGCGCGACATTGAGATGCTGGAGCTGATTTCCGGCAATATCGGCACCTCCATCGAGGCCGCTCGTTATCGCCAGCGCTTGCAGGAAGTGCTGGCCGAAACCCAGCAGTTGAACGAAGAACTGCAAGTGCAGCAGGAAGAGCTCAAGACTGCCAACGAGGAACTGGAAGAGCAGTCGCGCATTCTCAAGGAGTCCCAGGCCCACCTGGAAGCCCAGCAGCAGGAACTGGAGCAGACCAACGAGCAATTGGCCGAACAGCGCGACGCCATGGACCAGAAGAACAGCGAGCTGAACCTGGCCCAGATCCAGTTGCAGGAGCGCGCCGAAGAGTTGCAGCGTTCGAGCAAGTACAAATCCGAGTTCCTGGCCAACATGTCCCACGAGCTGCGCACGCCGCTCAACAGTTCGTTGATCCTGTCCAAACTGCTGTCGGAAAACCCGCAGCAGAACCTCAGCGAGGAACAGGTCAAGTTTGCCGAGTCGATCTACTCCGCCGGCAACGACCTGTTGAACCTGATCAACGATATTCTCGACATCTCCAAGGTCGAGGCTGGAAAGCTGGAAGTGCGCCCGGAAAACACCAGCGTGCAGCGTCTGGTGGAGGGCCTGCGGGACATGTTCGAGCCGTTGGCAGTCGACAAGGGCCTGGAGTTCGAGGTCCAGGTATTGCCCGATGCGCCAGCGATGCTCTACACCGACCGCCAGCGCCTGGAACAGGTGATCAAGAACCTGCTCTCCAATGCCGTGAAATTTACCGAGCAAGGCACCGTCAGCCTGTCGGTGGCCGGGCAGCCGGGCTCGGGCATCGCGTTCATGGTGCGCGACTCCGGGATCGGCATCGCCGCCGATCAGCAGCAAAGCATTTTCGAAGCGTTCCGCCAGGCCGATGGCACGACTAATCGTCGTTACGGTGGCACCGGCCTGGGGTTGTCGATTTCCCGGGACCTGGCCACGTTGTTGGGTGGCTCGATCAGCGTTTCCAGCGAGCCGGGGCAGGGCAGCGTGTTTACGCTGGTAATGCCTGAACGTTATGTCGAGCCCGGGGAGTCGCCGATAGAACCGTTGACATTCACCCCGACGGCCACCGCGCCAGCGCCGGCTGCACCAAAAACCGCACCGGCAGCGCTGGTCGCTGAAGTGGATACGCCGATTGCCCGATTTGCCGACGACCGCGACAAGGCGCCGTTCGATACCCGATGCATTCTGGTGATCGAGGACGAGCCCAAGTTCGCCCGCATCCTGTTCGACCTGGCCCATGAGCTCGGTTACCAGTGCCTGGTGGCCCACGGTGCCGACGAAGGCTTCGACCTGGCCTTGCAACTGGCTCCCGACGCGATCCTTTTGGACATGCGCCTGCCGGATCACTCCGGGCTGACGGTGTTGCAGCGGCTCAAGGAGCGGGCCGAAACCCGGCACATTCCGGTGCACGTGATTTCCGTCGAAGACCGCGTCGAAGCCGCCATGCACATGGGCGCCATCGGTTATGCCGTCAAGCCGACCACCCGCGAAGAACTCAAGGATGTCTTCGCCCGCCTGGAAGCCAAGCTGACCCAGAAGGTCAAGCGGGTGCTGCTGGTGGAGGACGATGACCTGCAACGCGAGAGTATTACCCGCCTGATTGGCGACGATGATATCGAGATCACCGCTGTTGGCCTGGCCCAGCAAGCCCTGGACCTGCTGCGGACCAACGTCTACGACTGCATGATCATCGACCTCAAGTTGCCGGACATGCTCGGCAATGACCTGCTCAAGCGCATGTCCAGCGAAGACATCTGTTCCTTCCCGCCGGTGATCGTCTACACCGGGCGCAACCTGACCCGCGACGAAGAGGCCGAACTGCGCAAGTATTCGCGCTCGATCATCATCAAGGGTGCCCGTTCGCCAGAGCGCTTGCTGGACGAGGTGACACTCTTTCTGCACAAAGTCGAATCCCGGTTGTCCCATGAACGGCAGCGGATGCTCAAGACCGCCCGCAGCCGCGACAAGGTGTTTGAAGGTCGCAAGGTGCTGCTGGTGGACGACGATGTGCGCAACATCTTTGCCCTGACCAGCGCCTTGGAGGCGAAGGGGGCGATTGTTGTCATTGGCCGTAACGGCCTGGAGGCGATCGATCGCCTGAACGAATTCGACGACATCGACCTGGTGCTGATGGATGTAATGATGCCGGAGATGGACGGTTTCGAAGCCACCGCGCTGATCCGCAAGGACCCGCGCTGGCGCAAGCTGCCCATTATTGCCGTGACGGCCAAGGCCATGAAGGATGATCAGGAGCGCTGCCTGGCGGCGGGTTCCAACGACTACCTGGCCAAACCGATCGATCTGGATCGTCTGTTCTCGCTGATTCGCGTGTGGTTGCCGAATATGGAAAGAATTTAGTGGAACGTGACACTGACATTGAACTTCGTTTGTTGATCGAAGCGATCTACCTCAAGTACAGCTATGATTTTCGCGACTATTCCGGTGCGTCCATCAAGCGCCGGGTCCACCATGCGCTGAGCCAGTTCGAGTGCAAGACCATTTCGGCCTTGCAGGAGCGCGTGCTGCATGACCCGGGGGCGTTCATGCAACTGCTGCAACTGCTGACGATCCCGGTCAGCGAGATGTTTCGCGACCCCACGCATTTCCTGGCCATTCGCGAGGAAATCGTGCCGCTGCTCAGGACGTATCCTTCGCTCAAGATCTGGATCGCGGGTTGCAGCACGGGGGAGGAGGTCTACTCCATGGCGATCCTGCTGCGCGAAGAAGGCCTGCTGGACCGCACGCTCATCTATGCCACCGATATCAACCCGCGCTCGTTGGAAAAAGCCAAGCAGGGGATTTTCTCCCTGGAGAACGTGCGTACCTACACCCAGAACTACCAGGCGGCCGGAGGCCGGCGCTCGTTTGCCGATTACTATACCGCCGCCTACGATTATGCGATGTTCGACAAGACCCTGTGCGAGAACGTGACCTTTGCCGATCACAGCCTGGCGACCGACAGTGTCTTTTCAGAAACTCAGTTGATTTCATGTCGCAATGTATTGATATATTTCAATAAAAAACTACAGGATCGGGCGTTCGGATTGTTTCATGAGTCCCTTTGTCACCGTGGTTTCCTGGTATTGGGCAGTAAGGAGACGTTGGATTTTTCGGCTTACGGCCATCGATTCGAGCCGTTGGTCAAACAGGAACGGATCTATCGCAAGTTATGAACCAGACGAAGGACAGGTCCAACCCGCCCATCGAGGCCGTTGTCGTCGGTGCCTCGGCCGGTGGCGTCGACGCGCTGCTCAAGGTCTTCGGACACCTGCGCAAAGGCTTTGGCGTGCCCATTTTGGTGGTCTTGCATTTGCCGGACGAGCGCGAAAGCCAACTGGCCCGTGTCTTCGGACATCGTCTGGCGGTGCCGGTGGAGGAAGCCCGGGACAAGCAAGACATCGTGCCGGGAACCTTGTATGTCGCCACGCCCGGCTATCACTTGTCGGTCGAGGCTGACCGTAGCCTGTCGTTGAGCCTGGAGGAGCCGCTGCATCATTCGCGGCCGTCCATCGATGTGTTGTTTGAATCGGCCGCCGATGTCTACGGCCAGAAATTGCTGGCCGTGGTGCTGACCGGCGCCAACAACGATGGCGCCTGTGGCTTGGCGAAGGTCAGGGCGCTGGGCGGGATCACGGTGGTCCAGGACCCCAATGAAGCCCAGGTCTCGACCATGCCCGAAGCGGCGCTGGCCCTGCACGAACCCGACCATATCCTTACTTTGCAAGGCATCGGCCAATTGCTGGCCGGGCTGGAATGAACCACATGCCAAGAGATATTCAAGCCAAACTGCTGATCGTCGATGATCTGCCTGAGAATCTGTTGGCCCTGGAAGCGTTGATCAAGGGGGGCGACCGCGAGGTCTTCAAGGCCCTGTCGGCGGACGAAGCACTGTCCCTGCTGCTGCAACACGACTTTGCCCTGGCCATCATCGATGTGCAGATGCCGGACATGAACGGTTTCCAACTGGCCGAGCTGATGCGCGGCACGGAGAAGACCCGCAGCATCCCTATCATTTTCGTCAGTGCCGCTGGTCGTGAACGCAACTATGCCTTTACCGGTTATGAAAACGGTGCGGTGGACTTCCTGCACAAGCCGTTGGACACCCAGGCGGTCAAAAGCAAGGTCAATGTGTTCGTCGAGTTGTACCGCCAACGAAAGGCCATGAACGAGCAGGTCGTAGCCCTTGAGCAGAGTCGCCGCGAGCAGGAGGTTCTGTTGCAGCAACTGGAGGCTACCCGTGGCGAGCTGGAGCAAGCGGTGCGCATGCGTGACGACTTCATGTCCATCGTCGCCCACGAGGTGCGCACGCCCCTCAACGGCCTCATCCTCGAGACACAACTGCGCAAGATGCACCTGGCCCGGGACAACGCCGCGGCCTTCAGCCTGGACAAGGTGCGGGCGATGGTTGAGCGCGATGAACGGCAGATCAAGAGCCTGATCCGGCTGATCGAGGACATGCTGGATGTCTCGCGGATTCGCACCGGCAAGCTGTCGATTCGTCCGACCCGCTTCAACTTGACAGCATTGGTGGAAAACCTGCTGCGCAATTTTCAGCCGCAGATCGCCGTTGCCGAATGCTCGTTGACCTGCCTGGCTGAACCGTCGGTGGAGGGGCTTTGGGATGAGTTTCGTATCGAGCAGGTGATCTCGAACTTGTTGACCAATGCGTTGCGCTACGGCGGCAAGGGCCCGATCGAGGTGCGCGTTTACAAGACGCCCGACCACGCCTGTATCGAGGTCCAGGATCATGGCATCGGTATCAGCGAGGAAAACCAGAAACGTATTTTCCAGCAGTTCGAACGCGTATCGTCCAAGGCGGCTGCTGCCGGCCTTGGGCTGGGGCTGTTCATTTCCGAGCAGATTGTCACGGCCCATGGCGGGACAATCACGGTCAACAGTCGCCTCCATGAAGGGGCCTTGTTTCGTGTTTGCCTGCCTTTGCAGAAAACTGTCTTGGACAAAACCGCTGAACAGACGCAACCTCTGCGAGACCCCAAGGTCGTATCAGCAGCTATTGATCGAACAAAGGCTTCTCATGAGTGAAGATGCGCAAGATGTTGTATTGATCGTCGAGGATGACCCGTCGATCCTGATGGTGTTGTCGGCCTACCTGTCGGGCGAGGGATACCGGGTGCTACAGGCCGAAAACGGTGCCCAGGCGTTCGAGATCCTGGCGAGCAAGCCTCACCTGGACATGATGATTACCGATTTCCGCCTGCCGGGTGGTATCTCCGGCGTGCAGATCGCCGAGCCTGCGGTCAAGTTGCGTCCTGAGCTGAAGGTCATTTTCATCAGTGGCTACGCGCAGGAAGTGCGCGACACTGACAGCCCCATTACCCGCAAGGCGCCGGTCCTGGACAAGCCGTTCGACCTGGATGAGCTGCAGCGCATCATGCAGTCGATGTTGTCGTAGGTTTTGTCTGGGCTGGGGACATGGCTGTGGCGCTGCAACTGATTTTTCCCAGCCTGCTACCAAGTGTTTGTATCCGGGTTGCTTCATGCAGATAAATGAGGTGCCCGGGCCGCTTTTGTGGCGAGGGAGCTTGCTCCCGCTGGACTGCGCAGCAGGCCCAAGGCAGGCGACACCATTGAATCTGACATAACCGGGATTCAGGTTTCAGGGCCGCTTCGCGCCCCAGCGGGAGCAAGCTCCCTCGCCACAGGGAGCTGTGGCGCTGCAACTGATTTTTTCCAACCTGCTATCAAGTGTTTGTATCCGGGTTGCTTCATGCAGATAAATGAGGTGCCCGGGCC
>NZ_JBAMDJ010000065.1:0-19801 GCF_036961705.1 Pseudomonas sp. 3JA
ACAGCCCAGCGGGAGCAAGCTCCCTCTCCACAAAAGCCTTATTCAGCCGCCGATGATTTTCATGATGGTCGCGCCGCCGGAGAATGCCACTTCCTGCTTATCCCCCAACGCCTTGACCAACAAGCGCTGAAGCGCCGGCAATGCCTGGTGACGGGGCTTGTCCAGCAGGTCGCCGACGAAATGACGGTTACTCGACGACAGGCAGCCATGCAGCCAACCCGTGGAAGACAACCGCAACCGTGAGCAGGTACGGCAGAAAGGCACGCTTTCGTTGGCGATCACGCCAAAGTGCCCCAGTCCCGGTATCTCATAGCGCACCGCGGTAGCATCCACCGGCGCATCGGCTTGCAGGTATTCGTACTGATCGCCGATCAGGCTGAGCAGTTGCTGGAGACTGACGAACTGTTGCAGGAAAGCATTGGAGTCGCTGGCCAGGTGCCCCATGCGCATCAACTCGATGAAACGCAACTCATAGCCACGTTCCAGACAGTATTCGAGCAAAGGCATCACCTGGTCCAGGTTCTGCCCGCGCAACGGCACCATGTTGACCTTGATTTTCATCCCGGCGGCTCGGGCCTGTTCCATGCCGTCGAGCACGGTCGCCAGGTCGCCGCCCCGGGCGATACTGCGAAACGCGGCGGGGTCCAGGGTGTCGAGGGAAACGTTGATGCGACGGATACCGGCGTCTACCAGCAAGGGCAGTTTTTTCGCCAGCAACTGGCCATTGGTGGTCAGGCTGATGTCCTCCAGGCCCATCTGCCCCACCGCCATCATGAAATGCTCGAGCTTGGGGCTGACCAACGGTTCGCCGCCAGTGATGCGCAGCCGCTCGATGCCAGCGGCCTCGATCAAATAGGCCACGCCACGCGCCATGGCCTCGGCCGACAGTTCATCCTGCGCAGCCACCAACCGCTTGCCGTCAGGCACGCAATAGGTACAGGCGTAATTGCAGGCTGAAGTCAGGCTTATCCGCAGATTACGGAAACGCCTGCCTTGACGGTCAACGATCATGGGTCACTCCGGCACGAGAAAAATCGGACTCGCAAAAATTGACCTAGAAATCAAGATTTCGCAAGACCCAAGCCTGAGTATATTACTGGGACACTGCGCCATGTAAGCGGACATGGCGCAATAAGACAGCTGAATGTCTTGGCCTGTGCGGCCTCAGTTGCTCGGGACGTCGGTATCGCGCTTGCGCTTGTTGCCCATGCGCACACCAATGTCCATCAGGAACTGGAAGAAACCTTCCTGGTCTTCCAGCACGTTGCTCCAGAACGGTGAGTGATACAGCGCCACCGCGCCATGCACCAGCGCCCAGGCAGCGCAGTAATGGAAATAAGGCGGCACATCTTCGAGCTTGCCTTCGCTGATCCGGCCCTTGATCAGCAGCGTCAGGCGTTCGAAGTTCGAGGCGCGGATCTTGTGCAGCTCCTCGACCATCTCCGGCACCTGGTTGCCCTTGACCACTTTCTCTTCCAGGCGATCGAACAAGCGGTAGCGCTGCGGGTCGCGCATGCGGAACTCGAAGTAGGCCCGGGACAGGGCCTCCTTGTCCTTGTCCACATCGGCCGAATGCAGCAGCTCGTTCAAATCGCGCTCGTAGTCGAGCATCAGGCGCAGGTAGATCTCCGCCTTGGATTTGAAATGTTTATAAATCGTGCCTTTGCCGATACCCACGGCATCCGCAATCATCTCGACGGTGACACTGTCTTCACCCTGGTCGAGGAACAACTTGAGCGCGGTGTCGAGAATTTCCTGCTCGCGGCGGCGAAACTCACGGACCTTACGGGGTTCTTTGTGCATAAGAAAAAGGTCTGAAGGGTCAAAATTCGAAGCCGGGTATTATGCCTAACTTACGCAAAAATGCACGGATCATCCGTTCTCGGCCACTGTTCTTCACAAAACCGACACGCCCGGCTCGCCGTTTCTCACGCCAATGCGCCGCGCCTGCGAGGTTTGGCGACAGTGAGAACTTATCCGAAGCGAGCGTATTCCAAATTTGTTTAAAAACCACCCCGGCCAGACTGGACGGGTTGGCATACTGATCAATACTTGAACTGTCGGCGCGACATCTCCCCCAAGTGACGCGCTGATGAAGGTACCAACGGACCGCGTGCCTTTGTTTTACTCCTAATGGTCTTAACCCGGATTCACCCCCCAGAACCCGGGTTTTTTTTGCATGGAATTCAGGCTTGCGCCACACGCACGTGAGCCAGTGGAAACAACTGCTTAAAATTTTCCGTCGTCTGCTCGGCAAACCGCTCGTAGGACTCACCGCGCAGCATCGCCAGGAACTCTGCCACTTCCCGTACGTATTGCGGAAGGTTCGGCTTGCCACGATAGGGAATGGGCGCCAGGTAAGGCGAGTCGGTCTCCACCAACAGCCGATCAGCCGGCACTTTGCTGGCAACGTCGCGCAGTGCATCGGCATTGCGGAACGTGACAATCCCGGACAAGGAAATGTAATAGCCCATGTCCAGGGCGGCCTTGGCCATGTCCCAATCTTCGGTGAAGCAATGCAGCACCCCGGCCTGGGGCAGCGCGGCGTCACGCAGCAAGGCCAGGGTGTCGGCCCGGGCGCCGCGGGTATGGATGATCACCGGCTTGCCGGTTTGCCGGGCGGCCTCCAGGTGTAGCCGAAACGACGCCTGCTGCACGTCGGCGGCTTCCGGTTCGTAGTGATAGTCCAGGCCGGTTTCGCCGATGGCGACTACCCGTGGATGGTCCAGCTCACGCAACAACCAATCGAGCGCCGGCGCGGCGTCGGGCTGGACATCCAGGGGGTGAACACCGACCGAGCAATCGACATCGGCATAACGTTCGGCCAGCGCCTTGACGTCGGCGGCGTTGTCGGCGCTGACGCCGATGCACAGGAAATGACCGACACCCCGTTCACGGGCCGCGTCCAGCGCAGCATCCAGGGAGCCGCCATGGGCAGCGAGGTCGAGACGGTCAAGGTGACAATGGGAATCTACAAGCATAAAAGGCCGGGCTACATCGTATGAGTGGGACGGTCGGACTTCAGGGAGCCGGCCAAGTGGGTTTCGATCTGATTGCGGGCTGAATTGTCGCCGTCGCTGAATTGCACACCAACGCCGGCGGCCCTGTTGCCCTGGGCGCCTTTGGGGGTAATCCAGATCACCTTGCCGGCGACCGGGATCTTTTCCGACTCATCCATCAGGCTCAAGAGCATGAACACTTCATCACCCAAGCGATAATTCTTGTTGGTGGGAATGAACAGGCCGCCGTTCTTGATGAAAGGCATGTAGGCGGCGTAAAGCACCGACTTGTCCTTGATAGTCAGGGACAGGATGCCGTTGCGTGGCCCGGGACTGACAGGTTCGTTCATGCTGATCTCCGCTGCGATTGAGCTGAGTTTAGCGTCCTGTGTCACAAATACTGTTCCTTTTTGACGGCGTCTGTTGTCGTCAAGAAAGGAACGTATTGGCGAAACAGGACACTGGGCCGTGTCTGTCAGTTTCGACCCGGCAAACTCGCCCACTGCACCAACAGCGCCTCGAGCAACAGCACCCGATTGAGGTTCGCTTTGCCCAGCACCTTCTGACGTTGGGCAAGAATCCAGTCCTGAATGTTCAAGATTTTATCCTGACTGCTTTTTTGCGCCAGGTACTGGATCACCTTGCGCATGTCCGCCAACCCCAGGCCAGCCTCGTCCTCGGTCAATTGGTAGCGCAGGATCAGGCTCGACCAGTCGCAGAACCAGTCAAACAGCAAGAGCAACGGGATCGCGTTCCAACCCTCGGCCAGTTGCGTGGGGGACTGCTGCTGCTTGAGCAGTTTCTTGACCCCATCCACCACCAAGGCCCGCTGCTCCCGCACGCCCTGGGCCTGAAGGCTGACAGCCGCCAGGGGCGAGCCGGCCGCCAGGGTCAGCAACTCGACACGCTCTTCGTCGCTGCTGTCGGGCAAGGCCTGGGCCAGCCACTGCAAGCTCATCGCCTCGCTCGGCAGCGGGCAGGCCTGTTGCACGCAGCGACTCTTGATGGTCGGCAGCAAACGACTCGGCTGGTGGCTGACCAGCAACAGCACGGTGTCGCCGGAAGGCTCTTCGAGACTTTTAAGCAAGGCGTTGGCGGCGTTGATGTTCATCGACTCGACGGGTTCGATCAGCACCACCTTGCGCCCGCCCATCTGTGAGGTCTGGACCACGAAGCTGACCAGATCCCGAACCTGGTCGACCTTGATCGCCTTGTCCGCCTCCTCCGGTTCCAGCACGTAATTATCGGGATGGCTGCCCGCCTTGAGCAGCAGGCAGGACTTGCACTCGCCGCAGGCGTTCGAGACACCAGGACGCTGGCACAGCAGGCTGGCCATCAGGCGCTCGGCCAGTGCCCGCTTGCCGATGCCGGCCGGGCCGTGCAGCAGATAGGCGTGGGCATGCTGGGCACGACCGGCCAGTTGCTGCCAGAGGCCGTCTTGCCAGGGATAGGCTTCAGCCACGGACGCGCTCCAGCAAACGCGGCAGCAAGCCGTCCAGGGACTGTTGGACCTGGGCCAGCGGTTGCGCGGCATCGATCAGCAGGTAACGCGCCGGATCGGCCTTGGCGCGATTCAGGAAGGCACTGCGTACGGCGTTGAAGAAAGCCTGGCCCTCCAGCTCGAAACGATCCAGCCGACCACGGGCACTGGCGCGGGCCAGGCCGATTTCCACCGGCAGGTCGAACACCAGGGTCAGGTCTGGCCGCAGGTCACCCTGGACGAAGGTTTCCAACGCACCGATGCGCTCCACGGACAAGCCCCGGCCGCCGCCCTGGTAGGCATAGGTCGAATCGGTAAAACGATCGCAGAGCACCACTGCGCCACGGGCCAGCGCCGGGCGAATCACCTCGGCCAGATGCTGTGCCCTGGCCGCGAACACCAGCAACAGCTCGGTGTCGGGGTTCATGACCTCTTCAATGGGCGCCAGCAGCACCTCGCGAATTCGCTCGGCCAGCGGCGTACCGCCCGGTTCGCGGGTCAACACCACCTCGATGCCAGCCGCCCGCAGGCGTTCGGCCAGGTATTCGCGGTTAGTGCTCTTGCCGGCGCCTTCCGGGCCTTCCAGCGTTATAAACAAGCCAGTCACAGGCGATCCTTAATCAAAGTCATTGCGGGCTCGGCGGCTCGCTGGCATCCGGTTCGGGAGCCGGCACTTGGGGCGGCACCTGGGGTACAGCGTCGGGCGCCGTGTCGGGTGATGCCGCGGGAATGGGTGCCTGCTCGTCCGGTGTTGCCGGGGCCGGACTGGAGCGGTAATCGGCACGGCGCTTGAGTTGGAATTCGCGCACCGCGTTGTTGTGCGACTCCAGGTCATCGGAGAACACGTGGCTGCCGTCACCGCGGGCGACAAAGTAAAGGCTGTTGCCCTGCGCGGGGTTCAACGCGGCATGAATCGCCTCGCGCCCCACCATCGCAATCGGCGTCGGCGGCAGGCCAGGAATCAAATAGGTGTTGTACGGATTTTCTTCTTTCAGATGGGCGCGGGTGAGTTTGCCGGTATAGCGCTCGCCCAGACCATAGATCACCGTGGGGTCAGTCTGCAGCAGCATCCCCAAGCGCATGCGCCGCACAAAGACGCCGGCAATCTGCCCGCGTTCCTGGGGCACGCCGGTTTCCTTCTCCACCAGCGACGCCATGATCAGCGCCTGATACGGCTGGGTATAAGGCACATCGGCGGCACGCTGTGCCCACTCCTTGGCGAGCACGTCTTCCAGGCGCTCGTAGGCTTTTTTCAGCAGGTCGACGTCCGAGGTGCCGCGCACGAAGCGATAGGTATCCGGGAAGAATCGGCCTTCGGGAAATATCCCGGAGTGACCCAGACGGTCCATGACCTGGGCGTCGCTCAGGCCGGTGAGGGTCTGCTGGAGTTTTTCATCCTTGGCCAGTGCGGCGCGTACCTGGCGGAAGTTCCAGCCCTCCACCAGCGTCACGCTGTACTGCACCACTTCGCCGCGTTTCCAGACACCGATCAGGCCTTCCATTGTCATGCCCGGCACCATCCGATATTCACCGGAATGCAGTGGCTGGTCGGCGAGATTGAAGCGCCAATAGATCCGCAGCCAGAAGGCGTCCTTGATCAGGCCATCGGCTTCGAGGCGCTTGAGGGTTCCGGTCGGGGTGGTCCCGTTGGGCACGTCCAGCAATTCTTCCTGGGTGATGTTCAGCGGCTGTTGCAGCGCCGAATGAATCTTCCAGGCCGAAGCGCCCAACATCAGCCCTGCCAGAACCAGTCCGGTCTCCAGCAGCAGCAAGAATTTACGTCTCACGAATCAAACATCCAATAGCGCACGGGCAAGGGTTTGCAGTTTACGGGTGAGCGGGCCAACCGACCAGCGCGCCGAACCGCATCCGCATACCGGCCACACGCCATAAACGCTGTTGCAGACGAAGACTTCATCAGCCTGGTGCAGCTGTTCGAGACTGATATCCGTGATTTGCGTGGCGATGCCTTGCGACTTGGCTTGAAACAATAATTCTGCGCGCATCACGCCGGCCACGCCGCAACGGCTCAGGTCCGCCGTGAACAACACGCCGTCGCGCGCCAGGAACAGGTTGCTGAAGACACCTTCGATCACCCGCCTGGACGTATCCAGCATCAAGCCTTCGGCGTATTGCCCATCGCTCCATTCGGCACGAGCCAGCACTTGTTCCAGGCGATTGAGGTGTTTGAGGCCGGCAAGCAAGGGCTGCTCGGACAACCGCACGCTGCAGGGAAACAGCAGAACGCCTTGTTCGGCATGGGCGGCGGGATAAGCGGCTGGTGGGCTCCCTTGCAGGATGCGTCGGGCCGGGGTCGAGGGATCTGCGGCATAACCGCGCAGACTGTCGCCACGGGTCACGATCAGCTTCAGCACGCCGTAGCCCAGGCGCCGGGCATAGGCATTCAACTCGGAGCTCAACGCGCTCATGTCGACGTTGAGCGCCAACCGCCGGCAACCGGTTTCCAGGCGTTGCAGGTGACGCGCCAGCAACACCGGTTCGCCACCCTGCACGGCGAGGGTCTCGAACAACCCATCGCCGTAAGCCAGGCCGCGATCTTTCAGCGACAGGACGTCGGCCGGCTGACCGTCGACCCAGCTTTCCATCAACCGGCGAACCGGCGGAACACCAGCGAACCGTTGGTCCCGCCAAAGCCGAAGGAGTTGGACAGCACCACATCGATGTCCATGCTGCGGGCAGTGTGCGGCACGAAGTCCAGGTCGCAACCTTCGTCCGGCTCATCGAGGTTGATGGTCGGCGGCGCTGTCTGGCTGTTGATCGCCAGGACGCTGAAGATCGCTTCCACCGCCCCTGCCGCACCCAACAGGTGACCGGTCATGGACTTGGTCGAACTGACCGCCAGCTTGTACGCGTGATCGCCGAACACGGTCTTGATCGCCTGGGCTTCGGCCAAGTCGCCGGCCGGGGTCGAAGTGCCGTGGGCGTTGATGTACTGCACCTGCTCGCCGTTGAGTTTCGCATCACGCAAGGCGTTGGCGATGCAACGGGCAGCACCGGCGCCATCGGCCGGTGGCGACGTCATGTGGTAGGCGTCGCCGCTGGTGCCAAAGCCGATCAGTTCGGCGTAGATGGTCGCGCCGCGCGCCTTGGCGTGCTCCAGCTCCTCGAGCACCAGCGCACCGGCACCGTCGGACAGCACGAAGCCATCGCGGCCCTTGTCCCATGGCCGGCTCGCACGGGCGGGCTCGTCGTTGCGGGTCGACAGCGCACGGGAAGCACCAAAGCCCCCCATGCCCAGGCCGCAAGCCGCCATCTCGGCGCCACCGGCAATCATCACGTCGGCTTCGTCGTACATGATGTTGCGCGCGGCCATGCCGATGCAGTGGGTACCGGTGGTGCACGCCGTGGCAATGGCGTAGTTGGGTCCCTGGGCACCCAGGTGGATGGACAGGAAACCGGAAATCATGTTGATGATCGAGCCCGGCACGAAGAACGGAGAAATCCGTCGCGGCCCCGATTCGTGCAGCGTGCGGCTGGTTTCTTCGATATTGGTCAAGCCGCCAATACCCGAGCCCATGGCCACGCCGATGCGTTCACGGTTGGCGTCGGTGACTTCCAGCCCGGCGTTGCGCACTGCCTGGAAACCGGCTGCCAAGCCGTATTGAATGAACAGGTCAAGCTTGCGAGCTTCCTTGACCGACAGGTATTCCTCGACATTGAAGCCCTTTACCGAGCCGCCAAAACGGGTGGAATAGGCAGAAAGGTCGGTGTGTTCGATCAGACCAATGCCACTGCGGCCAGCCAGAATGCCCTGCCAACTGCTCGGCACATCCGTGCCCAGTGGCGACAACATACCCATACCGGTGACTACGACGCGTCTACGCGACACAGCACTCTCCTTTTTCTAATGACGACTTTGCATCAGGCCTAAAGAAAAAACCGCACGCCGTGATGGCAGTGCGGTTTTTCCATGACAGCTAGCGACGACTAAAAACGATTACGCCTGGTGGCTGGTAACGTAGTCGATAGCAGCTTGTACAGTAGTGATCTTCTCAGCTTCTTCGTCAGGAATCTCGGTCTCGAATTCCTCTTCCAGAGCCATCACCAGCTCAACGGTGTCAAGGGAGTCGGCACCCAGGTCTTCTACGAAGGAAGCGGTGTTCACAACTTCTTCTTCTTTAACGCCCAGTTGCTCGGCAACGATTTTCTTGACGCGCTCTTCGATGGTGCTCATACCTTGTTTTCACTCCTAATGGACAAATTCAGGCAGCTGGCCGGTGGGTAAGTGTATAGAAGAACTTTTCGGTTTTTCAACCGAAAGCTTCACTCCTCAAACCCTGCGGCCCGCCGTCTATAAATTGATTGCAGCTTTATAACGGATTTTAGACAGCTCGTATGACATTTTTTTGAAGCAATCCGTCACATTTAACTCATGTACATCCCGCCGTTCACCGGGATTGTAGCCCCGGTCACGTATGCCGCACCGTCCGACGCAAGAAAAGCGACCACGGACGCGATTTCTTGAGCTTGCCCCAGACGACCCAGCGGAATCTGTGTCAACAAGGCTTCGCGCTGTGCTTCCGGCAGTTCACGGGTCATGTCGGTGTCGATGAAACCCGGTGCAACCGAGTTTACCGTAATCGAGCGCGAACCCACTTCACGCGCCAGCGCACGGCTGAAACCTTCCAGACCGGCCTTCGCCGCAGCATAGTTTACTTGGCCTGCGTTGCCCATGGCACCCACAACAGAACCGATACTGATAATTCGACCCCAGCGAGCCTTGGTCATGCCACGCAAAACGCCCTTGGACAGCCGGTACAGGCTGTTCAGGTTGGTGTCGACGACGTCGAACCATTCGTCATCTTTCATGCGCATCATCAGGTTATCGCGGGTGATACCGGCATTGTTGACCAGGATCGCCGGCGCACCGAACTGCTCCTGGATGCTTGCCAGCACCGCCGCAACGGATTCGTCGCTGGTGACGTTCAACTCAAGGCCGATGCCTTGGATGCCGTTTTCCTTCAGGGTCGCAGCAATACGCTCGGCGCCCGAAGCGGAAGTCGCGGTGCCGATGACGATGGCGCCTTGACGACCCAGTTCCAGGGCGATGGCCTGGCCGATGCCACGGCTTGCACCGGTCACCAGTGCAACTTTACCTTGCAGACTCATGCAAGCTTCTCCTGTTCAGGCCTGCGCTGCACGGGCGGCAGCGAAGGCGTCTGGGGTGTTGAGGTTGGAAGTCGATACGCCTTCGGCGCAGCGTTTGTTCAGGCCTGCCAGCACTTTGCCAGGGCCGCACTCGACCAGCTCGGTCGCGCCCTTGGCCGCCAGGGTCTGCACCGATTCGACCCAGCGAACCGGCTTGTAGAGTTGCTCCAGCAGATCACGCTTGAGGGTCTCGAGATCCGGCGCCACGTTGGCGCTGACATTCTGCACCACGGGAATCTGCGGGGCCTGCCAGTCGATGGCGGCGATGGATTCGGCAAAGCGCTCGGCAGCCGGACGCATCAGTTCGCAGTGCGACGGCACGCTGACCGGCAGTGGCATGGCGCGCTTGGCTCCACGGGCCTTGCAGCCCTCGATGGCGCGCTCGACAGCCGCCTTGGCACCGGCGATGACCACTTGGCCCGGAGAGTTGAAGTTCACCGCACTGACCACATCGCCTTGCGCCGCTTCGGCACAGGCGGCCAACACATCGGCGTCTTCCAGGCCGAGGATCGCGGCCATGCCGCCCTGCCCGGCCGGAACCGCTTCCTGCATCAACTGGCCACGACGCTCCACCAGTTTCACCGCGTCGCCCAGGCTCAGGCTGCCAGCGGCTACAAGGGCGCTGTATTCGCCCAGGCTGTGACCGGCGACGAATGCCGGGCGCGCGCCGCCTTCAGCCAGCCACAGGCGCCACAATGCGATCGAGGCGGTCAGGATGGCCGGCTGGGTTTTATCGGTTTGATTGAGGCGCTCTTCCGGCCCTTGCTGGGTCAGTGCCCAGAGGTCATAGCCGAGCGCATCGGAAGCTTCTTTGAATGTTTCGAGGATCAGCGGGTATTGCGCGCCCAGCTCGGCCAGCATGCCGAGGGACTGCGAGCCCTGTCCTGGAAAGACGAATGCGAGGGAAGCAGACATGAAAACAAAGCCCCTAATGATCTTGTCGTCAAAAATTGACGCCCCTGGGGGCGCTAGGAAACTGAGAGTTGGATGGCGGCTTGAACCGACCGGTCACATTTAAGCATTGTCGGACGAAAACGCCTAAGTTAACAAATCCTCGAGGCGACCATGCAGACGCTCCGGCAGGTTTTCCTGGATCTCGATCACCGCTCGGTTGATCGCACTCTGGAATCCCTGCACCCCCGCCGAACCGTGACTCTTGATCACGATCCCCTGCAACCCAAGGAAACTCGCACCGTTGTGCCGCGCTGGCGCCAGGTCCGCCTGCAACCGACGCATCAACGGCAGCGCCAGGGCGCCGACTACCCGCGAGGCGAAGCTTTGCTTGAACAAGGCCTCGATGCGCTGGCCGATCATGGTCGCCAGGCCTTCGCTGGACTTGAGCAGGATATTGCCGACGAAGCCGTCGCACACCACCACATCGGCCTCGCCACGGTACAAGCCATCGCCTTCGATGAAGCCGATATAGTTGATGCCGCGCGCGCCCTGCAGCAGCGTGGCCGCCAGCTTGACCTGCTGGTTGCCCTTGATGTCTTCGGTACCGATGTTCAACAACGCCACACGAGGGCGCACGATGCCCAGGGTTTGCGCCGCGACCGAGCCCATCACCGCAAATTGCAGCAAATGTTCGGCACTGCAATCGACGTTGGCCCCCAGGTCGAGCAACTGACAAAACCCACGCTGGGTCGGAATCGCCGCCACCATTGCAGGCCGGTCGATACCCGGCAAGGTCTTGAGCACGTAGCGCGACAGCGCCATCAGCGCACCGGTATTGCCAGCGCTGACGCATGCCTGGACCTTGCCATCGCGCAGCAGCTCAAGGGCTACCCGCATCGAGGCGTCAGGCTTGCCGCGCAGGACCTGGGCCGGCTTTTCGTCCATGGTGATGATTTCGGACGCCGGGGCAATCGTCAGGCGCGCGCGGTCGACAGCCGATTGGCCGCTGAGCATTTCTTCCAGGAGGGAGGGTTGACCGACGAGGGTCAGGTGCAGCGAGGGCGTAGCATTCAGACAAGCAAGGCTGGCCTGAACAATGCTGCGGGGACCGAAGTCCCCGCCCATTGCGTCAATCGCGATGACTTGAGCGGACAAGTGATTACTCGTCGGCGCCCTTGTCGATCACTTTACGGCCACGGTATACGCCTTCTGGCGATACGTGGTGACGCAGGTGAACTTCACCAGTGGTTTTTTCTACGGACAGGGTGCTAGCCTCGAGAGCGTCGTGCGAACGGCGCATGTCACGGGCAGAGCGGGATTTTTTGTTCTGCTGAACAGCCATAATTGATTAACTCCTAAACGTTTGGGTCACGCTTTAACTGCGCCAATACACTGAACGGGTTGGACCGCGTTACCTCGTCCTCGCTCGGTTCGGGCTCATCTGCTCCCGCCGGCTGCTGGCATTCTTCCGGATGATGAGCAGGCACAATGGGCAAGGCGAGCAGAAGCTCCTCCTCGATCAGTGACTGCAGATCCAATGGATCTTCGCCCAGTTCCAGCACGTCATAACCTTTCGGCAACGACTGGGTATTCGCACCCTCCTTCACCACGGCGTAACTGCATTCGCTGTGGATCGGCAGGGTGACCAGCTCAAGACAACGCTGGCAAACCATTTTGACTTCAGTGTCGATAAAGCTGTGGATTACCACAGATTTACGTTCATCTCGTTCAAAAACGAATTTGGCCTGGACCGTACCGACATCGTCGGAAAGCGGGTCGCAGAGTCTCTTCAAATCGGCCAGCAGCAGTTCACCTTGAAGGGTGGTGCCACGGTCAGCCAATTTGCGCGGGTCAACGTGAGGTGGAATCGGGTCATTCAACATAGGCGCAGCATTATAGGGATGCCCCCGGCCATGTCAAAGGAAATTCAGCCCTGTCCGTCACTTGCGCGCCTCGCTAGAATTCGCCCCTGCCTTTTGGAGCCGCCCATGCTGCCTTTATTACTTGCCTCAAGCTCGGTCTACCGCCGGGAATTGCTTGCCCGCCTGGGACTGCCGTTCGTCTGCTGCTCACCCGACATCGATGAAAGCCGTCGTCCCGGCGAGCCCGCCCTTGAACTGGTCAAGCGCCTGGCCCGGGAAAAAGCCCTGGCACTGGCCGACAGCCACCCGGCGCACCTGATCATCGGCTCAGACCAGGTCGCCGTACTCGGCGAACGCATCCTGGGCAAGCCTCACACCTTCGAGAACGCTCGCGAGCAATTGTTGGCCGCCAGCGGCGCGAGGGTCACGTTCCTGACAGGCCTGGCGCTGCTCAACAGCCAGACCGGCCACTGCCAGGTCGATTGCGTTCCATTTACCGTGAACATGCGCGCACTGGACCCAGGGCGCGTCGAACGCTACTTGCGGGCCGAGCAACCCTATGACTGCGCGGGCAGCTTCAAGGCCGAAGGACTGGGCGTGAGCCTATTCCAGAGCACCGAAGGCCCGGACGCCACCAGCCTGGTTGGCCTGCCGTTGATTCGTCTTGTGGATATGTTGCTGGCCGAGGGTGTGCAGATCCCCTGAAGCAGCCCGGCCTGCAAACCTGTGTGGCGAGGGAGCTTGCTCCCGCTCGGTTGCGCAGCGACCGCAACAAACGGGGCTGCTGCGCAGCCCAGCGGGAGCAAGCTCCCTCGCCACAGGGATCGAGAACAGCACTGGCAATCAGCGCAACACCGGGCCTTGGAACCCCATCCACATCGCCAAATGCTCGGCAATGCTAGCCCCCAGCTTTTTCGAGAAACGATCGAACGGCGACTCTTCGATCGTGAAGTCCACGAGGTCTTTCTGACCGATCACATCCCGCGCCACCGAACTGGCACTGCCCAAGCCGTCGATCAGGCCCAGCGGCAACGCCTGCTCACCCGACCAGACCAGCCCGGAGAACAACTCCGGATGCTCCTTGTCCTTCAGGCGCTCGCCCCGGCCTTTCTTGACGCTGGCAATGAATTGCTTGTGAGTGGTATCGAGCACGCCCTGCCAAAAAGCGGTTTCTTCAGGCTTTTGCGGCTGGAACGGATCAAGGAAGGATTTATGCTCGCCGGAGGTATACACGCGACGCTCCACCCCCAACTTATCCATGGTCCCGACAAAGCCATAGCCGGCCGCGGTCACACCAATGGAGCCCACCAGACTGGCCTTGTCGGCATAGATCTGGTCCGCCGCGCTGGCAATGTAATAAGCACCGGAGGCACCGAGATCGGAAATGACCGCATACACCTTGGTATCCGGGTGCAATGCGCGCAGCCGCACGATCTCGTCGTAAACGTACCCCGACTGCACCGGGCTACCGCCTGGACTGTTGATACGCAGCACCACGCCCTTGACCTTCGGATCCTCGAAGGCGGCCCGCAGGCTACCGACGATGTTGTCGGCACTGGCAGGCTCCTTGTCGGCGATCATGCCCTCGATATTGATCAAGGCGGTGTACGCCGAGCCGGCGACAGCGCTTTTCTCCATGTTCATCAGCGGCGTGAACAGCGCCAGCGCACCAAAGAGATAAATAAAGGTCAGCAACTTGAAGAAAATACCCCAGCGGCGGGAGCGACGCTGTTCCTGCACGCTGGCGAGCAAGGTTTTCTCCAACAGCTTCCAGCTTTTGTCATCCCCGCTCTCGGCGCTCGCCTTGACAGGTGCTTTCCATTCATCGGTCATGCGTGAATCCCCAGCAAAACTTAAAGAGCCCGCTGGCTCAGCCAGGCGTGCAACTCAGGAAAATGATCAATGGCCAGTCGCGGCTCGAATACCCGTAGCGCCTCGATCGTTTGAGCGCCGTAGCTGACCGCCACCGACCCCATGCCGGCGTTGCGCGCCATCTGCAGGTCGAATGACGAATCCCCCACCATCAGCGCCTGCTCCGGCGGCACGTCGCAGTGCGCCAGGATCTGCTCGAGCATCAACGGATGCGGCTTGCTGGCGGTTTCGTCCGCGGCACGGGTGATGTCGAAATAATCCTCCCAGCCGTAGGACTTGAGCACTCGATCCAGCCCGCGACGAGCCTTGCCGGTCGCGACAGCCAGGTGATAGCCCTCGGCCCGCAGAACCTCCAGCGTAGCCGCCACACCCTCGAACAACGGTGAAGGCTCGGCGTCCAGCGCGATGTAGTGATCGGCGTAATGCTGACGAAAAACCACCAGCTCATTGTCGTCGATTTCCGGGTACAGGCTGCGAATAGCTTCTGGCAATCCGAGACCAATGATGCCTTTTACCGCTAAGTCGTCGCACCGGGCATACGCCATGCGGTCCGAGGCGACATGCATCGCCTCCACGATCCGGCCAATGGAGTTGGCCAGAGTGCCATCCCAATCGAAGATCAACAGTTTGTAGTCAGGATGCACTCAACCGCTCCACGGTCTTGGCCCACATGTCGTCCACCGGGGCCTGCAATTTCAGCTCGCCACCATCGGGCAGCGGCACGGTCAGCATGTAAGCATGGAGAAACAGGCGCTTGCCGCCCAGATCGCGGATTTCCTTGGTGAAATCGTCATCGCCGTACTTGCTGTCGCCGGCAATGCAATGCCCGGCATGCAAGGTATGGACACGGATCTGGTGGGTGCGCCCGGTCACCGGTTTGGCTTCGACCAGGGTGGCGAAGTCATCGAAACGGCGCAGCACCTTGAATACCGTCAGCGCCTCCTTGCCCTCCTCATTGACTTCGACCATGCGCTCGCCGGAACGCAGGTTGCTCTTGAGCAACGGCGCACGGACTTGCTTGATGGAGGTTTCCCAGCGACCACGCACCAGCGCCATGTAGCGCTTGTCGACGCCGTCGCCGCGCAATTGCTCGTGCAGGTGGCGCAACATGCTGCGTTTCTTGGCGATCATCAGCAGGCCGGAGGTGTCGCGATCAAGGCGGTGGACCAGCTCCAACTCCTTGGCGTCCGGACGCAACTGACGAAAGGCTTCGATCACACCGAAATTCAGGCCGCTGCCGCCGTGAACCGCAATGCCTGCAGGCTTGTTGATCACGATCAGGGCTTTGTCTTCATAGATAATCGAGGCTTCAAGGCGTTGCAGCAGCCCCTGGGCCAGGGGCACCGGCTCATCGCGCTCGGGCACGCGAACCGGCGGCACGCGCACGATGTCACCGGCCTGGAGCTTGTACTCGGGCTTGATCCGACCTTTGTTCACTCGCACTTCGCCTTTGCGCAAAATGCGGTAGATCAAGGTCTTGGGCACGCCTTTGAGCCGGGCCAGCAGGAAGTTATCGATTCGTTGGCCGGCATATTCCGGCGAGACCTCGAGCAGTTGAACGCCAGGGGTCGAAGGGGCAGTAGTTGTCATGGCGGCGATCATAACAATTTTTTATGGAATTGAAGCACTTAATCATTGCTGCTATAGTCGCGAACGCCGCCAAAAGTGGCTGGACAGTGGACCAGCGGTCAAAAACCGGCCCTGACCAACGCAATTCACGAGGACGAGAGGCCGTCCTACGGGGCTTTCGCTACGTAACGGTAGAGTTTTCAGGTGTAACGAGCGCAGGTGACATGAGGCCTGAAATACGCCGCAAAGCAGAGTTTTGACTCGCCTTGCGCGCCACATTCACGGCCAGTTCACAAAGTGCAGTCAACTGCGGACGACCCCGAGCGAATGCTTCGGAAACAACGCCTAAATTAGCCATGATGCGTGACCTCCCCTTCCGGAGCTCACGGTAAATGCCAACCCGCTGCGGATTCTGCGCGCGGCAGCACCCGAATTATCAGGGATACGTGTAGGGTGGAGATGTACAACCGTCGGACTGTGTAGCACTAGGCTTATATTTAGACGCTTCATCTCGTCCACAGGCGCCGGTTGATTCCTCCTCCTGACTGAGTGCTTGAGTACCAGCAAGCAGGACGCGTCCGTCGCGACTTCGCCATCATTGGGTCGAACTCGCTGGACACTGGAGTGGCCTTGCCATCTCCAGGACGCACCTGACACCGACCGTGAGAAGTCGTGTGTGCCGAACGCCGTTTCCGGCAGCCCGGAAACCGACGGTACTACATGAAAAGAATGCTGATTAACGCAACTCAACCCGAAGAGTTGCGTGTTGCACTGGTAGACGGCCAGCGCCTCTACGACCTGGATATCGAATCCGGTGCACGCGAGCAGAAGAAGGCCAACATCTATAAAGGCCGGATTACTCGCATCGAACCAAGCCTTGAGGCTGCCTTTGTCGATTTCGGCTCCGAGCGCCACGGCTTCCTGCCCCTCAAAGAAATCTCCCGCGAATACTTCAAGAAGGCCCCCGAAGGCCGCGTCAACATCAAGGACGTCCTGAGCGAAGGCCAGGAAGTCATCGTCCAGGTCGAAAAAGAAGAACGTGGCAACAAGGGCGCCGCCCTGACCACCTTCATCAGCCTGGCCGGCCGTTACCTGGTCCTGATGCCGAACAACCCTCGCGCCGGCGGCATCTCCCGCCGTATCGAAGGCGAAGAGCGCAATGAACTGCGTGAAGCCCTGAACGGCCTGGTTGCCCCGGCTGACATGGGCCTGATCGTGCGCACTGCCGGCCTGGGCCGCAGCAGCGAAGAAATGCAGTGGGACCTCGACTACCTGCTGCAACTGTGGACCGCCATCAAAGAAGCCTCGCTGGATCGCTCCGCGCCGTTCCTGATCTACCAGGAAAGCAACGTGATCATCCGCGCCATCCGCGATTACCTGCGCCAGGACATCGGCGAAGTGCTGATCGACAGCGTCGAAGCCCAGGACGAAGCCCTGACCTTCATTCGCCAGGTGATGCCGCAGTACGCCAGCAAGATCAAGCTCTACGAAGACAGCGTTCCGCTGTTCAACCGTTTCCAGATCGAAAGCCAGATCGAGACCGCCTTCCAGCGCGTCGTCGAACTGCCGTCCGGCGGCTCCATCGTCATCGACCCGACCGAAGCCCTGGTGTCCATTGACATCAACTCGGCCCGCGCCACCAAAGGCAGCGACATCGAAGAGACCGCCCTGCAGACCAACCTTGAAGCGGCCGAGGAAATCGCCCGTCAGTTGCGCCTGCGCGACATCGGCGGCCTGATCGTCATCGACTTCATCGACATGACCCCGGCCAAGAACCAGCGCGCCGTGGAAGAAAAGGTCCGTGAATGCCTGGAAGCCGACCGCGCTCGCGTACAGGTCGGTCGCATCTCGCGCTTCGGCCTGCTGGAAATGTCCCGTCAGCGCCTGCGTCCGTCCCTGGGCGAAAGCAGCGGCATCGTCTGCCCTCGCTGCAACGGCACCGGCATCATCCGTGACGTCGAGTCGCTGTCCCTGGCGATCCTGCGCCTGATCGAAGAAGAAGCCCTGAAAGACCGCACCGCCGAAGTTCGCGCCCAAGTGCCGATCCCGGTGGCCGCGTTCCTGCTCAACGAAAAACGCAACTCGATCACCAAGATCGAACTGCGGACCCGTGCCCGCATCGTCATCCTGCCGAACGATCACCTCGAGACGCCGCACTTCGAAGTGCAGCGCCTGCGCGATGACAGCCCGGAAGCCCACACCAACCAGTCCAGCTACGAAATCGCTGCTGCCGCTGCCGAAGTGGAAGAAGTCCAGCCGGCCGCCGCCACTCGCACCCTGGTTCGCCAGGAAGCTGCGGTCAAGACCGCTCCGGCCCGCGCCAATGCTCCGGTTCCGACCGAAGTGGCCGCTCCGGTTGCCGCCCCGGCCGCCGCACCAGAGCCAAGCCTGTTCAAAGGCCTGGTGAAGTCGCTGGTCAGCCTGTTCGCCACCAAGGAAGAGCCGGCCGCCCCGGCCGTTGTCGCCAAGCCTGCCACGACCGAGCGTCCTGCCCGCAACGAAGAACGCCGTAACGGTCGCCAACAGACCCGCAACCGCAACGGTCGTCGCGACGAAGAACGCAAACCTCGCGAAGAACGTGCACCGCGTGAAGAACGTGCGCCACGCGAGCCGCGTGAAGAGCGTCAGCCACGCGAAGCCCGTGAGGAAGCGCCAGCCGTAGCCCGCGAAGAGCGTGCACCGCGTCCGCCCCGTGAAGAACGTCAGCCGCGCGCACCGCGTGAAGATCGCAAGCCACGTGGCGAGCGTGAAGAACGTGTTCGCGAACTGCGCGAGCCACTGGATGCCGCCCCGGCTGCTGCTGCCGCCACCGCTGAAGAGCGTCCGGCCCGCCAGCCTCGTGAAGAACGTGCACCGCGTCCGCCACGTGAAGAGCGCCAGCCACGCGCCGAGCAAGCAGCCGCCGCTGCCAGCGAAGAAGAAGTGCTGAACACCGAAGAGCAGTTGCAGGAAGACGGCCAGGACACCGCCGAAGGCGATCGTCCACGCCGCCGCTCCCGTGGCCAGCGTCGTCGCAGCAACCGTCGTGAGCGTCAGCGCGACGCCAACGGCAACGTGATCGAAGGTTCGGAAGAGTCCGAGTCCACCGAGAACACTGAAGCGCCAAGCGCTGCCGATCTGGCTGCCGGCCTGGCCGTGACTGCGGCCGTTGCCAGCAGCGCAATCAGCGCCCCGGCCGAAGCCCAGGCTCACGAACAAGCCGAACGCGCGACCGCGGCGGTGGAAAGCGCGCCAGTTGCCGAAGCTCCGGTGGTCGAAGCCACTACCCCAGTAGAAGTCACCGCTTCGCCAGAAGTGGAAGTCGCCCCGGCCCATGAAGCCCAGGTTGCTGAAACTGAAGTGGTCGCCGAGCCTGCACCGGTTGTCGAGCAGCCAGTGGTAGCCGCTGAGCCGGCCTTCGAGGCACCGGCCGAGGAAAAGGCACCGGAGCCTGCCCGCGAGGAGCAGACTGCATTCAACTGGACCGCCGAGCCAGCCGCACCAGCACCTGTTGTCGAGCCAGAACCGACACCAGAGCCCGTGAAAGCGGTCGAGCCAGAAGTGGTTGAGTCTGCTCCAGTGGTCGAAGCACCCGTGGTTGCCGAAGCCCCTGCCCCAGTGGAAGCGCCTGCACCCGCCAGCGCCCTGACCGCGAACGGCCGTGCGCCGAACGATCCGCGCGAAGTGCGCCGTCGCAAGCGTGAAGCCGAGCGTCTGCAGAAGGAAGCCGAACAAGCTGCCGCTGCTGCCGCTCAAGCGCCTGCTGCCGAGCCAGCTCCAGCCGTGGGAGAAGTCGCCGAGGCAGCCCCTGCCCCGGTCGCCGAGACCCCGGTTGAATCAGCTCCGACATTCGACGAACCTCAGCACACCGCTGAGGAAGTCGTGCCGCGTCACACTGAAGCCCTGGAAAAAGAGCACGAGCCTAAACCTCACGCCTGATTCCACCGCCCAGTAAAAAGCCCCGCCTGGTGATGCCA
>NZ_JBAMDJ010000066.1:0-19430 GCF_036961705.1 Pseudomonas sp. 3JA
AGGGGGGGGGGGGGGGGGGGGGGGGGTTTTTCCCCCCCCCGCCACCGGATCAGAAGCGCGCTTTCATGGACAGGGTGAAGTTGCGCGGCTCGCCATAATAGTTACCGAAGCCCTCGGTCCCGATGGTGGCGTAGTAGCGCTTGTCGAACAGGTTGTTGCCATTGAGCGCCAACGACCAGGTGTCATCGATGCGGTAGCCGAGGCGACCGTTCCACACCGCATAACCGGCCTGGGTGATCTTCTCGCCCGTCGCTGGCGACACCCGGAAGTTGTCGCTTTGTGCGTTGACGCCTGCGCCGACGCTGAACCGTTCCAATGCCCCGCCGAGGGCATAATCGCCCCACAGCCGCAGCACATGGCGCGGCACATAGCTGTTGAACGAACCACCGTTGAGGCTGGTGTCAATGTCTTCGAGGGTCTTGGTCTGGGTGTAGGTGTAGCCGGCCAGCAGTTGCAGGCGCTCGATGACTTCACCGCTGATCTCGGCTTCGAAACCCTGGGCCCGCACCTTGCCAGCGTTCTCGTAGCAGTACCCGTCCGAGGACGCACAACTGGAGTTGTAGTCAGTCTGGGCCTGGTCTTTCTGCAACGTACGGAACAGGTTGAAGGCGCTGTTCAGGCGCCCCTCGAACCATTCGCCCTTGATCCCCAGTTCGTAGCTTTCACCCACCAGGGGCTTGAGTGCCGAACCGCTTTCGGAGCGGTAGTTGCCTTGGGGCGTGAAAATGTCCGAGTAACTGGCGTAGGCCGTCAGGTGTTCGTTGAGGTCCATTAACACGGCGGCAAACGGAGTGACCTGGCCCGTCTCCGTGCTCTTGGCGTGTTCCGAACCGCCGGTGAGGAACACCGAGTCGGTCTTGGAGCTGTACCAGCTTACCCGGCTGCCCACCACGAACGTCAAGGGATCCGCCAGCTTCAGGCGCAGGGTCGAATACATCCCTTGCTGCTCGGTAACGGTCTTGACCGGACCACCGCGCGTCGAGTTTTCGATGAAGTAACTGTCGTCCGGTTCGGGAATATGACGGTCCGGATCGAACACATTCTGTTTCTCTGGCAGCAGTGCCACCGAGAAAAAGTCATCTTTGTCCGAGCGACTGGCGTTGAAGCCGATGACCCATTCGTGCTGCTGCCCAAAGGCATCGAACTTGCCGTCCAGATACGCATCGAGGCCGTAATCGACCTGATCGTAGTCGTACATGCTGCCCAGCATGTTGGTGGTCGAGATGCCTGGCGTCACCGAGCCCGATGCAAACGCGTATTTGATGTCCTGGGTGTTTTTCGTATAGACACCGGCCACCTTCACGGCCCAGTCGTCGTTGAGCTGATGCTTGAGATCGCCGAACACCGTGGTCCGCTGGCTGCGCCAGGTATTCCACGACGGATCCAGGCAAGTGGAGCGGCTGAGTTTCAGATCGCTGCCATCCCTGTAGCGAGGCAGCCCGCCCCAGCAGGGGCTTGCATCGACGTCTTCATAGGCAACGCCCAGGCCGAGCGTCGTATCGGGGCTCAGGTCGAAGTCGAGCGCGCCGTAATAGATCTGGTCCTTGCGACGGGCATCGTCATAAAAATAATGTCGGCTCTGCTCGGCGATCACCGCCCTGCCCCGCACAGTACCGGAATCATTCAGTGGGCCACCGGTGTCGATCTGCCCACGGTAGTTGTCCCAAGTACCGCCCGAGAGGCTGAGCTCGGTCTGGGCCGTGGCCAGGCCGCGTTTGCGGACGAAATTGACGCCGCCGGAGGTGCCGCCCGAGCCCTTCATCATCCCGGCCGCACCGCGCAGGACTTCGACACGGTCGTAATACGCCATGTCACTGCTGAAACTATCGGCCTGGACATAGCTGTTGCCCATGTCCAGCGGAACGCCGTCATATTGATACTGGCCGGACATCCGGAACCCACGGGAATAGAAATATTTTCCGCCCATGGTCGAGTCGTAGACGGTAATGCCGGGCGTCTTTTCCATCACTTGATCGATGGTGTTCAGGTTTTGGTCATCGAGCATCTTGCGGGTGATCACCGTCACCGATTGTGGCGTTTCGCGCAGCGAGTGCTCGCCTTTGCCAATGGTGACCGCCCCTGTCGTGTAGGAGCCACTGTTCTCGGTGGTCGCGCCGAGCCTCTGTCCGTCGATGGTGGTGACGCCCAGTTCCATGGCCGAACCGTTGCCGGGCACGGGGCGCAGCACATAGGTACCGTTGGCCTGGAAGTCGGCTTGCAGGCCGCTGCCACCCAGAATGCTCGCAAATCCGTCAACCACGCCAAACGAACCGCTCAGGCCAGGCGATCGCAGGCCCTGGAGTTGCCGGGCATCGAACGAAATGGCGACCCCGGCAGCGCTGGAAAAACGGGTCAGGACATCCACCAGGCTGCCGGCTCCGATATCGTAGACCTGCACCCAACGCTGCTGCGCCGAAGCCTCTGGAACCGGGCCGGCATTCACGACCCCGGCGCTGCCCGTAGCGGCTGCCAACAGGCCGATTTTCACTGCAAACACCAGACGACCTGGCGCGCTCACCCAAGACATGCTTCCCCTCCCCAAAACGGTCGTTAAAAACTCACTGAGGAAGAGCCGAACGATGCGGATGAAAAGTGCAGAACAATTTTTTTATCGCGCCGTAGCGTCAGCGTCGGTCGCCACTCGATACCTGGACCCAGAAACGGCTGTATCGGGTCACTCGCAACGAAAAACCACTCTCCAGTGCCGCCAGGGCGAGGTCCGTGTCATCGACGGGAAACACACCCGACACCTTCAAGTAGCCAATGGCCGGATCACAACGCAGCACACCGTTGCGGTAACGCGAAAGCTCCTCCAGCAGCGCCGCCAGGGGACGGTCAATGGCAATGATGCTTCCCTTCTGCCAGGCACCCACCGACACATCGCTGCCGCGCAGCGTACCCAGTGACCGATCATTGAAGTCCAGGCGTTGGCCGGCTTCGACCCGCCTCCTTGATCCAATAGCCGGCAGACTGACCTCGACCGCTTTCTCCAGCACCGCCACCTCGCCGCCTTGCGCCTGGCCACGGACTATAAAACGCGTCCCCAACGCCAGTACTTCGACAGGCCCCGTGGCCACCTTGAAAGGACGCCGCAAGGGATCAACCGCCGTCGTCACGAGAATCTCCCCCCGCAACAACTCCAGTCGCCGCTGGTTTGCATCGAAACGAACATTGACCGATGTGTCGGTGTTGAGCAGTAGCGTGCTGCCGTCCGCCAGTTGAAACTCACGGCGCTCGCCCACCGTGGTGCGGTAATCGCAAAACAGATTCTGAGTCGCCTGGCTGCGCCAGCCCAACCACCCCAGGCCACTGGCGGACGTCAGCAGTAACACGCTGCGCAATACCTGGCGACGGGATCGGTTGTGGGTATCACTCAAGGTCGGCGCCGCCAGTGCACCCGGCACACTCGCCATCTGTTCGGCCACCGCCGTCATTCTTTGCCAGGCCTGGCCATGCAACGGATCGGCGCTCAGCCAGGCATTCCACCCGGCCCGATCCGCGTCGGTCGTGATGCCCGAATGCAGCTTGGCGTACCACCGCGCGGCAGCACGAATGGCGCTCAACTCTTCGGTCGGCAGGTTCATGACAGCTGCAATTGAATTTGCATCAGGCAGCAATGTTCCATGGCCTTGGCCATGTGGTTATTGACCGTGCGGACACTGACGCCCAAGCGCTCGGCAATTTGCGGATACGTCAGGCCATCGAACTGCGACAGGATGAACGCCTGCCTGATACGCGGCCCCAACCCCAGCAGCAAGCGGTCGATTTCCATCAAGGCCTGGAGCAGGATGGCTTGGTCTTCCAGCGATGGGTGCTGCTCTTGCGGCATGGCGGCCAATGCTTCGAGATAGGACTGTTCCAGTGAACGGCGGCGGAACAGATCGATCAACAGCCCTTTGGCGATCATCGACAGGTACGGTCGCGGTTCACGAATGTCCAACGCGGAGCGAGCCTTGAGGACGCGCACGAAGGTGTCCTGGGTGAGATCGGCTGCATCGAAGGCGTTGCCCAGGCGCTTGCGCAACCAGCCCTGGAGCCAACTGTGATGATCGCTGTACAGAACGTCGACGGCACTGCGTAAGGACAGATCGTTGGCGGACATGGCAATGGAATAATTCGCGACTGATAATGACTCGCATTGTCATGGGAGCCATCGCCGCTTGCAACCCAAACATGAGTGCGACGGGTCGATCACAACCCGTCGTTCTGGGATCGATCAGTGCAGAGAGTGGCTTTTCACCGTACTTTCCACCAGATCCAGCATCTGCCCCAACGCCCAAGGCTTGGCGATGAAGGACGCGTGGTGCTTGATCCCGGCGCTTTCCGGCGTCTCGAAACCGGACATGATCAGCAGCGGTATCTGCGGCCAGCGGTCTCCGGTCAGGTTGGCCAGGTCCGCGCCATCGATCTTGCCGGGCATGGTGATATCGGTGAGCAGCAGATCGACGTAATCCGCGCTCTCCTCCAGAAATGTCAGCGCTGCGTCGGCGCTTTCCCGAGGCTCCACGACAAACCCTTCCTCCTCGAGGATTTCACAGAGGAACTCCAGGATGGTCGGATCATCTTCCACAACGAGAATCAAACGTGTAGTCGCCTGGCCGTTGCCATTTGGCATCGAATTCATGAAAGTGACTCTCCTTGACCTCATAAACCTGCTTTGCGGGTTTCAACCGCCTTGAAGTTATGAGCCATCCCCCTGCGAGAAATTCATTCTGCGTGCCAACAGGTCGCCGAATGTCATGCCAGACACCCCTTGGCAACGCAGCGCAACGCTTTTTATCTGTATATCCATACAGATAAAACTTGCCCTTGCGCGCATCCATGACCATGCTACAGCCCCATGAAATCTGCTCAGGAAAAGGGCGCTATGCAGTTGTACCTGTGTGAAAAACCGTCCCAGGCCAAGGACATCGCCGCCGTGCTCGGTGCCACGCGCCGTGGCGACGGTTGCTGGCTGGGCCCTGGCATCACGGTCACCTGGTGCATCGGCCACCTGCTGGAAACCGCCCCGCCCGACGCCTACGATGCGCGCTACAAGCGCTGGGTACTGACCGACCTGCCCATTGTGCCGGCGCAATGGAAAATGACCGTCAAGCCGAAAACCGCCAGCCAGTACAAGGCGGTCAAGCGCCTGCTGGGGGAAGCGAAGGAATTGGTGATCGCCACCGACGCCGACCGCGAAGGCGAAATGATCGCCCGGGAGCTGGTGGAACATTGCCGTTATCGCGGACCGATCCGGCGGCTATGGCTGTCAGCCCTGGACGAAGCGTCGATCCGCAAGGCCCTGGCCGCCCTCAAGCCGGGAGTCGAAACCTTCAACCTGTATCACTCGGCGCTGGGTCGCTCCCGGGCCGACTGGCTGATCGGCATGAACATGAGTCGCCTGTTCACCCTGCTGGGGCGCCAGTCCGGCTACCAGGGCGTGCTGCCGGTGGGCCGCGTGCAAACACCGACGCTACGCCTGGTGGTGGATCGCGACCGCAGCATCGCCGACTTCGTACCGGTCGCCTATTGGGCCATCGACGTGCAGCTCAGTCACGAAGACATGGCCTTCACCGCCCAGTGGCGCGCCGACCCGGATGCCTGCGACGATCAGGAACGCTGCCTGAACCAGGCCCTGGCCCGAGACGCGGCCCAGGCCATGCGCAACGCCGCCACCGCCCGGACACTAAAGGTGCGTACCGAGCGTCTGCGCGAAGCGGCGCCGTTGCCCTTCGACCTGGGCACCCTGCAAGAAGTCTGCTCGAAGAAGCTCGGCCTCGGCGCCCAGGAAACCCTGGACATTGCCCAGTCGCTCTACGAGACCTACAAGCTCATCACCTACCCTCGCAGCGATTGCGGTTTCCTGCCCTTGAGCCAGCACAGCGAAGCACCGGCCATCCTGGCCGCCCTCGCCCAGGCCGACCCCAGCCTCGCGCCGCTGCGCGAGCACCTGCAGCCGCAGCGTAAATCCCGAGCCTGGAACGACGCCAAGGTCAGTGCCCACCACGGCATTATTCCCACCGCCGCCGCCAAGAACCTCGACAAACTCGCCGGCAAGCAGCGTGCGGTCTATACGCTGATTCGCGCACGCTACCTAGCGCAGTTCCTGCCCAACCACGAATACGACCGGACCCAGGCCGACTTCGACTGTGCCGGCCAGGCGCTGCGCGCCGTGGGCAAGCAGATCGTCGAACCCGGCTGGAAACGCGCCCTGCCCGAAGCACTGGCGCCGGCAAAGGGCCGTGAAGCGCCGGCACCGCAAACCTTGCCGGCACTGGCCGAAGGTCGCGATTGCACGGTGGACGAGGTGAAACCCAAGGACCTGTGGACCCAGCCGCCCAAGCCCTTCACTGAAGGCGACCTGATCAAGGCGATGAAGAACGTCGCCAAACTGGTGGAGGACCCGCTGCTCAAGCAGAAGCTCAAGGACACCACCGGCATCGGCACCGAAGCGACCCGAGCCTCGATCATCCAGGGGCTGCTCGACCGCGGTTACCTGGTGAAGAACGGCAAGGCCCTGTCGGCCACCCCGGCGGCCTTCAGCCTGATCGACGCCGTGCCCCGGGCCATCGCCGACCCGGGCACCACGGCCATCTGGGAGCAGGCCCTGGACATGGTGCAAAGCGGCGAAATGAGCCTGGAAGAATTCGTGACCCGTCAAGCCGCCTGGATGAGCAAGCACGTCGCCCGCTGCCAGGGCATGAGCCTGACCATCAGCGGCCCGGCCAGCCCCGCCGGGCGTGGCGCAACCCCGTGGAAGAACAAGCGCAAGCCGGCCAAGCGCAAGGCAGCCGGTGCACCGCGCAAGGCGAGCAAGGCCAAGGCCACCTGAGCCTATGATGCCAAACACAGACCCTGTGGCGAGGGAGCTTGCTCCCGCTGGGGCGCGAAGCGGCCCTAAACCTGGCGGCACGGTGGATCAGGGTAATCGAGGGGATTTGACAGAGGGCCGCTACGCAGCCCAGCGGGAGCAAGCTCCCTCGCCACAGGGCTCGGCTCAAGCCCAATTGCTCATACCCAAACCATTTTGTCCGACAATATGTAGTGACCAAAAATAATCACTACAAAACCGTTGACGCCTCCGATTTGCCCTTGCATGATGCAGACGTCTCCCCGATCGGGAGTACAGGCAACTGTTTGAGCAAGCTCGTCTGACCGCCGAGCTGTTTTTTGGATAAGGGACTGCCCACAAGGCAGATTGAAGGTGCTGACCTGGCCTGACCGTCCGGTAACAAGGACGAGAAACGTCGGTGAAGATCCTCATGACGCACGTGGTTCAACCCTCGAAAGTTGACACTGACTGAAGATTCTTCGCTGTTTCTCTTCGTTGTAGCGCATTTGCGTAGCAGCCCTTCGATAACACTACACAACCGATGCACGACCCCGTCGAAGTTCGACGGAAGCATGCTGACGGCCTGGTTTCGGTAGCAGGCAGGTACTTACCGAGTAGCGAAGTTTTTGCGAACCACCAGACAGATCAACCAAATGGTCAAGGGGCTTACACATGAATCTGAATAATCAACCATCTATTGATGAACTGGCTCGCATATTCGCAGCACACAAAGACACGCTCGACAGCCATATCCTGTGGATCAGCAAGACTGGCCAGGTGCATATGGACTGCCTGTCGCCCTACACCCGCGAAGACGAGTTCGAAAAGAACACGCATGAGCTGGGTGCCCGGCTGAAGATGTACCGCCGTGGCCAGGGCTATGTTGGCAAGAAGGCTGCGGCCGACAAAGACTTCATCGGTCGCGTGTTGCAAACGCTGACCCAGGCCTGGCAGTCGATGCAGAACACTTCCGAGGTCCGGGTCATCGACCGCCTCTGCTGATATCCCCTAACAAGAAGGCCCGCTCCTGAATCAGGAGCGGGCCTTTTTTGTGCGGCAGGAAACTAGAACACCGACCAGCCAATCCGCTGGCTCATCAACTCCAACGCCGCCATGCCGGCCAGGGAGTTGCCGGCGGCGTTGAGCTCAGGCGACCAGACGCATACGGTGAAGCGCCCCGGCACCACGGCGACAATCCCGCCACCGACCCCGCTCTTGCCTGGCAGGCCGACGCGATAAGCGAAATTTCCAGCCTCATCGTACAAGCCGCTGGTGGCCATGATGGAGTTGACCTGCTGGGTCTGCCGCGCACTGAGGATCTGTTCGCCGCTGTGTTTGCAGAACCCGTCGTTGGCCAGGAAGCAGAATGCCCGCGCCAGATCGATGCAACTCATCCGCAAGGCACAATGGCTGAAATAACTGCGCAGCACCGCTTCCACGTCGTTATGGAAGTTGCCGAAGGATTGCATCAGATAGGCCATCGCCGCGTTGCGAGCGCGGTGCTGGTATTCCGACTCGGCCACCTTGCCGTCCACCATCACTTGCGGGTTGGCTGATAAACGCCGCACGAAATCGCGCATCGACAACGCCGGGGCGGCGAAACGCGACTGGTTGATATCGCAGATCACCAACGCGCCGGCGTTGATGAACGGGTTGCGTGGTCGACCACGTTCGAATTCCAGCTGCACCAGCGAATTGAACGGTTGGCCGGACGGCTCATGGCCCAGGCGCTCCCAGATCGCTTCGCCGGAATGCCCGATGGCCTGCACCAGGCTGAACACCTTGGAAATACTCTGCACCGAAAACGCTGTTTCGGCGTCGCCGGCGCAGTACAACTCGCCGTCGTTGCCATACACGGCAATACCCAACTGGTTAGGCGCCACAGTGCCCAGGGCCGGAATGTAATCGGCCACCTTGCCCTGACCGATCAGGGGGCGAACCGCATCGAGGATCTCGTTCAACAGTGCTTGCATATGCGCGGGGTCCAGTCATTCCCCGTTCGAGTGCGGGGATACAGACGCTAGACGCTGGTGGGCGGCGTCAGAGCACACTGAATTGCCCGCAAAATCCCGTGGCGAGGGAGCTTGCTCCCGCTGGGGCACGAAGCGACCCCTGACCCAGCCACTGCATTCCCTTGATGGGGCTGTTTCACAGCCCGGCGGGAGCAAGCTCCCTCGCCACAAGATGCTGGGTTTTCACCAGCGCTTATCGCGAAATCAAGCGGTCTATAGTTGAGGGGATCAAACGATAGGAGGAACGCCATGCGTCAGATCATGCAAAAAGAACCCTGGTGGGCCTCGCCACCCCAGCCCGGGCAGGATGAAAGCGAGCTGGAATGGGGCTGGCTGGTGATCTACAGCGAAGGCGAGCCGCGCTTCGAATTCGTAAAAGAGCGTCCCACGGACGAACAGATCCGCCAGCGCAAGGGGTGTCGCGTCACCCTTGGGTCAGAATGAGCCAGCCCGTCACGGCTTGATGTCCGGCAATGCCACCGCTCGATTGGCCAAGTCCGCCTCCACCAGGTTGCCTTCTATTTCCTCGTCCAGGTAGTACACCGGCGCCATCACCCCGCTGAGGGGATGCTTGAGCGACTTGAACCACGCCTCATCGAACGCAGCACTCAGGCTTTTGCGGATCTGCGCCTCCATTTCCGGCCGCTCGCCCTCGTGGATGATCGCGCGAATACCCGCCACGCCCACCGAGATCAACGCCCCGGCCGCCTTCCCGGCAACGGCCGCCGCTGCACCGGTTGCCCCTCGCGTGGCGAACTGGGCCTCGATTTTTTCGCTGGTACGCTGCGCCACCGTGGCGATCACCGCCTCAGAGGGTCCGGCACCCGTGGCAGCGGCCTTGTTGACGTGATCGATCAGGGCCGCATACGCCGGCAGCGTGTTCAGCGGTTCGGTATGCACCACTTCGTACAACGACGCGTTACGCGCCGCCGGCGGCCCCAGGTTGATGGCAGGAATGCCGTGCAGACGCCGGTTCATCAGTTCGTTCGGGATTTGATGCCGCAGGGCGATGACCTGGACCTGCTGATTGAGCTGGCGTATGTAGTAGTCCGTCGCGGCAGCCCTGATCGCCTCGGGATCAATTTCCACCGCCACCGGCTCCAACACCTGCTCACGATATTGTTCTTGCAGGTAAACCGCCAGGCGCTTGGCCGGAGAATCCTCCTCAGCCTTGGCACTGGCGGCATACCAGCTGACCTTCACCGCCAGCCATTCCTGGGTCCAATAACTGCTGAACCAGGGGATAAACTCAGCCTCGGTGCGCTCATAGACCAACACACGCCAATGTTCCATCGACCCGCGGGCGTAGCGTCCGGTCTGCTCGATAGCGCTTTTCGATGCTGCGATGATCTGCTGGTCCACCTGTCGCCAAGTGGCCTGGTCAATCGTCACCGTGGCAGCCTGTTGACCGCGCTGTGACGTGGCGCACCCGGCCAGAACGAGCATAACGGCCAGCATCAGCGAATGCAGCACAGTTGCGCCACCCCGGATTCATGTCATCCACGGGGTTGAGTATAGGTCGCGACGCACAGTAAAACCTGTGGAAACAAAACCTGTGGGAAAGCTTGCTCGCGATAGGTGTGTCAGCAGTATTGATATCGACGGATACGCCGCTATCGCGAGCAAGCTGTGCTCCCACAGGTTCCATCCAAGAAAGTGTTTGATTGCTGTTCAGGATTTATACCGTCGCGCCAACCTGTGCACCGCCGTGGACAACGGATAGCACATAGCAAAATACATCCGGTGCGGCGATCAACGAGCAATACAAACCGGCCACTACACACCACAGCAGCGACATTTGTTGTACTGACACGAATAATATTATTCATCATTTTATTATTGACCCGTGCGCACCACCGACAACAAAATCGGGACTGAGCGATACCAACATGACATCCTCACGTAACTCACTTACGCAGTGAAATACTCACAAAGGGATCTTCCGTGAATCAACCCACACTGATTGAAAATGCAGCCCACTGGACCTTCGAAAACTTTACAGCCGTCACCAGTATCTTTAGCGTCATTATAATAGGCGGTGTAATTTTTCATATTTACAGCCGAGCCAGATCACTTTCATTTCTCCGTGACTTGATGTGGCGCTTCTTTGGTGGAAAGCCAGAATTCGATAACGAACGCTTTGAAAGGATGCGGAAAAATTTACGCGAAATCGAGCATTACAGATTCGAGTTCAATATTCCAGCCCAAACCTTGGAACAGGCAGAGCTTGCTGAGGAATGGATAAGACGTCATGACTTCTCACCCAGCGACATCGCAAAAATAAAAAATTATATTGACTGGAAAAACTTCAGAGACATCCAGTTCAAGGTCAATCATTTCGCCCAATGGATAGTCAACAGCATTATTTCTTTATTTATTATCCTTATAGTGATTTTCGTCGTCAGTGCTTCACTTTCCCCCACCAAGTATTTGATGGTTTCTTTAAGAAACCAGCCTGAAACACCGTCATTTTATTTATCGGAAAACAATGCAAAATTCGAGCTTTTCACAGATGACTATCTGACCACTGACGAATGTCGCTCACAATCCTCATTGAAGAAATTTTCAAACCTCGGCTTCTCTGAAGATCATCTCAACACCATCTGCTCTTTCTTCTTAGAAAGAACCTACACCGCAAGCATCCGCAAGGGACTGTCCGGCCAACGCGCACTTCTGCTAGCAATCGCCGCATGGTCATTTGTCAGCGCTATCGGACTTATTACCGTTCTCGGCAGGATGGCAATTGCTCGAAAATTGGAAAAAATAAAACCCAAGATTCAAGACATCTAACAATGGCGAGGGAACACGCTCCCCTCGCCACAAAAGCCATGATGTTGATCTCAGGAATCCATCGTTGCCGCTTGGTTACCGCCCTGCTCGGCAATTTTCGAGAGTTTCTCGCCGGTGATTTTTTCTTCCTTGAGGGTCGCCAGCAGCAGGCCGACCACTTCATCGCCCAGGTTCAAGTGCTTGGCCATGGCAATCAGGTGCCGTAACTGACAATTTCGTAGTGCTCGACTTTCTGCGCCCCGCCGATCAGTCCCGCATCGAGCACTGCACCTTTTTCGATTTCTTCAATCAGCTCCTTGGACTCTTCCACCAGCCCTTCCATGGTGATGCACTTCATACGCTTGAGTCGGATGTTCCAGCAATCTGCCGCAACGCTGACAGAGGGTATCGGTGATTCAACCCAACGCCGTGTCGAGAAACATCATCACCGCAAACCCCATCATCAAGCCCAGGGTGGCCGGGGTTTCATGGCCGTTGCGGTGGGTTTCGGGAATCACCTCGTGGGACACCACGAAGATCATCGCCCCCGCCGCCAACCCCAGGCTGATGGGGTACGCGACGGCGACGCCCGACGACATGCCCAGGCCGATCACCGCGCCTAGCGGCTCCATCAACCCCGAACCGACCGCGATGAGCGCGGCACGCAAGGCGCTGATACCGGTGACGCGCAGCGCCATGGCAATGGCCAGGCCCTCGGGGATGTCCTGGATGGCGATGGCGGTGGTCAGGGGCAAGCCGACCTTGAAGTCGCCATCGGCAAAACTGACGCCGATGGCCATGCCCTCCGGCAAGTTGTGCAAGGTGATGGCAAGCACGAACAGCCATACGCGATTAATACGCTCGGCCTGGGGCCCACGTCGGCCACTGAGTTCGTGCTCGTGCGGCACGAAACGGTCCAGGCCGATCATCAGGGCGACCCCCAAGCCCAGGCCTACCACGACGACAAACGCGGCAAGCAACTGGTTGCCACAGATGATTTGTGCCGCCTCGATGCCTGGCAGGATCAACGAGAAAGAACTGGCGGCGAGCATCATGCCGGCGGCAAAACCGAGCATGATGTCCTGGGTCCGCGAGGCGATATCGCGCAACACCACAGCCATCAACGCCCCCAGGGCGGTAGCGGCAAAGCCCGAGGTACCGCCCAGCACTGCGTAACCCAGGTTCTGACGGTCGGCGCCGACCAAGGCGTTGTAGCCGCTGTAAAGCAGCAATGCAGTCACCAACGCCAGCCCGAGCCAGAACGTCACCCCCAACAACAGGTTGTCTTGCACGGGGTTCAGCCATGTGCGCCAAGGGGATCGAATCCGGGAGGTGGGCTGGTCCATCGAAGGTCCTTACGGTCTTGACCAAAACATGGCTGATCGTGCGCCTAAACGGTGGCAACGATCAAACGTAATATCCAGGCAAGGAAGCGCTGCCCTCGCCATTTTTTTATAGTCGGAGGAAGTAACAGGATGATTTATCTTTTATTCAAAAAACGAGACCCATGGTGATTGACCCAACGATCAACCAATATCTTTTAACGAATAAAGCGAAAAAGCTGTAAACCCGGTTGTAGTTTAAACCCGGCAAACTCCGCTATATAAGCCAATGGGGCCCCATGCCATGGGCACGGGGCTTGCCATATTACCGGGCATTATGAATCACGGCCGCCACCGCGGCTGTTCTCCCCGCCTTTTCTACCCGCTTCGGAGGCTTTCTCCCGGTCGTTGGCAAAGTTGCCGCCCGAGGCCTGGCCACCTTTGCGGCCGGCTTCCGAAGCCCGCTCAGGGTCGTTGGCAAAATTACCGCCAGAGGCTTGCCCGCCTTTGCGGCCAGCTTCTGCGGCACGCCCAGGGTCGTTGGCAAAATTACCACCCGATGCCTGCCCACCCTTGCGCCCAGCCTCGGATGCACGCTCAGGATTATTGGCAAAGTTACCACCTGATGCATGGCCGCCCTTTTTCCCGGCTGCCGATGCCTTCTCACGATCGTTAGCGAAATTGCCAGGATTACTATTTCCTGTATTAGCCATTTCATTCACCTCGTTTAGTTGATATCAACGAGCCTTACTGACTCGTCTTATTCGGAAAACATGACGCCGCCAAGGTTTTAAGGAAACGTTGTAAACGGCGACGAATGGTCAACATTCAATTTATATTGCCGCCGCCATGCTCTTTATTGCATCAGGCTATTAACCAGGCCGGGACTGAAGCTCGCTCTCACATGGGGCCTATGGGGGGAAACAGTGCGTGTCTTTCCACGCTGTCCGCCAAAGGTCGGGCGGCGCCGGCACCCCATTGCACCGGTCTCGTCACCCTGGCCTCGCGCCGTTCCAGGAAGCCAAAACTCGCGGGCTGCCGGTGTTGTCCTGCACCACCGCACTGACCGGCTTGCGGCGTCCGGATACCCTGTCGCCGATACCCGGATTCAAGAATGCTCAGGGTGAAATCGGATCGCTCGCCGGAAACGTTTCCTCCAGCGCGTCGTCCAGCTGCTTATTGGTGACGTCCCGCTCGCCCACCTTGCCACTGCGTTCACAATGGCAGTCTGGCGCCGGACACGGTTCACCGTTGGGGTGTTGTTCGGCGCACGCCTGGCTGCAATAAGCTTCGCCGTCGTGGTTGAACATCCGTTGCGGATCAACCTCGCATTGGCAATCGGGGCAACCGCACTTTAGTTTGCTCATGCTCTCTCTCCCGAAGTAATAGGTCGAAGGCGCCGTCAGGAAGAGCCCACCATCAACTGGACCTCAAGGTTGGCCGACGCCACACCGTGGTTTGCCACATACACATCGGCGGTCCAGCCCTTGGTCTGGTTGTGATAGGACTGCATGCCCAAGGCCGTGCCGCTGTCCCACTCCAGGATGTCGCCAATATCGATGTCATTGGCCGAACGTAGGGCTAGCACGGTGTGGCCGTGCTCCTGCCCCACGTACACACCCACCATTGCGCGCTGTCTGTTAATGGCCCGTACTTCACCAATGGTCTGCTTCATAAGCCTCCTCTGCGACAGGTTCAGAGCGACCGGAACAACCTGATTGCTCTTTCTCACATAAGTGTGGAGGCCCCTCCTGCAAGGAAAGTTTGCCGAACAGCGCCGCTGGGCGACGAAAGGCGTGACGCAGGCCCCGTGCTCGATAGTGCTACCCTCAACGAATCCAAGCCCACGGAGCCCCCCATGCCGGACGACTTCCATCGCGAACCGCTCGATCAGTTGCAGGCGTACATGGCCGGGGGTCGCTTCCTGGTGCTCACCGGCGCCGGCATCAGCACACCCTCGGGCATTCCCGACTACCGCGACAGCGACGGCGTACGACGGGGTCGACAGCCGATGATGTACCAGGAGTTCCTTGCCCAGGCCGAAGCACGACGGCGCTACTGGGCGCGGGCGATGCTGGGCTGGCCACGGGTGAGGCAGGCCAGGCCGAACGTGGCCCATGACGCCTTGGCCCAATTGCAGGCGCAGCAGCGCATCACCGGGTTGATCACCCAGAATGTCGATACGCTGCACGATCAGGCCGGCAGCCAGGACGTCATTGAACTTCACGGCAGCCTGCACCGTGTGCTGTGCCTGGATTGTGGCCAGCGCAGCGAGCGACAGCAGATCCAGTTATTGATGGAAGCGCAGAATCCTTACCTGGCCGGTGTCGACGCCGTGCAGGCGCCCGACGGCGATACCCTGCTGGACCCGGCGTTCGAGGCGCGCTTCCAAGTGCCCAATTGCCCCCATTGCGGCGGCGAGCGGTTGAAGCCCGACGTGGTGTTTTTCGGCGAGAACGTCGCCCCCCTCACCGCGACCCGCGCCATGCAAGCCGTCGAGCAAGCCGACGGCCTGCTGGTGGTGGGCTCGTCGCTGATGGCGTATTCGGCGTTTCGCCTGTGCCGGGCCATCAAGGACCAGGGCAAGCCGTTGCTGGTGATCAACCGGGGCAAGACCCGGGCCGATGAGTTGCTGGACCTCAAGCTTGAAGAGCCGTGTGAGCAATTACTGCCATTGCTGGCGCAACACCCGCGCTAACCACACCACTCCCACAGGGTCAGTGTTGGCCTGTGGTCAACGAGCCCAACTCCTGATCCCTGAGCGTATCGAACAACGCCTGCGCCGCCGCCGACAGTTCATGCCCCGGTTTGGTCAGCACCCCGATGGCTCGCTCGATCACCGGATCGCTCAAGGTGATGCAGCGGGCACCCAGCTCATGCATCTGCCCGACGCACAGCGCCGGCACGGCACTCACCCCCAACCCACTGGCGACCATCCGCCCGACGGTCGCCAACTGGTGGCTCTCGAACTCCACAGGCAGTTTCATGCCCCGGGCCTGCAAATGCTCCTCCAGCATCACCCGTACGGTGGATGGCCGTTGCAGCGTGATGAAGGGCTGCTCCAGCAGGGTTTCCCAGTGGATTTCGTCGCGCTGGGCAAGTGGTGAGTCCAGCGGCACAACCGCGACGAAGCGATCGAGATACAAAGGTGTGAACGCCAATGACGCGCCCTGCATCGGCTCGAACGCCACCCCCAATTCGACATGACGATCGCGGACCATTTCCAGCACCTGTTCGTTGATCACATCGTTGACCGTGACGTTGACATTCGGAAAGCGGGCGCGGAAGGTCTTGAGGATCGGTGGCAGCAGGTTGCCAGCGAACGAAGGCATTGCCGCCAACGTCACGCGACCACGCTGCAAGGTGAAGCGTTGACGCATTTCGTCTTCGGCGTTGTCCCAATCGGCAACCAGCCGTCGGGCCAGTGGCAACAAGGATTCACCTTCGGGCGTCAGCGCCACGTTGCGGGTATTGCGGCTGAACAAGCGACCGCCGAGACCTTCTTCCAAGGCCTTGATGGTCAGGCTAAGGGCCGACTGGGACAGGTGCAGCCGTTCGCAGGCCACGGCAAAGCTCAGGCTCTGGGCCACCGCGAGGAAGGCTCGGATCTGCTTGAGGGTCATGGGGATCGCTTCGCTCCAGGGGCAAGCCGTAAGTTTCGAGCCGCCAGTGGATGGCGGCGACTATTGAGTTTTATCAATCAATCCAACCTAAAAATCAACTTAACAAATATATGACTTAGCGCAACACTGCACTCCATTGCGACCCCATCAAGAATAAAAGAGGTGTCTATGGCAGGTTTCGACAAACGCGTGAGTTCTTATGAAGAAGCGCTGGAAGGCTTGAAAGACGGCATGACCGTCATCGCCGGCGGCTTTGGCCTGTGCGGTATCCCGGAAAACCTGATCGCCGAGATCAAGCGCAAGGGCATCCGCGACCTCACCGTGGTGTCCAACAACTGCGGCGTCGACGGCTTCGGCCTCGGCGTACTGCTGGAAGACCGGCAGATCCGCAAGGTGGTCGCCTCCTACGTGGGCGAAAACGCCCTCTTCGAGCAGCAACTGCTGAGCGGCGAAATCGAAGTCGTACTCACCCCCCAAGGCACCCTCGCCGAAAAAATGCGCGCCGGCGGCGCCGGCATCCCGGCCTTCTTCACCGCCACTGGGGTCGGTACGCCGGTGGCCGAAGGCAAGGAAGTGCGTGAATTCCATGGCCGCCAGTACCTGATGGAAGAATCCATCACCGGCGACTTCGCCATCGTCAAGGGCTGGAAGGCCGACCATTTCGGCAATGTCATCTATCGCCACACCGCGCAGAACTTCAATCCGCTGGCCGCCACGGCGGGCAAGATCACGGTGGTGGAAGTCGAAGAAATCGTCGAACCCGGCGAGCTGGACCCGACGCAGATCCACACCCCTGGCATCTACGTCGACCGGGTCATTTGCGGCACGTTCGAAAAACGCATCGAACAACGCACCGTGCGTAAGTGATCCCCTGCCCCCGGCCCGAATGAAGGAATAAGAACATGGCACTTTCCCGCGAACAAATGGCTCAACGCGTCGCCCGCGAAATGCAGGACGGCTACTACGTGAACCTGGGCATCGGCATTCCGACCCTGGTCGCCAACTACATTCCCGAAGGCATGGAAGTCATGCTGCAATCGGAAAACGGCTTGCTCGGCATGGGCGCATTCCCCACCGAAGCCGAAGTCGATGCCGACATGATCAACGCCGGCAAGCAAACCGTCACCGCGCGCATTGGCGCCTCGATCTTCTCCTCGGCCGAATCGTTTGCCATGATCCGCGGCGGCCACATCGACCTGACCGTACTGGGTGCGTTCGAGGTGGATGTCGAAGGTAACATTGCCTCGTGGATGATCCCTGGCAAGCTGGTCAAGGGCATGGGCGGCGCGATGGACCTGGTGGCCGGCGCCGAGAACATCATTGTCACCATGACCCATGCGTCCAAGGACGGCGAGTCTAAACTGCTGCCGCGTTGCAGCCTGCCACTGACCGGCGCCGGGTGCATCAAGCGAGTGTTGACCGACCTGGCCTACCTGGAAATCCAGGACGGCGCCTTCATTTTGAAAGAACGTGCCCCAGGCGTCAGCGTCGAGGAAATCGTCGCCAAGACCGCCGGCAAATTGATCGTGCCGGACCACGTGCCTGAAATGCAGTTCGCTGCCCAGTGAGGAGAGATTCGATGCAAGAAGTCGTGATTGTCGCCGCTACCCGTACCGCCATCGGCAGTTTCCAGGGTTCGCTGGCTTCCATTCCCGCGCCGGAACTCGGTGCAGCGGTGATTCGGCGCCTGCTGGAGCAAACCGGCCTGTCCGGTGAGCAGGTCGATGAAGTGATCCTCGGCCAGGTGCTGACGGCGGGCTCCGGGCAAAACCCGGCTCGCCAGGCGTCGATCCTCGCTGGCCTGCCCCATGCGGTGCCGGCGTTGACCCTGAACAAGGTCTGCGGTTCGGGACTCAAGGCGTTGCACCTGGGCGCCCAGGCGATTCGTTGTGGCGACGCCGAAGTGATCATTGCCGGTGGCATGGAGAACATGAGCCTGGCCCCGTACGTGTTGCCGGCCGCCCGCACCGGCCTGCGCATGGGCCACGCGAAGATGATCGACAGCATGATCACCGATGGCCTGTGGGATGCGTTCAACGATTACCACATGGGCATCACCGCCGAGAACCTGGTGGACAAGTACGGCATCAGCCGTGAAGAACAGGATGCCTTTGCCGCCGCGTCCCAGCAGAAAGCCGTCGCCGCCATCGAGGGCGGCCGCTTCGCCGATGAGATCACACCGATCCTGATCCCCCAGCGCAAGGGCGATCCCGTGGCGTTCGCCACCGACGAGCAACCGCGCGCCGGCACCACCGCCGAATCCCTGGGCAAGCTCAAGCCGGCCTTCAAGAAGGACGGCAGCGTCACTGCGGGCAATGCGTCCTCACTCAACGATGGCGCCGCCGCAGTGATCCTGATGAGCGCCGAAAAAGCCAAGGCCCTTGGCCTGCCGGTGCTGGCGAAAATCAGTGCCTACGCCAATGCCGGCGTCGACCCGGCCATCATGGGCATTGGCCCGGTCTCGGCCACCCGTCGCTGCCTGGACAAGGCCGGCTGGTCGTTGGACCAACTGGACCTGATCGAAGCCAACGAAGCCTTCGCCGCCCAGTCGCTGGCGGTGGCCCGGGAACTGAAATGGGACATGGACAAGGTCAACGTCAACGGCGGCGCCATCGCCCTGGGTCACCCTATCGGTGCGTCGGGCTGCCGCGTGCTGGTGTCGCTGCTGCATGAAATGATCAAGCGCGACGCCAAGAAAGGCCTCGCCACCCTGTGCATCGGCGGCGGCCAGGGCGTGGCCCTGGCACTGGAACGCGCCTGATCGGCAAAGCGCTCAACAGGGGTGGCCCGGACCCACGAACATCCGCGCAACCCCTGGCAACACCACCGGCGCAACTTCGGTTGCGCCGGTTTTTTTTGCCTGTTGGTTTTGCGCATGATTGGCCGGCCT
>NZ_JBAMDJ010000067.1:0-17966 GCF_036961705.1 Pseudomonas sp. 3JA
CTCCAGGGCCGCTGCGAGCCCCAGCGGGAGCAAGCTCCCACAGGGACTGGCTGAGCCAGAAAAAGCCCTACCCGCGCTCAACCTTCCTCATAGATGTAATGCAGATAGCTCACCTGCTCTGCCACCGGCAGGCGGTGCAGCTTGGGACAGGATTCACAGAGCACTGGCGGTTGGCCTTCGACCGGCTCATGCAACTGGTAATGCAGGCAGCAATGCCGTCGCAGGGGCAAGCACGGGCAAATCTGCGGCGCCGGTGATTCGACCATGCGTTGCAGGCCTCGCAGCTTCAAGCGGCCGTTGTTCACCGTGACCTGCTCCAGCCACTGGTGCGCCTCGGCGAAGCCGTCCCTGGACAGGTCGGGGTCCATCCTGGCGAAGGCGCCGTCCCAGATGGCGACGAAGTTGCCCCACAAGATCTTCGGAGCCAGGCCACCGGCGGCGGCCAAGGTGCTGAACATCGGCGCCAGGTGCTCGTGGATCAATCGCGACCAGTACTCGGCACGATCATCCGCGCCCAAAGCCGACAGCCCGGTGGCCAGGCCCAGCGCCGCAGGTTGACCGTCGTCGTGCAGCAGCAGCGCGTCCCCGCCCCAGAACTCGACGGCGCTGTGACGCGTCAGCACGCAGGCCAGGGTGGCCGGCAGGGCAATGCTCATGTAATTCATCGACCACTGCGAAACCACCGCGGCGCGGTTCACCCCTGGATAACGCAGGGCAAACCGGCTCAGCAAGGGTTGCAGTACGGCAGGGTCGGCAAGCTGGCTCAACGCGATGGCAGGCTGGTCGCCAGGTGCCTGCCGGATAACCCGCTGTATCGGCGGCCAGGCCTGGTTAAGCCATTCTGGAAATTCGATAACGGGGCTCCCGTGCTTTCCCTAATTAATGCAAACGATTAGCATTGGCTGATCCTATCCTCCCGCCCCTGCAAACTCAACGTCGTTAGCGACCAGGCTTACCAATACCACATGCACACACTTCGCAATTTCTGGCGTCTCGCGCGGCCTTTCTGGGCCTCCGAGGAAAAGTACCCGGCCCTGTTGCTGCTGTTGGCCACCGTGCTGATGACCCTGTGCCTGGTCGGCGTCAATATCCTCACCAATTTCTGGAACCTGCATTTCTATAACGCCTTGCAGGCCCTGGACTACCACGGCTTCCTGGTAGGCAGCCTGCAATTCATCCTGCTGCAGATCGGCATGGCCGCCTTTACCGTAGGCGCATTCCACTTCCAGCAGAAGCTGACCATCCGCTGGCGGCGCTGGGCGACCCGCAACATGCTCGATCAATGGCTGGGCAACCAGCGCTACCAGAAACTGAAGCTGACCGAGACCGACGTCGACAACCCCGATCAGCGGATCGCCGAGGACATCGACCTGTTTATCGTCAAGTCGCTCAAGTTGAGTCTGGGCTTGTTGACGTCGGTGGTGTCGCTGTTTTCCTTCCTGCATATCCTCTGGCAGGCCTCCAGCCTCGTCAGCGTGCCGTTCAACGACCAATCGGTGGTCATTCCGGGGCTGCTGGTGTGGGTCGCCCTGGTGTATGCGCTGGCGGGCACCGGCCTTGCCTTCTGGCTGGGCCGCGCGCTGCCCAGCCTCAATTTCATGCAACAGCGGCGTGAGGCGGATTTTCGTTTCTCGCTCATCCGCCTGCGGGAGAATGCTGATTCTGTGGCGCAATACCGGGGCGAGGTCGTGGAGAACGAACGCTTCAACCATCGCCTGGAGGCGGCGCTGGAGAACTTCTGGGCGCTGGTGAAGAAGCAGAAGCTGATCATGGGCTACTCGACCTTCTACTTGCGCAGCGCGACGGTCATCCCGATGTTCATCATGGCGCCACAGTTCTTTGCCGGCGCCTTTCCCCTCGGTCGCCTGACCCAGATAAGCGCGGCATTCGGTGAAGTGCACGCGGCCATCGCCTACCTGGTGAGCGTGTTCCCGGAACTGTCGGAATGGAAGTCGGTGATCGACCGGCTGGCCGGCTTCCAGGAGCGCCTGGATAACGTCGAGGTCAAGTCCCAGGTCAGGCACGAGCAACAGGCCATCGGTCTCGACATCAAGGACCTGGACATCTGGCTGCCGAACGGCCGACCGTTGTTCAAAGGCTTCAACCTTTCCCTCAAGCCCGGCGACAGCCTGATGATCAGCGCGCCGTCCGGCTACGGCAAATCGACGCTGATCCGCACGATTACCGGGCTTTGGCATCACGCTCGCGGTTCAAGTTGTTATGACCGTGAACGTGCCCTGACACTTTCGCAAAAACCCTATCTGCCGTTGGGCAGCCTGCGCGAGGCGCTTTGGTACCCCAAACTGCCCCGCCGCGAAGAAGATGCGGCACTGCGCCAGATCATGGAACAAGTCGGCCTGCAACACCTGGCCGATCAGTTGGAGCAGGAACGGGACTGGACACAGACTCTCAGCGTCGGCGAACAGCAACGCTGCGCATTCGTCAGGGCCCTGCTGAGCCGCCCTACGGTGCTGTTTCTCGACGAGAGCAGCTCGGCGCTAGATGCGGCAAACGAAGCGCGCTGCTATCAACTGCTCAAGCAAACGCTGCCGGACACGATCCTGATCAGTGTCGGGCACAGCACCTCCCTGGAGCACTTCCATTGGCAAGTCCTTGAGTTGCGGGACGAGGCGCAGTGGGTGCATCGCAAGGTCAGGCAAGCGGTATGAGCCCGCATTCCGCGCCTACGCAATAGCGCATGCAAAGCGCTCCTGTGGCGAGGTGCTCCCGCTGGGGTGCGAAGCGCCCCCCATGAAGCTGATGACAGCTTCCTGATACACCTTCGTGGCCAGCTATGGGGCTGCTGCGCAGCCCAGCGGGAGCAAGCTCCCTCGCCACCGGGTCGAGGTGTGTCCCTTGCTCCGTGGACAGATCTCTGAAAAGCGTAAACGACCTGTGTGGCACAACATCCCTGCTCGCCCATTGGCATGCAGAGTTTGTGGTCTATAGTTCCTGACAGATCCAGAGTTTCGCTCGGGCCATAGGAGCAACCCCCCTCGAGCCGTAACCATGCCCGATGCCCACCAGCCTTCGGTTGTGAATAATGCAGGGAGCACACTATGCCGAACCAGCGGCCTGAGACACTGAGGTTGGCCCCTGGCCCTGCCCATCATGCAGAGATTGATGGCGATACCGAGGCCGGCGTATTTCGGTTTGGCATCGATCAGGCCAAGGAAGCCTACATTCTGTTTCCGATGCTGGCCGCGTTGCTGTTGCTGGCCATCTGGACCGCGACCCTGTACCTGATCAAGGTTGAACATGCCCGCGCGCAGCAGAGCGCCGCGACGGCAAGCCTGGAGATGGGCGCCACCTACGAAGCGCAAATGTTGCGCGCCATTCACGAAATCGATCAAACCCTCAAACTGGTCAAGTACACCTACGAAGCTGAAGGTGAGCCTAATCCCTTGCGCCGTCTCCAGGAACGGGCCTTGTTGCCGCCGGCCTTGGTGTTCGACGTCAGTGTGGTCAGCCCGGACGGCAGGCTCGTGGCAAGCACGCGGGTCAACGAGCGGGAAAATATCGCCGACCCGGATGAGCAGCAAACGCTGCGCCATAGCGACTCACTGTCCATCAGCCACCCGTGGAAAAGCCCTGTCACCGGAGAATGGCGCCTGCGTTTCAGCCGGCGACTCGACGCGAAGGATGGCAGGCTTTCCGGGATCGCCAGGGTCGAGGTCGATGCGGCCTATTTTGTCAGCAGCTACGACGCCTCGAAACTCGGCGACCAGGGTGCGCTCGGGCTCCTTGGCACCGACGGCATCTTCCGCGTACGGCGCACCGGGGAAACGGTACTGGCCGGCGATACGGTCAATTACAGCGCCGTGGTGCCGGATGCCGAAAACACCGAGACCGTGCTCTCGGTCAACGGATGGGACGGGGTGCGACGCTACACCAGTGCCCGCCAGCTCTACGACTTTCCGTTGGCGGTGATTGTGGGCTTGTCCGAGCAAGAGCAACTGGCCGCGGTGAACCAGCAAGCGCGCACCTATCTCTGGCGCGCCGCAGGCGGCAGCCTGGTGCTGGTGTTGTTGGTGAGCCTGCTCGCCCGGATGAGCTGGCAACTGGCGCAGAGCCGTTTGCGCGCCGCCGAAGCCCAGACGCAACTGGCCGCGGCTGCCCGTCAGGCCGGCATGGCCGAAATCGCCACCAACGTCTTGCACAACGTCGGCAATGTGCTCAACAGCGTGAATATCTCCGCCGACCTGGTCACCCGCAAGCTGCGAACCAGCAAGGCCTTGGGGCTCGGCAAAGCGGTGCAAATGATGAACGAGCATGCCGAGGACCTCGGCGACTTCATCTCCCACGACGAAAAAGGCAAGCTGCTGCCCGGCTACCTGAACCAACTGGTAGACGCGCTTGCGATCGAGCAACAGAGCATGGCCGAGGAACTTGGCCAGCTGACTAAAAGCGTTGACCACATCAAGGAAATCGTTTCCGCCCAGCAATCGTATGCGGGCACCTCTACCATTGCCGAAACCGTGCAGATAAGGGAACTGATCGAGGATGCCTTGCGCATGAACGCCGGCATCATCGCGGCGCGCCAGATAACCGTGGTACGAAACTTTGCCGAAACGCCCTTGCTGCTGTTGGACAAACACCGGGTGCTGCTGATCCTGGTCAACTTGATAAAAAACGCCAGCAGGGCGATGGATGACAAGCCGGAGCTTGCTCACCAAATCATCCTTCAAAGTGAAATGCACCAAGGAGACACCCTGGTGATCAAGGTCATCGACAATGGCGAAGGCATCGCGCCCGAGAACCTGACGCGAATCTTTGCCCATGGCTTTACCACGCGCAAGGACGGTCATGGTTTTGGCCTGCACAGCTGCGTCCTGGCGGCCATGGAGATGGGCGGTTCATTGGAAGCCCACAGCGATGGCCCGGGAACAGGGGCGACCTTTACGCTCAAATTGGCGATCTAGGCTACGCTTCGGTGGTTTCACGCAGTTTCAGCCAACGTTACAAGGAACAGACGAATGGCGCTCCATGCAACGAGGTCACGTTGACCCTATGGCGACAAGACCCAATACACTGGCCCTGGCCGTCATGACGCTGTATGCCGGCGGCTCCAGCGCCGATACAGCCGATACGTCGATGTTCTCGTTGAGCAGCTTCGGCACGGTGGGGATCGTTCACTCCAGCGAGAAAAAAGCCGACTTCACGTCCAGTATCTTCAAGCCCAACGGCGCGGGGCATTCGCGCAACTGGAGCGCCGACGTCGACAGCCTGATCGGTGCCCAGCTGACCGCCACATTCACCCCGCAGCTGTCAGCTGTGGTGCAGGTCATTTCCGAGCAGCGCTACGACAACAGTTACCGACCCTTTGTCGAGTGGGCCAACATCAAGTACCAGTTCACGCCGGACTTCAACGCACGCATTGGCCGTACCGTGTTGCCGTCGTTCCTGGTCTCCGACACCCGCAAAGTGGGCTATACCCTGCATTGGGTGCGAGCGCCCATGGAGGTCTACAGCCTGATGCCGATTTCCAGCAGCGACGGTATCGATGGCAGCTACCGGTTTCGAGTCGATGAAATCACCAACACAGTGCACGCCCACTACGGCCAGACCGACAGCCGCGACTCCGACGGGACCGGCAAGGCGCTGACGAGAAATCTCTGGGGGGTCACCAACACCACCGAGCTTGGCGTCCTCACCACACGCATCACCTACATGAAGGCCGACCTGACCCTGGAGCCGTTCAATTCACTCTTCGATACCTTCAGGGCGTTCGGTCCGGAAGGCGTCGCCATCGCCGATCGCTACGATTCCGATGACACCCCCGTCGACTTTATCGGCTTGGGTGCCAGCTACGATCCGGGCAACTGGTTCGTCATGAGTGAATGGGGGCGTCTGGGCAGCCGTTCCGGCCTGGGCAGGACCAGCGCCTGGTACATCAGCGGCGGGTACCGCATCGCAGCGTTCACCCCCTATGTCACCTACGCGCGCTCCAGAACCGAAACAGAAGTCTCCAGCCCGGGCCTGACGCTATCGGCCTTGCCGCCGGCCCTGGCGGGCACGGCCGCCGAACTCAACGGTGCGCTCAACAGCATCCTGGGCTCAAACGAAGGCCAGCAGACCCTTTCCTTGGGTGTGCGCTGGGACTTCACCAAGAACATGGACGCCAAAGTGCAATTCGATCACACACGTTTCAAGGGCAACTCGGTCGGTCCGTTGATCAACCCCCAACCGGACTTCACGTCGGGGGGTTCGCTCAACGTCATCAGCCTGGCTGTTGATTTTGTCTTCTGATGGAGCAGGCCATGTGGGTTGTGAGACTCATCGGATTCGCCATGGCGGGGCTCGCCCTGTGCGCCGCCAGCGCTGCCGTCAAGGCCGAGGTGGTGGTGGTCGTCGCCGCGTCCAGCCCGGTGAAGACGCTCGCGCGCAATCAGGTGGCGGATATATTCCTCGGCAAGACCAGTCGTTTCCCCGACGGAGGACAGGCAACGCCCATTGACCTGACGGAAGATTCGCCGACCCGCGACGAGTTCTACACAACGTTCACAAGCAAGTCCGCCTCCCAGCTCAAGGCGCACTGGTCGAAAATCATCTTTACCGGCAGAGGCCAACCGCCCCAGGCTGTTTCAAGCAGTGCGGAGGTCAAGAAGCGTGTTGCAGAGAACCCCGGCACCATTGGCTATATCGATGCTCAGGAGGTAGACGGCAGCGTCAGGGCACTGCCGCTTGACCCGCAATAAGCGCGGGCCTCAGGTATCGAGATCCGTGCCAGCCGCCTGGGCTTGCAGCAACACCTTGAACTGATCGGCGGGCACCGGTTTGTTGAAGTAGAACCCCTGGAATTCGTCGCAGGCATTGTCGCGCAGGAAATCGGCCTGCGCCTTGGTTTCCACGCCCTGGGCCACCACGGTCAGGCTGAGGGTCCGGCCCATGGCAATAATGGCCTCGGTCAGGGCTTTGTCTTCCGACACGCTGCTGGTATCGCAGATACACGAGCGGTCGATCTTGATGACATCCAGCGGAAACTGTTCGAGGGCAGAGAGCGAAGAATAGCCAATGCCGAAATCATCGATGGCGATGCGGACCTGCAGGCGCTTGAGCCCGGTCAACACGTTCAACGCTCTCTTGACGTCCTGCATGAGCAGGCTCTCGGCGATCTCCAGCTCCAGCAGACGTGCATCCATACCGGTTTCGGCCAATATCTCAGCCAGGTCCGTGAGCAGGTTCTCATCGGCAAACTGCCGTGCCGTGAGATTCACGGCGACCCCCAGGCATGGTAATCCCTGTTGCTGCCAGGCCACGTTTTGCTGGCAGGCGGTCTTGAGCACCCACTTGCCGATCGGCACGATCAAACCGGTCTCTTCCGCTACCGGGATGAATTGCATCGGTGCCACGATACCCAGGTCCGGGTGATTCCAGCGCAGCAGCGCTTCCATGCCGGTAATGCGGCCACTGCCAATATCTCGCTTGGCCTGGTAGTGAAGCTGGAACTCGTGGCGCTCCAGGGCGTGGCGCAAGCTCAGCTCCAGCGTCATCCGTTCCAGTGAGTCCGCGTTCAGCTTCGCGGAGTAGAACTGGAAATTGTTCTTGCCGCACTGCTTGGCCTGGTACATCGCGATATCGGCGTTTTTCTTGAGGGTCTGCTCGTCCAGGCCATCCTGTGGGAAAACGCTGATGCCGACGCTGGCGGTCACCCGGAACTCCTGACCCTGGAGGTTGAAAGGCCGGGCAATGGCCCCAAGGATTTTCTGGGCAGTGGTTGCCACGTCCTTGTCATCGGACAGCTCTGGCAGCAGGATCACGAACTCGTCGCCGCCCAATCGAGCCACCGTATCGCTGCTGCGCAGACACGCCTTGAGTCGCAGCGCCACCTCCTTGAGCAATTGATCGCCGGCATCGTGCCCAAGCGTATCGTTGACTTGTTTGAAGCGGTCGAGGTCAAGGAACAGCACCGCCAGTTGCCGATGATAACGACTTGCCTCACCGATGCTCTGGCTCAACAGCTTGCTGAACAGACTGCGATTGGGCAACGCCGTAAGGCCGTCGTGATAAGCCAGATACTCGACATTTTCGGCGTAGGCAATTTTCGCTTCGCCTGCGCGCAGACGGCTTTGCACCAGTTGCCAGCTCATCCGGGCGAGCAGCCCCGCCAACAACACCAGCAACAGGCTGCCGCCGGCCGTGCGCCAGAGGTAGGTGTGCGCTTGCCGCGTCACTGTGGCCAGTTGTTCTTCTTCGGACAACCCGACGATCACCGCCAGCGGAAAATCGTAGAGCTGACGGGCGCTGGTGTAGCGCCGCACGCCGTCCGTCCCGTTGATCAAGCGTACGGCGTCAGTGTTTTCGGTGTCCGGCACCACGGCGGCGTAATCGACCTCATTGCCGGCCGATATCGCTTCCCCACTACGCCGTGCCCGAAAGACGCCGTCGATGCCCAGCAGGCCGAGCAAGCCCTGATTGCCAAGCTTCGAGGTGTCATAACTGCTGACGAAATAAGCCGCATCGACTTCAACCATGGCGATCCCGGCGAATGCGCCATCCCCCGTGTCGAGCCGCCGGCTGAAACGTAGCTTCCACTCCCCCGTCGCCGGGCTTTTCCACGGGCGGCTGATCGACAGTGCAGTGTCACGCCCCACCGTTTGCAGCTCATCCTTGGCAATCTGGTTTCCGACCTCACTCGATTGGGTACTGGCCACGACCAGCCCCCTGGCATCCACCACGCTGACATCAAATAAATAAGGTGAAGGCAGCAAGGCGCGTGCCTTGAGCTTGGGCAGCGGGTTTGTCTCGCGCTCGGACTCGTAGGTGTACTTGACGAGTTTGAGGGTCTGGTCGATTTCACGCACGGCCCGTAGGATCTGCGCTTCGTAGGTGGCGCCGATTTCCAGGCTCGCCTCGGCGATGCCCCGCTGCGCGCGGGTCTGTTCGACCTTGATCAGGTACAGGGTGCCCGCCCAGATGACCGACAACAGGAGAGCCGCCAACAGCGGGAACAGAATGTAGGCTTCCTTGACCTGATCGAAGCGGCGCCGAAACAGATCGCCCGTCGCATCGGACAAGGGGTTTTCACGAGGGGCAACATCCTGGGCCGACGTCAGTACACTCGCCCGCTGGATCGCCATGGTGTGCTCCCTGCATTGTTCACTGCTGACGGCCTGCGGATATCCGACGCGGCAATGCTGCGAGGCGTCCATGGTTCCTGGCCGCCGGCACTGAAGGATTCCGGACCTGCACAAAACTATAGACCACAAACTGTGCCTGCCAATGCCAATCGGCACACCGACCGTGGCTTTGCACTGGTTGTAATGACGAAGTGCAGTTGACTCCCCTGACTTATTGGTCCAGTTTTTAATACAACAGTGCCCTGCAAGTCTTTCATGCAGGACGCAATGCCCGATAAATCCTGTTCGTTAATCAAGGGCCCCTGCCAGCCTATGAATGATGTACGTAGGACCTACCCTGCCGTTGAACGCCAATGGATGCCCCTGTGCCGTTGATTCCCCTGGTTGTGTGTGACGACTCCAACATGGCGCGCAAACAGGTGTTGCGCGCGCTGCCTGCAGACTGGCCGGTTTCGGTCACCGAGGCGGTCAACGGGTGCCAGGCGATGGACGCCATACGCCAAGGCCTGGGGCAAGTGGTGCTGCTCGACCTGACCATGCCGGAGATGGATGGCTACCAGGTGTTGAGCGCATTGCGCGCAGAGGGCTTGAAGGCGCAAGTCATCGTGATTTCCGGTGACGTCCAGGACGAGGCGGTGCGCCGCGTGCTTGAGCTGGGCGCGCTGGCGTTCCTGAAAAAGCCTTTCGACGAAAACGAACTGCGCCAGACCCTCACCCGGGTGGGGCTACTGACCCGATCCGACCAGGTGCCGTTGCAGAATCGTTCGGCCACGAACACGGCCATCGGTTTTCACGATGTGTTCCGCGAGACGGTCAACGTGGCCATAGGCCGGGCGGCGGCCCTGATCGCCAAGGTATTGGGGGTCTTTGTGCAGTTGCCGGTGCCGAACGTGAACATCCTCGAGGTCGGGGAACTGCATATGGCGCTCAACGACGTCGGCAGCTCCCAGCAACTCACGGCCATCTGCCAAGGTTTCATCGGCAGCGGCATCGCCGGTGAGGCCCTGCTGATATTCCATGACTCGGAAATCGCCGACATCGCGCAATTGATGCAGCGCGAGAGCGCCGATTATTCGGACCTGGAAATGTTGCTGGACCTTTCCAGCGTCTTGATCGGCGCGTGTCTCAGCAGCATTGCCGAACAGATCGATGTGGTGTTTTCCCAGGGCCATCCGCAGATTCTCGGCCAGCACGCGGCCATCGAGGAACTGATCCAGGGCAACCGCAAGCACTGGAAAAAGACCCTGGCAGTGGAAATCAGCTACAGCCTGGAAGGGCACGATATTCGCTTCGATCTGTTGCTGCTGTTCACGGAAGACTCCATCGAACGGTTGACCCACAAACTCGCCTATCTGATGAGCTGAGCCATGAACGATTCCATCGATCTGAACGAGTTTCACTGGTTGCTGGCCATCGTTCAGAGCATCGACGTCGGTGTCGTGGTGCTCGACCGAGAGTACCGTGTGCAGGTCTGGAACACCTTCATGGAGAACCGCTCGGGGGTGCAGCCCAAGGATGCCCACAATCAGCATTTTTTCAGCCTGTTCCCTGAAATCGATCGCCAATGGTTCAGCCGCAAGGTGGAAAGTGTCGCGACCCTGGGCACGCCAGCGTTCACGGTCTGGGAGCAGCGCCCGTACCTGATTCGGTTCAAGAGCTACCAGCCGATCACCGGCCAGGAAGCGTTCATGTACCAGAACACCACGCTGCTGCCGCTGCGCTCGCCTGACAACACCATCAAGCACATCTGCCTGGTGATCTATGACGTCACCGACGTCGCCACCAACCGGCATCAGCTCCAGGCCGCCAACGCGCAGCTGCAGCTACTCTCCAGCACCGATCGGCTGACGGGGCTGTACAACCGCGGTCATTGGGAAAGCAACCTGAAAGCCGCCTATGCCCGGCACCAGCGCTACGGCCATGCGTTGAGCCTGGTGATGCTCGATATCGATCACTTCAAGCGGGTCAACGACACCTACGGCCACCAGGCCGGCGACAAGGTCATCGAGCAAGTCGCCAGGCTGTTGCGCGAACATGCGCGCGACTCCGATGTGGTCGGGCGATATGGCGGTGAAGAGTTTGGCGTGGTGCTTTCGGATACCGACAGCAGCGGCGCACACGCGTTCGCCGAACGCATGCGGCACTCAGTGGAGGCGCTGGAGGTGGTGTACAACGACCAGATCATCCGTTTCACCATCAGCCTGGGCGTGGCCGACCTGAGCCAGCCCTCGAACGACCACGCCGACCTGATCGCCAGGGCGGACCAGGCGCTGTATACGTCGAAGAAGACCGGACGCAATCGGGTGACGGTGCATGAATAGACATCCCACATTTTTTCCGAGTGATCGTGACACTTGATGCCAACCACACCTCCCTGTGGGAGCTCGCTCCCACAGGGAGGTGTACGGCGATCACTTACCCACTAGGGTTGGGGAAGTCGCGCCATATTTACCCAGCAGTTTGAGCGTCACCCCATTTGTCCAGCCGAAGCCGTCCTGCAGTTCATATTCACCGCCTCCCCCGCCGTCACCGCGCCCGGACAGATCGTATTTCTCCACCAGCTTGTTTTCCTTGCGGTAAAGGTCCTCGACCTGCTGCAGGAAGCGGCTGCCAATTTGCTGCGCCAGGGCGGTTTGCCGGTATCGGTCCAGCCCCTCCACCGCGACCCATTGCAACGGTGCCCAGCCATTGGGTTCGTCCCACTGCTGGCCATTACTGACCTGGGTGGTGGCGATGCCGCCGGGGCGCAACAGGCCGTCACGTACCGCATCGGCGGTGCGATTGGCATGCTCGACAGACGCCAGCCCCGTATACAGCGGGAAAAGCGTCGCGGCCGTGAGCTGCTGGCGTGGCTGGTTGCGTTGCCAGTCGTAGTCCACGTAGAAACCTTTGTCGGCATTCCACAAATGCTTCTCGATGGCACGCTGGCGCAGCTCGGCGCGCCGGCCGTAAGCCTGGACACAGGGGATGTTCTGCACCGTCTCGCAAGCTTTGGCGATGGTGTTTTCGAGATGATAAATCAGGCTGTTGAGGTCCACGGGCACGATGGCCGTGGTGCGTATGCTCGCCAGGTTCTGGCCGTCGTCCAACCAGCGCGAGCTGAAGTCCCAACCGCTTTCAGCGCCGGCGCGCAGGTCACGCCAGACCTCTTCCTTGGGCCGGTCCGGCGCTCGCTCGGCGGTGCTGACATCTTGTAACCAGGACTCCTGTCGAGGCGTCGGGCTGGCATCCCAATAGCGGTTGAGCACACTGCCATCGGCGAGTTTGACCACGTGTCGCGCGGCCGAACCGGGCTTGAGTGACTGGGCGCCCGCCATCCAATAGGCATACTCCTTCTGCAACTGCGGCAGGTATCGTCCATAGGCCTGGTCACCTTCGATACGCGCCTGCAACTCCACCATGTAAGCGAAGAATGGAGGCTGCGACCGGCTCAAGTAGTAGCTGCGATTGCCGTTGGGAATGTGGCCGTAGGTGTCGATCATGTAGGCAAAGTTGTCGGTCATCTGCCGGACCTGGGCCTCATCACCGCTCTGCTCAAGTCCCAACATAGTGAAATACGAATCCCAGTAATACATCTCGCGAAAGCGTCCGCCGGGCACTACATAGGGCTGCGGCAAGGGCAACAAACTGCTGTAGGCCGGCACCTGGCGGTAGGATCGACTCAGTACCGGCCAAAGACTGTCGATATGTTCCTTGATCGGAGCGCCGGGCTTGGGAGCCGGGCTTTCGACTTCGCCGGATTCGATGAAATTGTCTTTCACGAAAGCCTTGATATCGAAGCCATTACGGTTGCGTCGGTCCAGGTAATCGGCGCGGATCTGCGCCGGATCACGGTTGGGCAGTGCGTCCACGAAATGCTTCTGGTCCGTGAACACCTGCTCGCGTTGCACCGCTTCAAAGAGTTCGGGGTAGGTTTGGTCGGGAGGGAGATTGGCCCGTCCTTGAGCGTCTGCATAGCTCCATGTCGCAGGCGGCTGGCTTGAACACGCGACGCACAGCAGCGCGGCAAAGGAAAGGCTGGTGAAGTACAGAGGTCGCATCGGCTGCTCCATCATCTTGTCGTTCCTGACAAACGAGTGACATGACCGGATAGACCTGGGTTCAGTAAAAAATATTCGATAGCCTCACTCGTATTGACTCAACTCATTCCATTGTCCGTTGAAGACACTGCCATCCTGCACCGAGGCCAAGGGAATACCGACCACATAGTTGATGTGGATGGCCTGGATGATTTCTTTCGTTGTCGCGCCGTTGCCCTGCGCCGCATCGAACATCGGATTGGCAACATTCGCCGAATCCACCCGCAATATCGCCAGGTTCTCGTACTGACCACTGACGATATGCTTGGCGTAAGTGCTGTACTGACTCTTGAGATGCTTCTCAGGGAACAGGTATACGCGGTGACGGGTGACTTCCTGTTCGTCGTCGGCCACCAGCTCCTCATAGGCATAGGCCAGTTCGCTGAGAAAATGCTGGTGGTGAAACGACAGATCCAGCCTATCGATCTCTTGGACTGCTTTGCCGTAAAAGGAATTCTTCGCCCTATGGGCCTTGGCCTGTCGCTCGTCGAACAAGTCCTCGTCCAACGGTGCCGAGACGCTGCGCAGCTTCTCGACGTACCTTGCCAGAATCTCTTTGAGGTCCGCGTCGGCCGCAACAACGCCTTTTTTTGCGGGAATGGGCGGATAGACACCGACCTGCTCGACATAGGGAATATCGTCTACGACGGCAAAATCCTTGTTGGAAAAAGCGATCTGCACCCTCGCCGTTGCCGCTCGCTCATTGAAAAGGATCGTGCGCGGTGAATAACCTGCCACCGCCAGGTCCTTGAGGAGCATCTTGAAGCGTGCAAGGCGATTGTGTTCGCGCATCTCAATCCGGTTCTTTTGAGTTGCACCGAATGCCTGGGCCGCGGATGCCTTTCGTTTGGCGGCGGGGGCCAGCCCGGCGGCGCTGATATTCGCCAGGTTAGCCTTGTTCGTCACATGGTAAAGAAATGACATGGCGCCTCCTTGGCTGTGCGGTGGACACGAAAATCACGTTGCCTCTACGAACCAGGCCCAGCACCCGAGCGCTGGCTGGGTGAATCAATCGGCCCCGGGGCCGGCAGGTTGATCCTAAGTACAGTAGCCCCAGTCCTTCCAAAAGCAACCCGTCGGTTGTAGATCCAGCAAAGGCGACCCGCATTTCGGTCATGACAGGCCCAAGCAGCCGTCCACCCTGTCGGTCACTGAAATGCACTCAATGCATTCGTGGGGAAATCGGGTCAGCGTTACAAGCCATATTGGTCAGTCCAATCTTGTTTTTTAATAATTGGTCTTGCCAATATTTTTCTTGGCGTGTAGTTTCGAACCCAGATCATCGGTGCAGGTCACTGCCCGCCTACAACAAAAAAGAGCCTCGGTCCCGGCAGCCGCGCGCTCACACCCTCCTCCCGAGCGCAGGTAAGCCAATGCTTGCGCGCCAGCCAAGGAGCATCGACATGCTGACTGTCATCTGCAACGAACCCGGCTCGCTAACCGCCATCGAACGTGAAAAACCCTCCAGGAAACCGGGGGAGATCCTCATCCGGGTCAAGCGCGTCGGGGTCTGCGGCACCGACCTGCACATCTTCACCGGCAATCAGCCGTACCTCGAATATCCGCGCGTCATGGGCCACGAGTTCTCCGGGGTTGTCGACGAGACGGACAGCGCCAGCGACCTCGCCATCGGTGATGTTGTCTATGTGATGCCCTACCTTTCCTGCGGGACATGTATCGCCTGCCGCCAGGGCAAGACCAACTGCTGCACCCGCATTCAAGTACTGGGAGTTCATTGCGATGGAGCGTTCACTGAGTACCTGAGCGTTCCCCACGAATTCGTGCACAAGGCTGTGGGTGTTTCCCTTGATCAGGCGGCGATGATCGAGTTTCTGTCGATCGGCGCGCACGCTGTGCGACGCTCAAATGTCCAGGCGGATAAACGCGCGCTAGTGGTCGGCACCGGCCCGATCGGCATGGCCGCGGCAATCTTCGCCAGCCTGCGTGGGGCGCAAGTCACCGTTCTGGATACCCGTGAGGATCGTCTTGCGTTCTGCAAGCAACACTTGGCTATCCACGCCGCAGTGCACATCGGCGAAGGCGACAAGCAGACCCTGGCTGAACTGACGGGGGGTGATTTTTTCGACGTCGTGTTCGATGCCACCGGTAACGCACGGGCCATGGAACGCGGGTTCGAGTTCATCGCCCACGGCGGTACCTATGTGATGATTTCGGTGGTGCGGGATTCCATCACCTTCTCCGACCCTGAATTCCACAAGCGTGAAGCCACGCTGATGGGCAGCCGCAACGCCACCCAGGAAGACTTCCGACACGTCGAGCGATGCCTGCGCGACGGATTGATTCCGGATGCGGCCCTGAACACCCACCGACTGACGCTGGGCGACGTGGCCGATTCGTTCTCCACATTGCTCGACCCCAGCCAGGGCGTCGTCAAAGCCATCATCGAGTGCTAGGAATCGGAGAACGCCGCATGAACCCGCCTTCTTCTTTACTGGTGCTGGCACCGGGTGATGATGTCGCAGTGGCCCGGGGCGATCTCGCCGAAGGTCAGCACGTGAGTGCCGACGGCATCACCCTGACCGCCCGGCAGCCGGTTCCGTCCGGTCACAAGATCGCCTTGCGCTCGGTGTTGGCCGGCCAACGGGTGCTCAAGTACGGCCAGACCATTGGCCAGGCAACGCGGGACATCGAGCCCGGCGACTACGTCCACGTGCACAACCTGGACATGCCCGCCACCAATGCCGAACACCGCGTACGGAACATCTATGTGCCCACTTCGTTGAGCAATGATCCCGCTACGTTCGAAGGTTACGTTCGTGAGGATGGGCGCGTCGGTACCCGCAACTACATCGGTGTCATTTCCAGCGTCAACTGCTCGGCAACCGTCTGCAAACACATCGCCAACGCCTTTTCCCTGGAACGCCTGAAAGACTTTCCCAACGTCGATGGCGTCGTGGCGATCACCCACGGCAGCGGTTGTGGCATGGGCGCCAAGGGTGAAGGCATCGACATTCTCAAACGCACCTTGCGTGGCTATGCCGATCACGCCAACTTCGCCGGCGTGCTCTTGATCGGCCTGGGGTGCGAAGTCAACCAACTGACCCCGTTGATGAATGAACTGGGGGATCGCCGCGCTGTGCTGAAGGCCAGCCTGATCATTCAGGAGGAAGGCGGTACTCGCGAAGCCGTGCGCCGTGGCATCGCCCATATTGAAGCGATGTTGCCTGTCATCAACCAATACCAACGGTCGACCGTTGCCGCCGGCCACTTATGCGTTGGTTTGCAATGCGGCGGCTCGGATGGGTACTCGGGCATCACGGCCAATCCGGCACTCGGCGCGGCCGTGGACCTGTTGGTGCAGCATGGCGGCACCGCGATTCTTTCGGAAACGCCGGAAATCTATGGGGCCGAACATTTGCTGACGGCTCGCGCAGCGTCTGCCGAAATCGCCGAAAAATTGATGGAGCGGATCCGCTGGTGGGAAGCTTACGTGCGCCACAACGACGGCGATATGAACAACAACCCTTCGCCGGGCAACAAGGCAGGGGGCATCACCACCATTCTGGAGAAGTCCCTGGGCGCCGTAGCGAAAGCCGGTGCGACCGGGCTGATGGACGTTTACCAATACGCTGAAACGGTCGATGCCCGAGGCCTCGTGTTCATGGACACGCCCGGCTATGACCCGGTGTCCGCGACCGGCCAAGTGGCCGGGGGCGCGAATCTGATCTGCTTCACCACGGGCCGCGGCTCGACCTACGGTTGCAAACCCACGCCCTCCTTGAAGATCGCCACCCATACTCGCCTGTTCCAACGCATGGAACTGGATATGGATTTCAACGCCGGGGGCATTGTCGATGGGCAGGAGTCGGTGGCGCAGGCGGGTGAGCGGTTGTTCCGACTGATGCTGGAGACGGCGTCCGGACACCGCACCCGCAGTGAGGAAAACGGCTTGGGTGATAACGAGTTCCTGCCTTGGCAGATCGGTGCGGTGATGTGAATGGCAGAGTCATTGCTCCCACATAAATGAACACCATCAAGCGCCTATGGTAGCCTTTGCGGACTCTCCGATGGACGCCACCCCATGGTCTCACCGATCAACACCGCCGAGCGAAAGCCGTACCAGAAAATCGCCGATCAACTGCGCAGCTACATCGCCCAGGGAGATTTCAAGGCAGGCTCCAGGCTTCCCCCCGAGCGGGACTTGACCCAACTGTTGGGGGTTTCCAGGCCGTCGCTTCGCGAGGCGCTGATTGCCTTGGAAATAGACGGTGACATCGAGATCAAGATGGGCTCCGGCGTGTACGTGCGCGCCAAGCCCAAGGACGGAAAAAACCCGAGCATGACCTTGGGCGAGAGCCCGTCGGAACTGATGCAGGCTCGCGCCTTGATCGAAGGTGAGTCGGTGATCCTGGCGTGCTTGCACGGCAAGAAAAGCGACTACCGCTATCTGCAGGAATGTATCGATGCCATGCGCGCAAGCATTGCCAATGGCCTGCCTCCGCTGGAGGATGATCGTCGATTCCATCAGCGCCTGGCCAAGATGAGCGGCAACTCCGCCCTGGTCCGGATCATCACTGCGCTCTTTGATGAACGACACAACCCGATTTCGGCCCACCTGAGCAAACACTCGGAAAATGCCCTGACGTGGGAAGCTGCGGTCGTCGAGCATGAGGCGATCCTGCACGCCGTAGCCAGCAAGGATGTGCTCGGCGCCCAAACCTCGATGCGCCAGCATCTGAGCCGTTCGGAGAACCGTTGGCTGCAAGCGCTGGAACCGGAGGGGGCTTGATCGTTCCCACGCTCTGCGTCACTAGCGTCCGGTAAAAACTGAAGGGGGAGCTTTTTT
>NZ_JBAMDJ010000068.1:0-17884 GCF_036961705.1 Pseudomonas sp. 3JA
TCAACGCATCGAGTTGGGGGAAATCGACTCAGCCCTGCTGAACCTGCCGGCCATCACTGGCGCCTGCACCCTGGTCATCGACAACCGCCTGGTGGCGTTCTACAGCAGTAGCACCGCGCAGTCGGACCTCGACACCCAGCTCGCGACCGAGCTGCCGGCCTACATGGTGCCGGCGGTGTGGGTGCAGATCCCGGCCCTGCCCCTGAGCACCAACGGCAAGATCGACCGCAAGGCCCTGGCCGCGCTGCCCTTGCCGAACACCCAGAAAGACTACGCGGCACCGCGCAACGACATGGAACGCCTGCTTTGCCAGTTGTTCAGTGAGTTGCTCGGCGAAACCTTGACCGGCGGCCGTGAAGTCGGCACCTCGGACAGTTTCTTCGCCCTGGGCGGTGACTCGATCCTCGGCCTGAAACTGATCTCGCGCTTGCGTGAGCAGGGCTATTCGCTCACGCCACGGGACTTGTTCCGTTCGCCGACCCCAGCGGCCCTGGCCCATGTGACCACGGCGCTGCTGGCCCAGGCCGAACAAGGTGATGTGACCGGGCCGATGCCGCTGATGCCATTGCACCAGTGGTTCTTCGACCAGCAGCAGGTCCAGGTCGCGCACTGGAACCAATCGGTGCTGGCCGACAGCGACCGTCGCCTGGAGCCAGCCATTGTGCAAGCCACGCTGGATCGACTGGTCGCCCACCACGACGCCCTGCGCTTGCGTTTCACTGATGTCGACGGCCAATGGCAGGCGCACATCGCCCTGGTGGCCCCGGCAAAACTGACCTGCTGCGAGCACCCGGAACAACTGCTGCAAGTCGCCCAGAGCCTGGACCTGCAACACGGCCCGCTGTTTGCCGCGGCGCTGCTGGAAGGCACCCCGCAGCGTCTGTACCTGGTGGCCCACCACCTGGTGGTCGATGCGGTGTCCTGGACGCCGCTGCTGGAAGATTTCCAGCAGTTGTACCCGGCACTGGAGCGTGGCGAGAGCCCGACGTTGCCGGCGAAAACCACCTCGTATCGTCAATGGGCCGAACACCTGCAAGCCCATGCCGCCAAGGTCGCTGCCGAACATCGCTACTGGAGTGCGCAGATCGGCGCGACCCAGCCGCCCATGGCCACGGTCGCCGAGCGCCAGACCCTGTCGGCCCGCTGGGATGCCAACCGCACGCACCAATGGCTGACCGAGTCCCACGCGGCTTACCGCACGCAACCGGAAGAACTGCTGATCGCTGCCCTCGCCGCGACCCTGGCCGAGGCCGAACAGCACAGCGACATCGTCGTGGACCTGGAGCGCCACGGGCGTGACGCACCGTTTGCCGGGCTGGACGTCGGCCGCACCGTCGGCTGGTTCACCACCCTTTACCCACTTCGGGTGAATACCAGCGGGGCCGCGGGCGATCAGGTGCGCAACGCCAAGCAAGCCTTGCGTGACGTACCTGGCCTGGGCCTCGGCTACGGCTTGCTGCGCCAGCGCGGCGAGTTGCCGGCCAGCCACGGTGATGTGCTGTTCAACTACCTGGGGCATGAGCAAACGCCAGCGGGCTGGTTGCGCGCCAGCAGCTTGACCCCGCCGCCAAACGTGGCCCCGGTGAACCGAGTGACCCATGCCCGTGAAGTGGTGGCCTGGTTGGAGGACGGCGTGTTGCGTGTCGAGTGGCACAGCGTCACGCCGAACGCCGACAGCCATTTGCCCGCTCGCCTGCTGGAACGTTTGCAGGCGCTGGTCGAACACTGCCTCGACCCGCTGGCCGGTTCGCTGATGCCCGCGGACTTCCCGCTGGCCAAGGCGCTGAACCAGAAATCCCTGGACAAGCTGCTGGGCAAGCTCAAGACCAAACCCAATTCCCAAAGCTAGTGAGCGACGCGGTGCCTGCGCAGGCCTCAGACCTGCGCGGCGCCTGGATCGACTCACTTGAGTTCTCAAGACTTTGAAATGGACCAAGCAAGCATGAACAACATCGAAGACATCTACTCCCTTTCGCCGACCCAGCACGGCCTGTTGTTCCACAGCGTCTATGAACCGGATTCGCGGGTTTATTACCAGCAACTGAGCCTGGACATGAACGGCCCGCTGCAACTGAACGCGTTTCGCGGTGCCTGGCAGGCGCTGATGCAGCGCCACGCGGTGCTGCGCAGTGCGTTTCTCTGGGAAGAACTGGACGATGCCTATCAGGTGGTGCAACAGGAAGTAGCCCTGCCCCTGACCGAACTGGACTGGCAAGACCGCGCCGAGCCACAGGCCGCGCTGGAACAGTTGGCGCTGGAGCAGCGGGCGCAACCCCTGGAACTGAATGAGTCGCCGCTGATGCGCGTGTGCCTGGTGCGCCTGGCCCCCGAGCGCTGGCACCTGATCTGGACCTTCCATCACATCCTCATGGACGGCTGGAGCGTCGGCATCGCCGTCCAGGAGTGGCTGGCGCTGTACTACGAACAAGCCCACGGCCGCCCCGCGCACCTGGCGCCGACCCGCCCTTATCGGGACTACATCGCCTGGCTGGCGGAACAGGACATGGCCGCCACCGAAGGGTTCTGGCGCGAGCAGTTGCAGGACGTCAGCGAGCCGACCCCGCTGCCCACCTTTGCCGTACGCCAGGCAGCACCGGCAGGAGCGCCGTTCGCCGAACGGGAAAGCCTGCTGACGGCCAGCGAAACCGAGCAACTGGCCCACTTCGCCCGCCAGAGCGACCTGACCATCAATACCCTGATCCAGGGCGCCTGGGCACTGCTGCTGGGCCAACACGCCGGGCGTGACGACGTGATCTATGGCGTCACCGTCGCCGGGCGTCCGGAGAACCTGGCGGCGGTGGACAGCACCGTCGGACTGTTCATCAATACATTGCCGTTGCGCGTGCAATGGGCTGACGAGCCGACGCTGGTGACCTGGCTGCAACACTTGCAGCAAGCCAACAGCGATCTGCGTCACCACGCCTACCTGCCGCTGGGCAAGCTCAAGTCGATGACGCGCATCGCCGCCGAACAGGCGCTGTTCGACTCGATCCTGGTGTTCGAGAACTTCCCGGTCACCGACGCGCTCAACCAGGACACCGGCGGCTTGAGCTTCAGTGCCCCGAGCAGCGACCAGCAGGCCGACGGCATTACCCTCACTCAAGGCCGCAACCACTTCCCGCTGTCGCTGATCGTGGTGCCGGACAAACAACTGCATTATCTGATCAGCTACGACCGCAGTCGCTTCAGCGACGCCGAAGTCGCAGTGTTGTCGGCACAATTGCGCGCCATCCTGTTGGCGATGACGGCGCAAGCGCAATGCCGGGTCAGCGAGCTTGAATGGCTGAGCCCTGAAGAACGCCAGCAACTGCTCGGGCAGGGTCGCGGCGTGCAACTGCCGGTGCCGCATGCGTGCCTGCACCTGCGCTTCGAACAACAGGTGGCCGCTCACCCGGAACACCTGGCGGTCCGCGACCGTCAGGTCGCCCTGACCTACCGTGAACTGGACCAGCAGGCCAACCGCCTCAGCCAGTATTTGCGCGCCCAGGGTATCGGCCACGACAGCGTCGTGGCATTGGCGCTGGAACGCAGCACCGAGTTCGTGATTGCCCTGCTGGCCACCCTCAAGGCCGGCGCCGCCTATCTGCCGCTGGACCTCAAGCAGCCCGCCGGGCGCCTGGCCGATGTGCTGGTGGACAGCCGCGCCGCGCTGCTGATCGGCGCGACCGCCTCACCCCTGCTCAAAGGCCTGGGCGAGCACACGCCGACACTGTGGCTGGCGGAACAAGCCGAGGCCATCGCCTCCCACCCAGACACGCCACCGACCGTGGCCCACAGCCCGACTGACGCCGCCTACGTGATCTACACCTCAGGCTCCACTGGCACCCCTAAAGGTGTGGTGGTCGAGCACCAGTCCATCGTCGATTACCTGACGGCAGTGCACGCGGTACTAAACCCGCCGCCGGCCGCCCGCTACGGCTTGCTGTCGAGCATTGCCGCCGACCTTGGCCACACCCAGCTGTTCGGCGCCCTGTGCAGCGGCGCCTGCCTGTTGCTGGTGGATGAAGACAGCGGCTTCAGCCCCCTGGCACTGGCCGAACTTTTCGAGCAACACCCGGTGGATGTGCTGAAGATCACCCCAAGCCACCTGGCCGGTCTGTTGCAGGCGCTGCCCGATGCACGCTTGTTGCCGCGCGCCCTACTGGTCTTCGGTGGCGACGCCCTCGGCCCGGCGCTGCTGGAGCAGGTCAACCGCCTGGCCCCAGGGCTCAGGGTGTTCAACCACTATGGGCCGAGCGAAGCGACAGTCGGGGCGATCGCCACCGAACTGCCCGCGGGCCTGCGCAGCATCGCCCTCGGTCGGCCGCTGCCGAACCGTCAATTGCAAGTGGTGGATGCCAACGGTCGGCTGGTGCCCACCGGGGTGTCCGGTGAGCTGCTGATCAACGGTGCCCTGGCCCGGGGTTACCTGCACCGCCCGGACCTGACCGCTGAACGCTTTCATCTCGACGCGGATCAGCAACGCTGGTATCGCACTGGCGACCGCGTGCGCTGGCAAGTGGACGGCCAATTGGCGTTCCTCGGCCGGGTCGACAGCCAAGTCAAGATCCGTGGCAACCGCCTGGAGCTGGGCGAAGTCGAGGCGCAGCTCAAGCGCCTGTCGCCGCTGATCGAGCAGGCGCTGGTCCGCGCTGTGGAACTGGACGGCAGCCTGCGCTTGGTGGCCTACCTGGTCGCCAGCCAATCGCTGTCCGCCACGAAACTGCGTAACGACCTCGCAGCGCGGGTGCCGGACTACATGGTGCCGGCACACTTCATCACCCTCGACGAACTGCCCCTGACCCGTAACGGCAAGGTCGATGTCCAGCGCCTGCCGCTCCCGCAAAAACCCACGGACGACAGCGCCACCCACGTTGCCCCGCGCAATGAAGTCGAAGCGCAACTGGCCGCCATCTGGCAGGAGGTGTTGAAGCTTGAGCGTGTCGGCGTGCATGACAACTTCTTCGCCTTGGGCGGCGACTCGATCATCAACTTGCAAATCATCGCTCGCGCCAACCAGCAAGGGCTGAAACTCACGCCCCGCCAGCTCTTCGAAAACCGCACCATCGCCGACATTGCCCGGGTACTGGGCGCCGATGCCAGCCAGGGCGTGGCACAAGACATTGCCGATGGCTACGAACTGCCGCTGGCCGCCGGGCAACTGGCCCGCGTGCAACAAGGGCCGTTGCACGCGACTTGGCGTTGCGTGGCGCTGACCCAGGCGATCGACAGCGAGCTGCTGAGCCAGGCCATCACCGCCTTGCAGCAACACCACCAAGCCTTGCGCCTGGCGCTCAAGGCCCTGCCGGAAGGCGAATGGCAGCAACGGGTGCTGGTCGCGGCCAAGCCCCCGGTCATCACCACCGAGACACTTGAAGCCAGCGCCCCGGCGCAACTGCAAACCCTGGCCCAGGCCGGTGTCGATGCGCTGGACTTGGAGGCCGGCCAAACCCTGCACGCCAGCTTGCTGGAAGTGGGCGGCAAGCACGCCGTGCTGCTGGCCGCTCATCCGCTGTGCCTGGACGAAGCCTCTTGGTCGCTGCTGCTGACTGACCTCAACCTGGCCTTGGCGCAACTGCGTTATCAGCGGCCAGTACGCCTGTCCTATGCCGGTGGTGACTTCACCCAGTGGACTCGGCACCAACAGGCTCACGCACAGGGCGATGCCCTGGACGACGCCTGGGAACATTGGCTGCAATTCGCAGGGGTGGAACCGCTGCAACTACCTGACAGCCATCAGCCGGCCAGCGTGATCGAACAGACCCTGGCGGCTGCCACCTCAGGCGAACTCAAGCGCCTGGGCGAAGTGCTGCAACTGGACTGGAACAGCCTGCTGGCCGCGGCCGTGGCCGAACAGTGCCGAGAACTGTGCGGCAACGGCCTGGTCGCGCTGAGCGTGCACGGCGCCCGACCGAGTGTCGAGCGCTTGCCGGTCGCGGCGCCCATTGCCGTGGCCGACCTCGACCCGGCACGCATCGTGGGGCCGTTGGCACTGGCGGTACCGTATTTCCTCCAGCCCGAAGGCGACAGCCTGCTGCAACGCTTGCAGGCACTGGCCGCGCAGATGCGCGCCTACCCGCAACACGGCGTCGACTATGGCGCCCTGCGCTACCTGTCGGACAACACCTACCTGCAAGAACCGTTGCGCGACCTGCCAACGGCCTCGGTCGCCATTCGCTGGCTGGGCAACCTCGACAGCCACCGCGAAGAGCGCGGCATCCTGGCCCAGGTCGAAGCCGCAAACCCGTCGGCAGCTTTGCCTTGCTCACTGACCCTGGACGCCTGGTGGCAGGATGACTGCCTGCACCTGCGCAGCCAGGGTACCCTCGCCGCCGAATGGGCACCGCGCCTTGCTCAACGCATGAGCGAACTTGCCGGGCTCGTCGCCGCACCGGACCTGCGCCCTGCCAGCCAGGCATTCGCGCTGTGCCACAAACAAGCGGCGACCCTGGCGGCCGAGCCGCTGGACTGGTTGAACATCGAAGACGTCTACCCGCTGTCGTCGATGCAACAGGGCATGCTTTTGCACACCCTGTTGCAACCCCACAGCGGCATCTACCTGATGCAACAACGCTACAGCTGGGACGGGGTCTTGCAGCGTCCGGCGATGGAAGCTGCGTGGCAGCTGTTCCTCGAACGCCATCCAATGATGCGGACCGCCTTCTGGTGGCAGGACGACCATGAGCCGCTGCAATGCGTGTACCGCCAAACCCATCGGGCGTTCGACTGGCAGGACCTGCGCCATCTCGACGAAGAGCAGCAACGCGAGGCAATGGACCAGGCCCTCGAAGCACAGCGCCTGCAAGGTTTCGACATGGCCTGCGCACCACTGACCCACCTGCGGGTGTTCCAACTCGATGAGCGGCGCTTCGCCGTGGTACGCAGCTTCCACCACATCCTGACCGACGCCTGGTGCTTCGGCCTGCTGATGGAAGACCTGCTGGCGATCTACCAGGCCATCGTGCGCCAGGAGCCGGTGGCCCGTCCGCGCTTGCGCTCGTTCCGCGGCTACATGAGCTGGCTGGAACGCCATGACATGGCCGCCGCACACGCGTTCTGGCAGGCCGAAATGGCCGGTTTCAGCGAGCCGACGCCACTGCATGTGGACAGCCCCGCGGCCGGCCCGGAACAGGCGCCGGAACAGGTCGGTGACTTCGACCAGACCCTGAGCATCGCCCAGACTCAGCGTCTGCAGCAGCTGTGCCAGCAATACCAACTGACTCCCAACACCTGGATCCAGGGCGCCTGGGCGCTGTTGCTGTCGCGCTACAGCGGCAACCGCGACGTGCTGTTCGGCGTGACCGTCGCTGGCCGCCCGACCGACCTCGCCGGTGTAGAAGAAATGGTCGGGCTGTTCATCAACAGCTTGCCACTGCGCATCGATGTCGACCCAGCGGCCCCCGTGGCCGACTGGCTGCAGGCACTGCTGTTCCACAACGCACAATTGCGCGAACACGAAAGCGCGTCGCTGGTGGACATCCAGCGTTGCAGCCAGGTGCCGCGCGGCCAGCAGTTGTTCGACAGCCTGGTGGTGTTCGAAAACGCCCCGCTGGACATCAGCAGCGTGCAACTGGACGCCTTCAGCATCGACATCTACGAAGACCGGGTGCACACCAACTTCCCGATGACGGTGGTGTTGTACCCCGGCGACCGCCTGGGCATTCGTTTGTCCTACGACAGCCAGCGTTTCAGCACAGACACCGTACAGCGCATGCTCGGGCATCTGGTGCAGCTGCTGTCGGCCATGCTGGAGACACCGCAGGCACCCTTGGGCAGCCTGCACATGCTGCCCGAAGCGGAACGCCGGCACCTGCAGATCGACTGCAACCGCAGCGACGTCGACTTCCCGCTGGAACGCGGCTATGCAGCGTTGTTCGCCGAACAAGTGCGCAGCCGCCCGCACCACCTGGCCGCCGTGTGCCAGGGACAATCGCTGACCTACGCCGAACTGGATCGCCGCGCCAACGCCATCGCCCATGCGCTGCAAACCGCCGGCGCCGGCCCGGAAACCCTGGTGGCGCTGTTCGCCGAGCGTGGCCTGGCGTTGCTGACGATGATGATCGCCACACTCAAGGCCGGCGCCGCATTCCAGGCCTTGGACATCCAACAGCCCCACGCACGCCTGGCGGAACTGCTGGACCTCGGTGACGCGCCGCTGTTGCTGGTGTGCGAGCACGCGACCTCGACACTGGACAACGTCCTGCCGCAGATGCGCAAGCAGCCCACCTGCCTGGTCGCCCAGGCGCTCTGGCAAGGCCGCGAACAGCCATCGGTCAGCTATGCGCACCAGCCGGATCAACTGGCCTACGTGATCTTCACCTCCGGTTCCACCGGCACGCCAAAAGGCGTGATGGTGGAACAACGCGGGATGCTCAACAACATGTTCGGCAAGATCCCGAGCCTGGGCCTGGGTGAGCACGACCGGATTGCCCAGACGGCTTCGGCGGCGTTCGATATCAGCGTATGGCAGTTCCTCGCCGCACCGCTGTTCGGCGCCACCGTGCACATTCTTCCCGATGCCCAGGCCCACGACCCCGTGGCCCTGCTCGACGCCGTCCAGGAGCAGCAACTGACGCTGCTCGAAACCGTGCCGGCGCTGATTCGCGGCATGCTCCAGGAAAGCCAGGCACACCACAGCCTGGCGAGCCTGCGCTGGCTGTTGCCGACTGGCGAGGCACTGCCGCCGGCCCTGGCGCGAGACTGGTTCGCACGCTTCCCGGCGATCCCGTTGATGAACGCCTACGGTCCTGCCGAATGCTCGGACGACGTGGCCTTCTACCCCATCACTGAAGCACCGGCCGACGACTGCTTGCACATGCCCATCGGCACGCCGACCGCCAATAACCAGGTGTTCGTTCTCGACTCGGCGCTGCGCCTGGTCCCTGTGGGTGTACCCGGCGAATTGTGCATCGGTGGTGTCGGCGTGGGTCGCGGTTACCTGCGCGACCCGCAACGCACCCGCGAGGCTTTTGTCCCGCACCCGTTCCAAGCCGATGCGCGCCTGTATCGCAGCGGTGATATCGGCCGGATGCGTGAGGATGGCGTGATCGAATACCTCGGCCGTCGCGACCAGCAAGTGAAGATCCGTGGCCACCGCATCGAGCTGGGCGAGATCGAAAACCGCTTGATGCAACACCCGGCGGTGGACAGCTCGGCGGTGCTGGCGTTGCCCGACGCCCGCGGCGCCTTGCAACTGGTGGCCTGGTATGTGCTCGACGAGACGGCCGACCTGGGCGGCGAGCCTGCGCAACAGGTATTGAGCGCATACCTGGGCCAGCAACTGGCAAGCTACATGGTCCCGGCCCGTTGGCTGGCCCTTGGACAGTTGCCGCTGAACGCCAATGGCAAGGTCGACCGTCGTGCCCTCGCCGCCTTGGGTGTGCCCCAGGACGAGGCGGTACAGGCGCAATCCATTGCGCCACGCACGCCGACCGAACACGTCCTGGCCGAACTCTGGCAGGAAATTCTCGGCCTGGACAACGTCAGTGTGCACGACGACTTCTTCGCCATCGGCGGTCACTCGCTGATGGCCACCCAAGTCTTGTCGCGAATTCGCCGACGGTTGAACGTGAACCTGCCGCTGCGCACCCTGTTCGAACGCGGCACCCTTGAGCAACTGGCCCAAGCGGTCGATCAGCAACGCAACGCCCAGACCGAGGCCGACGGTGACACCGAGATGGCCCCAGCGCCGCGCAACCAACCGCTGCCGCTGTCCTACAGCCAGCAACGGTTGTGGTTCCTGGATCGCTTCGAAGGCCCTAGTGCCGCCTACAACATGACCACCACCGTCAGGCTGCGTGGCGCGCTGGACATCGCGGCGCTGCAAGGAGCCTTGCAGGCGGTGTTCGAACGCCATGAGTCCTTGCGCACCGCGTTCCACCTCCATGGCGACCAACCTTGCCAGGTCATCAACCCGGCACCGCTGGTGGACTTGACGCCAACCGAGCTGAGTGACCTGGACAGCGCAGAGCAGGCGCAAAGCCTGCAGCGCCTGATCGATGAACAGGCCGCGCGCCCGTTCGACTTGCAACAGGCGCCGATGCTGCGCGCCAACCTGCTGCGCTTGGGACGCGAGGACCATGTGCTGCAACTGGTGCTGCATCACATCGCCACTGACGCCTGGTCCATGGGCATCCTGATGCAGGAACTGATCGTCGGGTACCAGGCACGCATCAGCGGTTCGACCCCCGTGTTGCCGGTGTTGCCGATCCAGTTCGCCGACTATGCCTACTGGCAACGCAGCGAAGCGCAACAGCGCCTGCTCGCGCGGGCAATCGATTACTGGCGCCGCCAGCTCGACGGCGCGCCAACGTTGATCCCGTTGCCCCTTGACCAGCCACGCCCGGCACGCCCCGACTACCAGGGCGCGGCCCTCGAGCAACGCTTCACGCCGGCCCAGGCCCAGGTGCTGAAGGCCTATGCGCAAGCGCAACGGGCAACACTGTTCATGGTCTTGCTCAATGCCTTCAACAGCCTGTTGCAGCGGGCCACCGGGGCCAACGAGTTCATCGTCGGCACCGACCTGGCCAACCGCGAACATCCGGCCCTGGAACATCTCATCGGGTTCTTCGTCAACGTGTTGCCGATCCGTGCCCGCCTGAGCGAGGGCGAAACCTTTGACACCCGCCTGCAACGCTTGCGCGAGGATTGCCTATCAGCGTTCCAACACCAGCAAGTGCCGTTCGACAAACTGGTGGAGGAGTTGCAGCCGCCGCGTACGCCAGGGGTCAACCCGTTGGTCCAGGTGTTGTTCGTCATGCAGAACACGCCCAGTGGCAATGCCAGCCTGCCGGACCTTGAAGTGGAGCACTTGGTAGCCCCCCAGGAGAGCAGCAAGTTCGACCTCGCCGTGTTTGTCGAAGAGGACGAAGAGCAAGGCCTGAACGTGCGCTGGGTGTACCGCACCAGCGTGTTGCAGGAGCAGACCATCCAGCGCCTCGAACAGGGCTTCGAACACCTGCTGGAGCAGATCGTCTCGGCCCCCGCCCAGGCATTGGAGCAGTGGTCGTGGCGCCTTGAGGGCAGCCACGCTGACGCCGCGTCCCAGGCTGATTCGTCGCTCGACGAGGCCTCGGCCCGCAGCGCGCGCAAGCAGTCGAAACTGAGCAAGCTCAAGCAGACTCGTGCAACCGCCGTGAGCCAGGTGGCCCACGAGCAGGTCCGTACCCGCACCCTCAACGCCGGGCAAGCCTTGCCGTTGGTGATCGAGCCGTTGCTCGGCGACCTGGACCCGGTGCACTGGGCGCTGCAAGCCCGGGAATGGATCAATGCCCAGTTGCTGACCCACGGCGGCCTGCTGTTCCGGGGTTTCAACCTGCCGGACGCTGGCGCTTTCGAACAATTCGCCCAGGCCATCGAACCCGACCTCTACGGGACCTACGGAGACCTGCCGAAAAACACCTCGGGCAAGAACATCTACCACTCCACGCCGTACCCGGAACAGCACATGATTCTCTTCCACAACGAGAGCTCCCATCTGCCGCAGTGGCCACGCAAGCAGTGGTTCTATTGCGAAACGCCGGCACCGCGCGGCGGCTGCACGCCCATTGTCGATTGCCGGCAGGTGTTGGCGCGCTTGCCCGAGGACATCGTCGCTCGCTTCAAGGCCCTGGGGCTGCTTTACGTGCGACACTTCACCGACAAGCTGGATGTGCGCTGGCAGGACTTCTTCAAGACCGAACAGCGCGAGGAAGTCGAGCGCCAATGCCTGGCGTCGGGCATGCGTTGGGAATGGCTGGGGGCCGACAACCTGCGGATCGCCCAACATTGCCCGGCCATCGTCGGGCATCCCGAGACAGGAGAACTGTCGTTCTTCAACCAGGTGCAACTGCACCACACCGCCTGCCTGGAACCGGAAGTACGCAGCAACCTGATCAGCCTGTTCGGCCCCGGGCACCTGCCCCGCAACGTGTACTACGGCGACGGCAGCGTGATCGAAGACGCGGTGATGCAAGTGATCGGCGAGGCGTATGAACATTGCGCGGTACGTTTTACCTGGCAAAAAGGTGACATGGTCATGTTGGACAATATGTTGGTGGCTCACGCCCGGGATCCCTTCGAGGGCGAACGCAAGATCTGCGTCGCCATGGGCCAGATGATGCGCCGCGAAGAACTGACGGGGCAGTTGCCCGAAGCACAGCCGCTGCCGGCTTCGGAGGTGCAGGCATGACCGCCTTTGAGAAACGTGAAGAAGCCTTCGCCCTCTCGCCGCAACAGCGCAGCCAATGGCTGGCGGGCTTGCCGCCCGTGCGCCTGGAGTTGGAGATCACCGGCGCGTTGGCGCTGGAACGCCTGCAGCAGCGGCTGGCCGCGTTGAGCGCTTGTCACGAGGCCTTGCGCCTGAGCGTGCGGCCCGAGCCGGGCCTACTGATGCCGCTGCAAGTGGTCGAGCCCACCGCCAGCGCAGCTGACGCGATCAGTGTCGAAGTGCAATCGGTGGGCGACGATCGCCACCGGGTGACACTGCAACTGCCGGCGCTGAGCGCGGATCGCGGCACCTTGCTGCGCCTGGCCCAGGCGTTGGGATCGACGGATGCACCGTGCCTCGATGACGAGGCCATGACCTACACCCAATACAGTGCCTGGCTCCATGAATTGCAGGCCGATGATGACGCCGAGCCTGGTCGGCGCTTCTGGGCCAGCCAGGCCTTGGACGAACCAGCCGGAAGCGAGCTGCTCTACCGCCAGGTGCGCAACGACCGCCACGACGCCCCGGTAACCACCCGCCTGCTCGCCAACCCGCAATTGAGCAGTGCCCTGGATCGCTTTTGCCAGCGTCACGGAGCATCGCCCGAGCAGGTGCTGATGAGCGCCTGGGGCGTGCTGTTGCAACGCCTGAGTACCGGTGACAGCCCGGCATTGACCTTGAATTGGGTACACGATTGCCGCGACGACTACGAGGAACTCGAAGACTGCTGGGGTTTATTCGCCAAGCCCCTGCCCTTGCGCTGGCAACCGGCTGCGAACAGTTCATTTGTCCAGGCACTGGAGAGCCTGCAGTCGCTGTGCGAGCAAGCCATCGAATGGCAGGAATACTGCGGCGTCAGCACCGCACTGCCGGCCGAAACCCTGCACTACGGTTTCCAGTGGGGCGCACACCTGTCCGATCGACTCGACATCCTGGGCAGTCTTGCATCGACGCTCACTGTATTGGATGCGCAAGCCATCCCGGCAGGCATGGAGTTGCTGCTGGTTGCCGAAACGGTCAACCACGAAACCAGAGGTCCTGGCTATCGGCTGAACCTGCACCATCTGCCGAGCCGCTACAGCGAACAAGCCGCCTTGACGCTTCTGGAGCAGTTCCAATCGCTGCTGTTCGATGCCCTCGCCAACCCAGGCAAGCCCCTGGCCGAGCTGTCGTTGCAGGCGCCGAGCTTCAGCGCGACGCTGGCCGCCCGGCAGGGCGACGTCGCTGCCCCGTCGTTTGCCAGCGTACCAGCGCGTTTCGCTGAATGCGCCGCGCAGTTCCCCGAGCATTTGGCCCTGCGCGACCATCACGGGCAACTGAGCTACGCCCAATTGCAGGCCCACAGCAACCAACTGGCGCGTTACCTGCGCGCTCAAGGCGTAGGTCGCGAAGACCGCGTCGCCTTGTACCTGGATCGCTCGTCGCAGATGGTCCTGGCCATGCTCGCCGTGCTCAAGAGCGGCGCGGCGTTCGTCCCCCTGGACGTGCATCAGCCTGCACAGCGCTCCCTGGCCATCCTGCAACAGGCGCAGCCCATCTTCGTGCTGAGCGGTTCGGCCGGCAGCGCCCCCACGTTGCCCGGCATCGGCAGCCTCGACCTGCGGGACGAAGCGACCTGGCAGCAAGCATCCGCCACGCCAGTCGACGTCGAGATCCACGCCCAGGACGCGGCTTACGTGCTGTTCACCTCCGGCAGCACCGGGACGCCCAAAGGTGTCATCGTCGAACATCGGCAGCTCGCCAGTTATGTCGCCAGCGTGTCCCACCGCCTGGCGCTGGCGCCCGGCGAACGCAGCGCGGTGGTCACTTCCCTGGCCGCCGACCTGGGCTACACGTTGCTGTTCCCGGCACTGCTCAGCGGCGGTGAATTGCACCTGCTGGACAAGGAAACGGCCATGGACGCCCAGGCCTGGGCTGCCTGGCAGGCGCAGTACCCGATCGACCACCTGAAGATCGTGCCGTCGTTGCTCGACGCCTGGTTGATTCACGCCCAAAGCGCTGCCGTGTTGCCACGCAAGCAATTGATCCTCGGTGGCGAAAACTGTTCGCGGCGCCTGTTGCAAAGCATTCGCGGCCTCGCGCCGACGCTGGCAGTCTTCAACCATTACGGCCCGACCGAAACCACCGTTGGCGTGGTGATGCACAAAGCCGAGCCAGCCATGGATTATCGCCGCCTGCCCCTCAGCGACCGTCTCGACGGCATGCGCCTGTACCTGCTCGACGAACAGCAAGCGCTGGCCGCCCCCGGCCAAAGCGCCGAGCTGTATATCGCCGGCCCGCAACTGGCCCGCGGTTACCTAGACGCGCAACAAAGCGCCGGGCGTTTTATCGAGCTGGCGCACCTGCCTGGCGAACGCCTCTATCGCACCGGCGACCTGGCCCGCTATCGCCATGACGGTAGTCTGGAAATCACCGGACGCGCAGACCGCCAGGTAAAAATCCGTGGTTTCCGCGTGGAGCTCGACGAGATCCAGGCGCAGCTGACCGGCCTTCCCGGTGTCGCCCAAGCTGCCGTGGAATGCGTCCCCCGGGGCGAGCTCGGCCAGCAACTGTTCGCCTTCATGACCCTGGCACCTGGGCATTCGACCACGGTCGCCCGGCTGCATGGCCAGGCCCAGGATTGCTTGCCGGACTACATGCTGCCCACCCTGCGGATCGTCGAAGCCTTGCCGCTGATGAGCAACGGCAAGCTCGACCGCAAGACCCTCCAGCAATGGGCCGATAAAGTTCTCGACACGGTCGGCAGCGCCTTGCCGCGCACACCGCTGGAAGCCCTGCTCGCCGACGTCTGGGCGCAGGTGCTGGGCCTGGAGCGGGTGGGCATCGACGATGACTTCTTCGAACTGGGCGGCCATTCCCTGGCAGCAGTGACCCTTGCCAGTCGCCTGCAGACCGCGCTGTCGGCGCCGGTGACGGTCAATACGGTGTTCAATGCCCCGAGCGTCTCGGCGTTTGCGGCGCTGGTACAGGCCGAGCTCAAGCTCTCGCCGCTGGTCCGGCTATCGGCGCCCAACGCCGTTGAAGCCGCCAACCTGTTCTGCTTCCACCCCTCCACCGGCCACGTGCAGGATTACCGCACGCTGCTGGCGCCGCTTTCGGGCTGGCATCTGTGGGGCTTGCAGGCGGCGTACCTGAGCGACGACAGCACAGCGCTGGGCGGCGATATCGAGAGCCTCGGCGCGCTTTATGTCGAGCACCTGCGCCAGCAGCAACCGCAGGGGCCTTATCACCTGTTGGGCTTCTCCCTTGGCGGCCTGCTCGCGATTGCCGCGGCCGCTCGCCTGGAAAGCCAGGGTGAAGAAGTGGCGTTTCTCGGTATCATCGACTCGCAATACCAGCATCAGGCGCTGGAAGACGGTGTCGAAGCTCTGCTGGAATCGGCTTCCCAAGCACTGACACCGGACAGCCAGGCCGTGTTGCGCCAGTTGCCGTCGCCGATCATGGCCGCGCTGCTGGCGCAACTGGACGCCCTGCCCCCAGCGGCACGCCTGCCGGAACTGGTCCAGTGGGCACGGCAACAAGGCCTGCAACTCGATGGCGACAGTTGGGAGCATTTGCAAACGCGGCTGCGCTACCAGCAGCATACGCAGCATCTGCTGGGGACTTTCAAACCTGCCCGGCTAAGGTGCCCAGTGCATGTCTGGTGGGCCAGCGACACCCTGGCCCAGCCTGACTTCGCCGACCCGCAGTGGGAACGCCTGAGCAGCGGGCCATTGACCCGCGAGGTCATCGCAGCACAACACCTCACCATCCTTGAGCAACGCGCCTTGCATGAACAGTTGGCGGCGCGTCTCACGGCCATTGCTACACACGGAGCGGTTTGAAATGGATCTGTTGTTACTCATGGCTAAACGTTCATGGCGCGCACTGCTGGTGGCGACCCTGACGGGGCTGACCTGCGGCCTCGCAGCGGCCGGCCTGATCGCCAACATCAACCACAGCCTGGAGGTGTTCGATAAGCTGCGCCCAGTGGATGGCCTGCTCTTCGCCGGCCTCGTGGTGTTGGTGGCGGTGTCGCGGATCATTTCCGACATCAGCCTGCTACGCCTGGGCCAGGCCGCGGTCAACGACATGCGCCTGCACCTGAGCGCCAAGCTGATCGACACGCCCTACGCGCAATTGCAGCGCCTGGGCAAACATCGCCTGCTGGCAATGCTCACCGACGATACGCAAACCATCAGCCAGGCGGTGGAATTGGTGCCGATCCTGCTGGTCAACGTCGGGATCATCGTCGCCTGCCTGGGCTACCTGGGCTGGCTCAGCATGCCGCTGCTGGGCCTGACGCTGCTGCTGATCGCCCTGGGTAGCCTGAGCTTTCACTGGCCGCAACGCCGGGCGCTGACCTCGATTTCCCGCGCTCGCGAGCTCAAGGACCAGTTGTTCAATCAATACCGCCTGCTCACCGATGGCAGCAAGGAACTGCAACTCAACCATCCGCGCCGGCAGTACTTCTTCACCCGCCTGCTGATACCGGTGAGCCAGCAATATCGCCGCGATTTTGTTCGGGGCATGAGCATCTACGCCCTGGTCCTGAACTGGGGCAATGCGGTGTTCTATATGCTGATCGGCGTGGTGCTGTTCGCCGCGCCGCATTTCATCGACCTGGGCGTGAGCCTGGTCACCGGCTATATACTGGCGATCCTCTACATGATCACGCCGCTGTCGGAGCTGATGCACGCCTTGCCGACCCTCGGCCGGGCCAGCGTGGCGCTGAACAAGATCCGCGCCCTGGAAGGCCAGATGCAAGCCGCCGACGAGGCCCTCGACACGATCTCGCCAACCCAGGTTCGCAGCCTGGTGTGCCGCCAGGTCACCCACACTTATTACCGCGAACGCGAGGACGGTCATTTCACCCTGGGCCCGATCGACCTCACCCTCAATGCCGGCGAAGTAGTATTCATCACCGGCGGCAACGGCAGCGGCAAGACCACCCTGGCCTTGTTGCTGACTGGCCTGTACCGGCCGGAAAGCGGTGACATCATGCTCGACGAGCAAGTGTCCTCGAGTAATGACAACCACCATTTCCGGCAGCACTTCTCGGCGATCTTCACCGACTTCTGCCTGTTCGAAAACCTGTTCGATGGCGACGATCCACACCTGGTGAAACAGGCGCAGGACTACCTGGTGCACTTGCAACTGGACCACAAGGTGAAAATCGAAGAAGGCAAGCTGACGACGCTGGCGCTGTCCACCGGGCAACGCAAGCGCCTGGCGCTGCTCAGTGCGTACCTGGATGATCGCCCCTGCTACCTGTTCGACGAATGGGCCGCCGACCAGGATCCCGTGTTCAAGCACTTTTTCTACACCCGGATCCTGCCGGACCTGCGCGAGCGCGGCAAATTACTGATCGTCATTTCCCATGACGACGCCTACTTCAGCCTGGCCGACCGGCTGATCCGCATCGAACATGGCAAGCTCAGCGAAGTCGCCCCGCAGGCTGATGCGATGCTCGTGGCCGAAATGCTGCCCACGTGAGAATGCACCCATAATTGCAGGGCGACCCCCAGCCCAGGTGTAGGAGAGAGCCCCCGCTGGGCTGCGCAGCAGCCCCTCTCAAGCTCACTCAATCAACCTGACCCACCGCGTTGCCGGGCTCCAGGGCTGCTGCGCGCCCCAGCGGGAGCAAGCTCCCTCGCCACGGGAATTGGGCTCGGCGTGGGTTAAGGGAATGCCTCGAATCAGTGTCAGTTTCAAGAGCAAATCGGTTGGTCGACCGGG
>NZ_JBAMDJ010000069.1:0-17540 GCF_036961705.1 Pseudomonas sp. 3JA
CAAGCTCCCTCGCCACTAGGAACCCCTTATCCAGCGTAATAACCAGGGTGTTCAAGATCAGCCAACAACCCCGGGCCGCTTGGTGTCCAGCCCAGCAAGGCACGGGTGTACGCGCTGGACACTGCCATGTTCGCGCCCGCCATGTGGGCGAACCAGCCGAAATGCTCGCGCTCGCGGGATTCCACCGGCAACCCCAGGCCACGACCGATCACCTGGGCAATGTCCTTGAACGGCACGGCCTCGTCGGCGACGGCGTGGTAGACGGATTGCGTCACGCCCTGCTCCAGCGCCAGCCGATAGACCCGGGCTGCGTCCAGTCGATGCACGCCCGACCAGCAGTGGACGCCGTCCCCGAGATAGGCCGAAACGCCCGTCTCCCGGGCCAGGCGAATCAGGATCGGCACGAACCCATGGTCGCCGAGGCCATGGACCGAGGGCGCCAGTCGCACCGTCGCCACACGCACCCCACGCTCGGCCAGGTCCCGGGCAGCGGCTTCGGACTTGCGGGGCGAAGCCGGGCTCACCACTTCCAGTTCACTCGCGCCCTGCGTCAATCCAAACAGCCCCGACGTCACCAGCAACGGCCGGTCGGAGCCTCGCAACGCGTCGCCCAACGTTTCGATGGCGCGGCGGTCCTGCTGGGCATTTTCGGCGAATCGCGAGAAGTCATGATTGAACGCCGTGTGAATCACCGCGTCCGCCGCCGAGGCGGCGCTGTGCAAGATCTCGAGATCATCCAACGTGCCTGAAATCACCTTCGCGCCTGTCGCAGCCAGTGTCGCGCCTTTTTCTTCGCATCGGGCCAGGCCCGTGACCCGATGCCCGGCGGCGATCAGATCCTGTACCACGGACGCCCCAACCCAGCCCGTGGCACCGGTAACGAATACGTGCATATGCAACGCTCCTGTTCTAAAAAAACCGAACCGAAAATCTTCTATAACCCATCGAAGACTCAGAATTTGTATTGAACTTGTGCTTGCCGTCCTCTCAGCAACATCAGGGCCACCCCTAAAGACAGCCCAACGGCAATGGCGCCGCCCAGGTAAACCGCACCAATACCCCAGCCACTCGCCAACAAACCGGCCAGCGGACTGGTGATGCCCAGGGAAATATCAAGAAACGCGACGTAGGCCCCCATGGCGAGACCGCGTGCCTGCGGTGGCGCACGCCGTACCGCTTCCACGCCGAAGCCGGGAAACGCCAGGGAATAACCGAAGCCAGTGAAAGCCGCCCCCAAATAAGCCATGGTCGCGGTGTCGGCGCTCCAGATCAGCAGCAACCCAACGGTTTCGATCAATACGCAGACCAGCGCGACGCGAGCGCCGCCAATCTTGTCCGGAAGGTGCCCGAAAAGCAGGCGAGCAGCGATGAAAGCCACACCGAACGCCGTGAACGCCAAGGAAGCGTTGCCCCAATCCCTGGCCGCGAATAACAGGGCAATGAACGCCGTGACGACACCAAAGCCGACGCTGCAAAACGCCAACCCCATGCCGGGAACCCATACAGCACCGAGCATCGTGTAGAACGGTGTACGCCGGGTCGCCGTAGGGGCGACAGCGCGCACGCCCGCGACAATCGCCAAGGCCAACAGAGGAATGAACATCGAGGCCATGGCAATGCCCGTGAATCCCCAGCCGCCATTCAACGCCACGCCAAGCGGAGCGCCCAGGGCATAGGCGCCGTACATGGCGATGCCATTCCAGGCCATGACCTTGCCGGCATGCTGCGCCCCCACCAGGCCGATGCCCCACCCCAGCGCACCGGTGACAATAAGGCTTTCGCCAATTGCCAGCAGCACCCGACCGCCAGACAAAAGCCAGACCGACGTGACTGGCGCAGCAACGAACGCCAGGGAAAGCAGATAGACCAGCCCTGAAACCGCGGCTGTCACCAGCCCGGTCATGACGGCGCGTTTCCCACCGCGCATGTCGGCAAAATTGCCGGCCCAGGCCCGTGACAACAGCGCAGCGGCGAACTGCGCCCCGACCACCAGGCCAATCACCAGCGTGCCCATGCCCAGCGCGTCGTGCAGATGGAGGGGCAAGACAGGCAACTGCATGCCGATCGTGAGGAAACCGATGAATACGGTCAGAGTGAGCGGCAACAGCTTGAGTACCGGATTGGCCTCGACGGCTGCCTTAGGCGCCGAAGAAGCGCCGATATGAATATTGTCTTGTGTCATAACCCTACCCACGGAAAGGATGCGATATGACGTTGAACGCTGCCGGAGGAGCCGACTAGAATGCGATCAATTCGTCGCATTCAAGATACGAACAATCCGTCGCATTTCCTATTCGCATTCCCTGCCGAGGTTCATGCCCACATGTCCGAACGCTCAAGCCCGCAGATTTCCTCGCGTAAACAGCCGCAACAGGCACGCTCCACCGAGCTCGTCGCCGCGGTTCTGGAAGCGGCTGTTCAGGTTCTGGCGACCCAGGGCGCGGCACGTTTCACGGTGGCCCGGGTTGCCGAGCGAGCTGGCGTGAGCGTCGGCTCGGTGTACCAGTACTTCCCGAACAAAGCGGCGATCCTGTTCCGCCTGCAAAGTGATGAATGGCGACAAACCAGCGATATGCTGCGCGAGATCCTTGAAGACAACCTCAAGCCGCCCTTCGAGCGCCTGCGTACCCTGGTGCAGGCGTTCATCCAGTCCGAATGTGACGAAGCCCAGATACGCGTCGCCCTCAACGACGCCGCCCCGCTCTACCGCGACGCTCCCGAGCACCAGGCCGCGCGGATGTCGGTGCAGCAGTCGGTGGATGCTTTCATGCTGCAAGCATTGCCAGACGCCCCGGCACAAACCCGCAACCTGGCAGGTGACCTGGTCATCAGCACGCTCAGTGCCGTGGGTAAGCGCTTCTCATCAGCGCCCCGCTCTCCTTCGGACGTTGCCATCTACAGCGATGCCATGGCCGATATGTTCTGCGCCTACCTTGCAAGCTTGCAGCGCCCCCGTTGAGACCGCTGCCTGCTGACAGTTCGTCAGCCATGCTCCAGTGACAGCCTGCCAACACTTTTACTACACTCCCTGATCTTGTTTCCCTCCGCTACGAGACGTCCCCTCACGATGAAAACCATAACAAGTTCGATGACGTTCTGTGGCCTGTTGGCGCTCTCTTGCGGCGCCTTGGCCGAACCGACACCTTCACTACTGGACCAGGTCCTGCAACGCGGCGAACTGAAGGTGTGCACCACCGGCGACTACAAGCCCTATACCTTTAAAACCGCAACCGGCGAATACGAAGGCATCGACATCGACATGGCGCGCTCGCTGGCCGCCAGCCTGGGCGTCAAGGTGCAATGGGTACAGACCACCTGGAAAACCCTGATGCCGGATACGGTTGCCGGTCAATGCGACATCGGCATGGGTGGGATTTCGGTGACGCTGGAGCGCCAGAAGAAAGCCTATTTCAGTGACACCCTGGACGTGGATGGCAAGATCCCGCTGGTGCGTTGCGAAGACAAGGAGCGCTACCAGACCCTCGAGCAGATGAACCAGCCTTCGGTGCGTCTTGTCGAGCCGGCAGGCGGCACCAATGAAGCCTTCGTCCGGGCGTTCCTGCCCAACGGCCAGTTGAACTTCCACGACAACGTGACCATCTTCCAGCAACTGCTGGACAAGAAAGCCGACGTGATGATTACCGACGCGTCAGAAGCGCTCTACCAGCAAAAACTCAAGCCCGGCCTGTGCGCGGTCAACCCGACCCGCTACCTGCAATATGGCGAGAAGGCCTACCTGCTGCCTCGGGATGACAACACCTGGAAGATGTACGTCGATCAGTGGCTGCACCTGAGCAAGGCCAATGGCAGCTACCAGAAAGTGATTGGGCAGTGGTTGGCCGTTCCCGCCGCCCAATGATCGTTCGCTGAGAAACAAAGCCCTGTGGGAGCTCGCTCGCGATGGCGTCAGGTCAGCCGCATTGATGTCGACTGACACACTGCAATCGCGAGCAAGCTCGCTCCCATAAGGGACCTGTGACGGGGTCTGCTCCGGACAGGCCCATTCGCCTCACTGTGCCGCGCGCACCTTGGCGATTTCCTCGTACATCGTCTTCACCAGGTCGCCATCCAAGGATTTGGCGAACTTGTCGACTACCGGTTTCACCCGCTCACGAAAGCGATCTTTCTCCGCCGGGGTGACTTCGTTCACGGTCATGGCACCGGCCAGCGTCACTTTGGCCTTGTCCATGCTCGCCGCCGTGACTTCACGCTGGAACTTCTGTGCCTCAGTGGCAGCCGAGCGAATCATCGCCTTCTCATCGTCGTTGAGACGGTTCCAGGTTTTCTGGCTGATGATCAACGACTGCGGGTTGAAGATGTGGCCCGTGACGGAGAGATACTTCTGCACCTCGTAGAACTTGTTGCCCTCAATCACGGTGAACGGGTTTTCCTGACCGTCGATGGTGTGCTGCTCAAGGCCCGTGTAGACCTCGGGGAACGCCATCGGCACCGGGTTGGCACCCAGGGCGGAGAAGGTCTCCAGGTAGATCGGCGACTGGATCACGCGAATCTTCAAGCCCTGCATGTCTTCAAGCTTGGTCACCGGGTGCTTGCTGTTGGTCAGGTTACGAAAACCCAGGTCCCAATAACCCAGCGCGACCAGCCCTTTGCTGTCCAGTTGCGCGGCCAGTTTCTGTCCGACCGGCCCATCGATGACCGCATGGGCTTCCTCGACGTTGTTGAACAGGAACGGGAAATCGAGCATGGCATAATCCGGTGCCTGGGCGGCCAGGATGCCGGAGTTGAGCACGGTGATGTCCAGCGTGCCGCCCTGCAACGCCGACACCGTTTGCACATCACCGCCCAGCGTACCGCCTGGGAACAGGCGGACCTTGATCTTGCCACCGCTCTTTTCGCTGAGCAGGTCGGCGAACTTCTGCGCGCCCTGGCCTTGCGGATGCTCCTTGACGTTCTGGAAGGCGAATCGCAAGGTGCGTTCGCGGATTTCATCTGCGTGACTGACCACGCTACCCAGCAGCAGTCCCGTTGCGCACGCCCCGGCCAATAGGGTTTTCATCAATTGTCCCATGTCACTCTCCGATCATTATTGTTTTAAGGTCGAGCTAGCCAGCACCGGTGTTATCCGGTGAAGAATTTCAACGGTCCCAGGACCAATTGCGGAAACAGGACCAACAAGAACAGCACCACAAACTGCGCAAACATGAACGGCCACACCCCACGCACGATTTCCTCGAAGTCCAGCTTCGCCACCCCGCAGACCACGTTGAGCACCGTGCCCACGGGAGGCGTGATCAGGCCGATGGCTGTGTTGATCAGGAACAGCACGCCGAAGTACACCGGGTCGATCCCCGCCTGGATGACCGCCGGCATCAGCACCGGGGTGAGGATGAGGATGGTCGGGGTCATGTCCATCACCGTTCCCACCAGGATGATCAGTGCCATCATCACCAGCAGCAGTAGGGTCTGGTTGTCCATGAAAGGCGCCAGCATTTCCGCCAACTGGCCCGGCAGATCGGCGATGGTCACCAGCCACGATGAAACCATGGCCGCCGCCACCAGCAGCATCACCACCGAGGTGGTCTTGGCGGAGGACAGAATCACTTCGTACAACTGGCTGACTTTCATTTCCCGGTAGATCACCAGGGACACGAACAACGAATAGACCGCCGCGACCACGGCGGCTTCCGTGGGGGTGAAGACGCCGAACTTGAGGCCCAGGATGATGATCAAGGGCAGGCCCATCGCCCAACTGCCGTCGAGCAACGTGCGCAGCACTTCGGCACGGGAACGCTTGGGCGGTGTCTCGACGTTCTCGCTGCGGGAGATGTACCACCAGGCAACAGCCAGCGAAGCCCCCAGCATCAGGCCCGGCACAATACCGGCCAGGAACAGCTTGGAAATCGACACCCCGGACGCCACGCCAAAGACGATGAAACCGATGCTCGGCGGAATGACCGGTGCGATGATGCTACCGGCGGCGATCAGACCGGCCGAGCGCCCTCGGTTGTGCCCGGCCAGCACCATCATCGGCACCAACAAAGCCGCCAGTGCCGCCGCATCGGCCACGGCCGAACCGGAGAGCGACGCCAACAGGCAGGAAGCGATGATCGCCACGTAACCCAGGCCTCCGCGCTTATGCCCCACCAGCGCCATGGCGATATTGACAATGCGTTTGGACAGGCCGCCGACGTTCATGATTTCGCCGGCCAACATGAAGAACGGCACGGCCATCAGCGGGAAGCTGTCCGCGCCGTTGAGCAGGTTCTGGGCGATGATTTGCGCGTCGAACAGATCCAGGTAGAACATCAACGCCACACTGACCACCAGCAAGGCAAACGCGATGGGCATGCCCAGTGCCATGCTGCCCACCAGAGACCCGAGGAAAATAACCAGCGTCATGGGCGGGTACTCTTTGTAGGGTTATGGGCAATGGGGTCATGGGTGAGCACCTCGGCATCGTTGTCCTTGACCATCACCAACTCGTCATCCCCCAGCTTGCCGAACAGCGCCAGGTAGAGCTCGTAAAGCAGGATCGCCGCGGCACTGGCGCCAAACACCAGGCCGGCACCATAAAACAGCGCCATGGACAATCCTGACGCCGGAGCAACGACATTCAGGTTGATCGCAGCCTGTTGCCAGCTGCCACTGAAAATCAGCCAGCAGATGTACAACATCAAAAGATGACTGATGACCAGGCAGATACGCTTGCCTGCCGGCGGCAAGCGCTTGACCAGGCTGTCCATGCCCAGGTGAGCACGGTCCTTGAGCGCCACCAGGGCACCGAGAAAAATCATCCAGACGAAGAACCAGCGCGACAGCTCCTCCGACACACTGATGCCCGAGTTGAAGGCATAGCGCAGCACCACATTGCCGAACACCAGCAAGATCATCGCGACCATGCATAGCACGATCAGCAGCTTGAGCAGCTTGAAATACAGATTCACCACTTTTGTCATCTTGAAGGCCTCAGAGGCTTGTCGAGCGCCCACACCCTACTGGCGCGATAAAACCGCAACAGTATGGGGTCGCTATAGGATCGAACCTGGGAGACTGGAAGATGCGCTGCAAAGACGGATCAAGGAGAAAGCTTGCGCTGCTCGGGTAGGCATGGGTGTTCCTCTATTTTTATTATGGTCTTTGCCTCGTCGGGCGAGACAGCTGTCGCTAAAATGTACCACCCGGTTAGTTTGGTCAATATCCCAGGCTGGCGCACACTGCAAAGCGTGCGATTATCGACCAGACAATTGGCGTTTTTCATCGCATTGAGCTGCCACGCCAACAAGATTTGTATCGGTTTGTATAGGAAACGCGGCCTGATACGAAATGATGGATTTCGTCCCTTCTTGGCACACATCGTCGATACATCTGCGCGTTTAACTGTGATCACCGGACAGCAACACATTCGTTGCCACCGGCCCACTCAATCAAGCGCAAGGAGAATCACCATGTTCAACTTCTCGAAACTTTCGTCTCTTGCAATCGCCCTGACACTGGTTGGCGGCGTCGGCCTGTCGAACGCAGCCTCGGCAAAAAGCGCCCCGGCCCAGGCTGCGCATCAACTGGCTGAAGGCGGGTCTGATCGTTTGATCCAGAATCGCGTGGCCGAGGGCGGCTCTGATCGCTTGATCGAGAATCGTGTGGCCGAGGGCGGCTCCGATCGCTTGATCGAGAATCACGTGGCTGAAGGCGGGGCTGATCGGTTGCAGGAGTTGCGTGAACGTAGCGCGGTGTGAAGCGATTTTGTGGCGAGGGAGCTTGCTCCCGTTGGGCTGCGTAGCAGCCCCCTGCCCCCTCCCGCTCGTTTAGTCACCGGTCGGCTGATTTTGCGACTACTTCGCAGTCGAACGGGAGCAAGCTCCCTCGCCACAAAAGCGGATGGCGACTCATGGCTTGTGGCTCAAACCTCAGGGCTTGATGTTCTTCAGCTCATTGAGCAACCCGAGCAACTGCTCCATCTTTTCCTCGCCAAACTGCTCTTCGATCCGTCGATAGTTGCCTTCCATGCCCTCGCTCATGGACACGAAGCACTGCTGGCCGCGCTCGGTCAGCCCGACAAAGACCCGCCGCTGATCCTGGCTGGACTTCTGCCGCCGCACCAGACCGTCACGCTCCAGGCGACTGAGTACACCGGTCATGCTCGGTTTGAGGATGCACGCCTGGTGGGCGAGCTGATGGCTTTCCAGCTCCCCTTGCTGATGCAGGATGCGGATCACCCGCCATTGTTGTTCCGTGAGGTCATGCTGGTTCAGCGCAGGTCGAAAAAAAGCCATCGCCGCTTCGCGGGCTTGCAACAGCGTCAGGGTCAATGAGGGTCTGGGGTTGGCCATGTTCGAACTGTGTGGATGGGCGAGTCGGCAGCTTAGTGTCGCTATCACAGCGCTGCAAGCGCTCAGCGCAACCCTGATTGCCGCTGGCGATACTCCCCCGGCGTGAGTTGGGCGTAACGCTGGAAAAACCGACTGAAATACGCCGGGTCCTTGAACCCGAGTTGGTAGCAGATTTCATTGGCCGAGCTGCCGGTGAACAGCAACAGGCGCTTGGCCTCCTGCATCAGCCGCTCCATGATCAGGCGCTTGGAAGGCAGGTCGGCGATGCGTCGGCACACGTCATTGAGGCGCGCCTCGGTCACGCCGATGCCTTCGGCGTAGCGCGATAACGGCCAATGCTGCAGGTAGTGGGCCTCGATCAACTCGTTGAAGCGGTGAAAGATCTTCAGGTCTTCATGCCGGGCCGGCCTGGCCTCCAGGGAGTTGGAACATAACCGCAGCAGGCTGATCATGATCAGCCGCGTCAACGCGTCCAGTGTTGCGCTGCGCCCCGGGCGCCCGGCCGTCACCTCCTCGCTCAACTCCTCGAACAGGTACTCCAACCGCCGCACCTCCCCCGCCTGCCCAGGCCCCAGTTGCGCCAGCGCTACGCAGGCCGCCGGCATTTGCACGCCCGCCGGCGCCAGGCTTGGGTCGGCGTCGATCAACTGCCACACCAATTGCTGGCGCACCGTCAGCACATGCCCGTCACTGTCGGCCTCGGTCACGAAGGAATGGGGAATGGTCGGTGGCGTGAGGAAGAACATCGGCCCGGATTCGACGTACTGCTGGTCATCGAGATATACGCGCACGGTGCCGCTCTTGACGTAGTGCACCTGGAAGAACCGGTCGTGACGATGAACCGGCATGTTGCGACCGAAAAAATCCGCCAGGTTGGCGAGTCGGTCGTAATGCACTTCGGCATCGCTGTAGCGCTGGTCGTACACCTGACCAATGTTGATGTTGGGGATCGGCTGACGGTCAGTCATCACGCAGTACTCATTTTCTTATTCTGGTCCAGATACCTGCCGCATTCATCCTGCACCGAATCCGGCAAGGCAACCAGTGCCCGCTCATTCTGTCACGCTTGACGATAGTTAACATCTTAATTATAACTGTTAACACATTAACAATAACCGCAGAGCCCTCACCCTCTGCATCGCCAGGAGACAAGCATGAGCCGTGCCCTGCATGACGTCGCGACCGGCACCCTGTTCGGGGTCGCGCTGAACTACCAGGGGCTGCTGAAACAGCGCCTCGCCGAGTTCGAGCAACCGCCCTACCAAAAACCGCCGCTCAAGCCCGTGCTGTTCATCAAGACCCCCAACACCCGCAACTGGCACGGTGCCGAGGTGGTTCACCCCGGTCGCGGCGAAACACTGCAACCAGGGCCGGCGCTTGGCGTGGTCATGGGCAAGTCAGCCAGTCGCGTCAGCGCCGCCGAAGCCCTGGACTACGTGGCCGGCTACACCCTCATCAATGAATTCAGCCTCCCGGAAGACAGCTATTACCGCCCCGCCGTCAAGGCCAAGTGCCGGGACGGCTTCTGCGCCATGGGCCCGGAACTGGTGCCCACCACTCAGGTGTCCGACCCTCACAGCCTGGCGATCACGCTGTACGTCAACGGCGAGGTTCGCCAGCAGAACAGCACCGCCAACTTCGTTCGCAACATTCCCCAACTGATCGCCGAGATCAGCGAGTTCATGACCTTGCATGCTGGCGACGTGCTGATCACCGGCACGCCTGAAGGCCGGGTCGACGTACTGCCCGGTGACCGTGTCGAAGTAGACATCAGCGGCCTGGGTCGTCTGGTCAATATCATCGTGGCCGAGGAAACAGGAGCAGGTTCATGAAACACGCGCGCATTCGTTTTGAAGGCCAGGATCAAGCCGTCACCGTTGAAGCTCACAACGCGGTACGCCTGGCGGACGGTCGCCTGCTGGCCGAGGACCAGGTCCAGTGGCTGCCACCGGCCACCGGCAGCATGTTCGCCCTGGGCCTGAATTATGCCGATCACGCCGCCGAGCTGGCGTTCAAGCCGCCGACCGAGCCCCTGGCATTCATCAAGTCCCCCGGCACCTACACCGGCCACAACCAGGCGACCTGGCGTCCCGACAACGTCGCCTACATGCACTACGAGTGCGAGCTCGTGGCGGTCATCGGCAAAGCGGCGCGCAACGTCAAGCGCGAGGATGCGTTGGAATACCTGGCCGGCTACACCGTGTGCAACGACTACGCGATCCGCGATTACCTGGAAAACTACTACCGCCCCAACCTGCGGGTGAAGAACCGTGACGCGACAACGCCCGTCGGCCCATGGATTGTCGATGTGGCCGATGTGCCGGACCCGAGCAACCTGACGCTGCGCACCTGGATCAACGGCCAGTTGCGCCAGGAAGGCAGCACGAAGGACATGATTTTCGATATCCCGTACCTGATCGAATACCTGTCCAGCTTCATGACCTTGCAACCCGGCGACATGATCGCCACTGGCACACCGGAAGGCCTGGCGGACGTGGTGCCCGGTGATGAAGTGGTGGTGGAAGTGGAAGGCGTCGGTCGCCTGGTCAATCGAATTGTCAGCGAAGCCGAGTTCTTCGCATCCCGTAAAGAGGCTTGAGCAGCATGATCAAACACTGGATCGACGGCCGTGAGGTCGAAAGCAAAGACGTCTTCGTCAACTACAACCCCGCCACCGGCGAGGCCATCGGCGAAGTCGCCAGCGGCGGCGCCGAGGAAGTCGCCCAAGCGGTCGCGGCAGCCAAGGAAGCGTTTCCGAAATGGGCCAATACCCCGGCCAAGGAACGCGCCCGGCTGATGCGCAAGCTCGGTGAACTGATCGAGCGGAACGTGCCGAAGCTGGCCGAACTGGAAACCCTCGACACCGGTTTGCCGATCCACCAGACCAAGAACGTGCTGATCCCGCGGGCCTCCCACAACTTCGATTTCTTTGCCGAAGTCTGCACGCGAATGGACGGTCACACCTATCCGGTCGACGACCAGATGCTCAACTACACCCTGTACCAACCGGTGGGTGTCTGCGCGCTGGTATCGCCCTGGAACGTACCGTTCATGACCGCGACCTGGAAAACGGCACCGTGCCTGGCCCTGGGCAACACGGCCGTGCTGAAGATGTCCGAACTGTCGCCGTTGACCGCCAACGAGCTGGGGCGCCTGGCCGTCGAGGCCGGCATTCCCAATGGCGTATTGAACGTGATCCAAGGCTACGGCGCCACCGCCGGCGACGCGCTGGTGCGCCACCCGGATGTACGGGCGATCTCCTTCACCGGGGGCACCGCCACCGGCAAGAAAATCATGCAGACCGCCGGGTTGAAAAAGTACTCGATGGAACTGGGCGGCAAGTCGCCGGTACTGATTTTCGAAGACGCCGACCTGGAACGCGCCCTCGACGCCGCGCTGTTCACGATTTTTTCCCTCAATGGCGAACGCTGCACCGCCGGCAGCCGGATCTTCATCCAGGAAAGCGTCTACCCGCAATTCGTGGCCGAGTTTGCCGCCCGCGCCAAACGCCTGATCGTCGGTGATCCGCAGGACCCGAAAACCCAGGTCGGTTCGATGATCACCCAGGCCCATTACGACAAGGTCACCGGCTACATCAAGATCGGCCTCGAAGAAGGCGCCACCCTCCTGGCCGGTGGCCTGGAGCGTCCGACCAATTTGCCTGCCCACCTGAGCCGCGGCCAGTTCATCCAGCCGACGGTGTTCGCCGACGTCAACAACAAAATGCGCATCGCCCAGGAAGAAATCTTCGGCCCGGTGGTGTGCCTGATCCCGTTCAAGGATGAAGCAGAGGCCCTGCAACTGGCCAACGACACCGAATATGGCCTGGCTTCGTACATCTGGACCCAGGACATTGGCAAGGCCCATCGCCTGGCCCATGGCATCGAGGCCGGCATGGTGTTCATCAACAGCCAGAACGTGCGCGACCTGCGCCAGCCTTTCGGCGGCGTGAAGGGTTCCGGAACCGGCCGCGAAGGCGGACAGTACAGCTTTGAAGTGTTTGCCGAAATCAAGAACGTTTGCATCTCCATGGGCAGTCATCACATACCGCGATGGGGTGTTTAACCCAAGGTAAGTGATGAACCCTGTGGCGAGGGAGCTTGCTCCCGCTGGGCTGCGAAGCAGCCCCGCTTTTCCTGACGATTGCTGCGCAATCGAGCGGGAGCAAGCTCCCTCGCCACAACTCATCATCAAGACCCGATTCACCGATTATCCAAGATCCAACAAGAACAATCTTTTCAGGAGAATCATCATGGGCGAAGTCGTCCTGGCTGCGAAAATCTGCCACGTTCCCTCGATGTACCTGTCGGAGCTGCCCGGCAAGCACCACGGTTGCCGCGCCGCCGCGATTGCCGGCCACAAGGAAATCGGCCGTCGCGCCCGTGAGCTGGGGGCCGACACCGCCGTGGTGTTCGACGTGCACTGGCTGGTCAACAGCGCCTATCACGTCAACAGCGGCGCGCACTTCAAGGGCATCTACACCAGCAACGAGCTGCCGCACTTCATCAAGAACATGGAGTACGAATACTCAGGCGCTCCGGAACTGGGCGAGCTGATCGCCGCCGAGGCCAATGCCGCCGATGTGCGCACCCTGGCCCACAACATCCCAAGCCTTGAACTGGAATACGGCACGCTGGTGCCGATGCGCTACATGCACATGGACGTCCCTCAGGAACAGAAATTCGACGTCGTATCGATTGCTGCCTGGTGCGCCTGGCACCGCCTGCAAGACAGCTTCACCTTCGGCGCCGCCGTGCGCCGGGCCATCGAAAAAAGCGACCGCAAGGTCCTGGTGCTCGCGTCCGGCTCGCTGTCGCACCGTTTCTCCGACGATCGCAACGCTGAAGCCAACATCCACAACTGGACGCGGGAGTTCGACAAGCAGGTCGACCTGCACGTCGTCGAGATGTGGCGCCAGGGCCGCTGGAAAGAGTTCTGCGCGATGCTCCCGGACTACGCCGAACACTGCTTCGGCGAAGGCAAGATGCATGACACGGCGATGCTGCTGGGGTTGCTCGGCGGGCCGGACTACGACAAGCCTGCCGAAATCATCACCGAGCCTTTCGGCAGCTCCGGCACCGGCCAGATCAACGCCATTTTTCCAGTCTGAACAGCAGCTGCAAGCCGCAAGCTACAAGCTGATCGCTTGCAACTTGCCGCTTGTAGCTCACCACTCAAAGCTGCCGACGCAGGAGGCCTCATGCCGCATTTCATCGCCGAATACACCGACAACATCGAACAACAAGCCGACCTGCCCGACCTGTTTGAAAAGGTCCACACCTTGCTGGGCGACAGCGGGGTGTTCCCCCTGGGCGGCATCCGCAGCCGGGGCGTGCGCCTCGACACCTGGCGCATGGCCGACGGCAAGCACGACTACGCCTTCGTACACATGACCTTGAAAGTCGGCCACGGCCGCGACCTGGCCACGCGCCAGAAAGTCGCGGAAAAACTCTTCGAGGTGATCACCGCGCACTTTGCCGAGCTCCAGGCCCAGCGCCTGCTGGCCCTGTCGTTCGAGATGATCGAGCTGCACGAACAGCTCAATTTCAAGGCCAACAACGTCCACGCCTTCCTCAAGGGCCAGGCCACCTGAATCCGTCTGCCTCGCGTTCCCCATCGGCCTCTCTGACAAAAAGTACAAGATCATGAGCACAGCCCATACCGCCAACACCGCCGGCACCGTCGCGCACGACCGCACCCATGCCACCATCACCTGGCGGCTGATGCCGCTGCTGCTGGTCTGTTACCTCTTTGCCCACCTTGATCGCATCAACATCGGCTTCGCGAAGATGCAGATGAGCGCCGACCTGCAGTTCAGCGACACGGTCTACGGCTTCGGCGCAGGGCTGTTCTTCATCGCCTATGCGCTGTTTGGGGTGCCCAGCAACATGGCCCTGGACCGGGTCGGTCCGCGGCGCTGGATCGCCACGCTGATGGTGGTCTGGGGCGCTTTGTCCAGCGGCATGTTCCTTATCGACAGCGCCGCCGGTTTCTACGTGTTGCGCTTTCTGCTGGGCGTGGCCGAGGCCGGTTTCTTTCCTGGCATCCTGGTCTTTCTCAACCGTTGGTATCCGGCCCGGCGCCGGGCCCAGGTGACCGCGTTGTTCGCCATCGCCGTGCCGATGGCCGGGGTGATTGGCGGGCCTTTGTCCGGCGGCATTCTCGAGCACTTCCATGATGTTGGCGGTTTGCGTGGCTGGCAGTGGATGTTCGTCATCGAAGGGCTGCCGGTGATCCTGCTCGGCCTTGTTGTGCTCAAGTGCCTGCCGGACGATTTCGAGACGGTCAAGTGGCTCACACCGCACGCCAAGCAGCAGCTGCGCGAACAACTGAGCCTTGAAGAACAGCGCAAATCCATTACCTCGTTTTCGGCGATTCTCAACAATCCGCAGGTCTGGTTGTTGGTGGCGGTGTACTTTGCCGTGATGTTGGCGGTGAATACCCTGGCCTTCTGGATGCCCACCCTGATCCATGGCGCCGGCATCGGCAGCGACGGCAAGGTCGGGCTGCTCAGCGCGGTGCCCTACCTGGCCGGCTGTTTCTTCATGATCGGCTGCGGGCGCTCCTCCGACCGCCATCGCGAACGTCGCTGGCATCTGTGCGTACCGCTGTTGATGGCCGCGCTGGGCATTGCGGTCACCGGGTTCTCACCCGGCAATCCAATCCTGGTGCTCAGCGGCCTGATTGTCGCCGGCATGGGCGCCAGTGCGGCGTTGCCGATGTTCTGGCAGCTGCCGCCAGCCTTCCTGTCCAACGGCACCCAGGCCGCCGGTATCGCGCTGATCAGCTCCTTCGGCAGCATCGCCTCATTCTTCGCGCCCTACCTGATCGGCTGGATGCGCGACACCACCCAGAGCGCCAGCCTCGCCTTGTATGCGCTGGCCCTGCTCATCGCCCTTGGTGGCTTGCTGGTGCTGCGCACCCAGGCCGCCATCGTCAACCCTCAATAAGAGACCCTTGCCATGCTTGACCAGAACCTCATCCAACAAGCCGCCGCCCGCCTCGACCATGCCGAACGCTCCCGCGAGCAGGTGCGGCAGTTTTCCCTCGATCACCCGGACATCACGATCGAGGATGCCTACGCCATTCAGCGCGCCTGGGTCGCGCAGAAAATCAAGGACGGTCGCAAGCTGGTCGGCCACAAGATCGGCCTGACCTCCCGGGCCATGCAGGTGTCGTCGAACATCACCGAGCCGGACTACGGCGCGCTGCTGGACGACATGTTCTTTGACGAAGGCACCGACATCCCATTCGAGCGTTTCATCGTGCCGCGGGTGGAAGTGGAGCTGGCGTTCATCCTCGGCAAGCCATTGAAAGGCCCGAACGTGACGGTGTTCGACGTGCTCGACGCCACCGAATGGGTGATTCCGGCGCTGGAAATCATCGATGCGCGCATCCAGCAGATCGACCCGCAGACCAAGGCGACCCGCAAGGTGTTCGACACCATTTCCGACAACGCCGCCAATGCCGGCGTGGTCATGGGTGGTCGCGCCGTACGCCCGACCGAGATCGACCTGCGCAGGGTACCGGCGGTGCTGTACCGCAACGGCGTGATCGAAGAGTCCGGCGTCTCGGCGGCGGTGCTCAATCACCCGGCCAAAGGTGTGGCCTGGCTGGCGAACAAGCTGGCGGCCTATGACGTCACCCTGCAACCGGGACAGATCATCCTCGGTGGTTCCTTCACCCGCCCCGTGGCAGCCAACCCCGGCGATACCTTCCATGTCGACTACGACATGCTCGGCTCCATCGCCTGCCGTTTCGTCTGATCGGAGACCGTTTCATGGACATGCCCATCAATAAATTCAAGCAACGCCTGCGCAGCGGCGAGGCGCAGATCGGCCTGTGGCTGGGGCTGGCCGATGCCTACTGTGCGGAACTGGCGGCCAACGCCGGCTTCGACTGGCTGCTGATCGACGGTGAACACGCGCCCAACGACTTGCGCACCTTGCTCGGCCAGCTCCAGGCCGTGGCCCCCTACCCCAGCCAGCCGGTGATACGCCCAGTGATCGGTGACACGGCGCTGATCAAGCAAGTGCTCGATATTGGCGTGCAGACCCTGCTGGTGCCGATGGTGGAAAGCGCCGACCAGGCGCGCGAACTGGTGCGCGCCATCCACTACCCGCCCCATGGCGTACGTGGTGTCGGCAGCGCACTGGCCCGGGCGTCACGCTGGAACAGCATCCCCGGTTACCTCGACAAAGCCGACGAACAGATGTGTCTGCTGGTGCAGATCGAAAGCCGCGACGGCCTGGCCAACCTGGACGCCATTGCCGCGGTGGACGGTGTCGATGGGGTCTTTATCGGCCCGGCGGACCTGAGCGCCTCCATGGGTTTTCGCGGCAACCCCGGCCACCCGCAGGTACAAGCGGCCATCGAAGACGCCATCGCCCGCATCCGTCAGGCCGGCAAGGCAGCCGGGATTCTCAGTGCCGATGAAAAACTGGCCCGGCGCTATATCGAACTCGGCGCGGCGTTTGTCGCGGTGGGCGTGGATACGACGGTGTTGATGCGGGGCTTGCAGACATTGGCGGCGACGTTCAAGGACACACCAAAGCCTGCGGCTGGCGGTGTGTACTGACAGCACCACAAACCCCGTGGCGAGGGAGCTTGCTCCCGCAGGGTCGCGAAGCGCCCCCCTTGAATCCGACAGTGAATTCAAGACTTTTGGGCCTGCTGCGCAGTCCAGCGGGAGCAAGCTCCCTCGCCACAAAAGCAGACCAGCCTCAGCGCCTGATCGCCTTCAGGTCATTGAGCAACCCCAGCAACGTCTGCAATTTTTCCTCCCCTAACTTGTCCTGCAAGCGCTGATAGTTCGCTTCCATGCTCTGGCTCATCGAATCGAAGCTCGCCTGCCCTTGCGGCGCCAGGCGCACCAGCACCCGGCGCTGATCCTGTTCAGCCTTGCGCCGCACCACCATGCCCGCCACCTCCATGCGCACCAGCACGCCGGTCATGCTGGGCTTGAGGATGCAGGCCAATTCGGCCAGGCGATTGATCTCCAGCTCATCGTGCTGGCTAAGAATGCGGATGACTCGCCATTGCTGCTCGGTCAAGCCATGTTGATTGAGGGAAGGCCGGAAAAAGCCCATGGCCGCTTCACGGGCCTGGAGCAGGGTCAGGGTCAAGGATTGGCGCGGCTTGGGCATGGATGGGGTTCGCGAGAAGAGTTAGTTAATGAGTTAACTAAATCTTAACAGCTCCAACCCATGTCGGACCATCCGTTCACAGAATCTGAATCAAGCGATGGCCTCT
>NZ_JBAMDJ010000007.1:0-220141 GCF_036961705.1 Pseudomonas sp. 3JA
AGGGGGAGCGAATCTCTATCAATATGCCCCTAACCCATTGGGATGGATCGATCCATGGGGATGGGCACCATGCGGCTCAACGACTAAAAAGTTACAGGCTCACGCCAACGCAGCGAAAAAAGCCGTGTACCGTAACCCTCAACGCTCATTGACTTTAAAACAACGAGCGGCGGTCAAACGCGCCTATGACAGAGGCGACTTCGGACAGGCACGCTCTCGCTACCGGCGCTATGTAGGTCAAAGGATCGATGCCGAATTCAAACGTAGGGTGCTGGCAGATCCGTCGCTTGCACATCTGAATGTCGCGAAATCAGGACAACGCCTGCCCGATGTGTATGATCCGAAAAGCAAGTCCTGGTGGGACTTGACGACGAAGACTGATTGGAAAAAAGGCACCCATCAACGGCGTTATGGCGATTGGGGCAATGGTTATGAAGGAGTGTTGTGGTGAGTGACAGAATCCCATCAAAAACATTATCTGGCATTGAGCAGGACGGCCTCGTCCTACCTGAGAAAACGCTTTTCAAAAATGAGTTCATTGGTGCCACCAAATTAAAGAACTCAACACTTTCCTACCCGATTTTTGACAACTGTCTATTGGAAAATTGCGAATTCGAGAAAACCGACTTCTCCAACTCAAGATTTTTCAACACAACAACCGTAGTCCAATGCACATTCAGCAATGTCGACTTTCGGGCAACAGGTCTAAGTGACAGCAGATTTGAAAACTGCACCTTCCTGAAGTGCGATTTTCGACAAACCGCACTGGTCGATTGCCACTTCAGCAACTGCACATTCAGCCAATGCAAAATCATTGACAACTCGCTCAACGCAAAAAAAATGACCCATGTTAAGTTCGCTGGAAAGCTCCAAGAAGTGAGCTTCATATCCGACCAGCCGAACACCCCACTGCTTGTCGATTTTGAGCTTTGCAAACTGGATTACGTCATCTTTCAAAACTGCGACCTTGAGAGCATCGTCCCACCTACTGATGCCCAACACATTTTCTTCAAGGACGTGTCAGCACGTGCGAAAAAGGCGCTCGATCACCTATCGTCTCAACCAGACAGCCCGATCAATAAGCTACTGAAGCGACGCTTGCAAAAGCTCACAACACAACGAGGGGCCCTTTTCAATATCAAAAATCTGGAAAGCTATGAAGGCTTGGAGTTTTCATCGCTTTTTATTTCCCATCTCAAGGGCTCTGAATAGCCCCCCGACAGCCGCCCCCGCACTGGAAAGGCTTAAATAACTTACCCACGAGCCTGTGAAGCGATTGCCTCACGAGGCTCGCTCAGGTCTACGTATGAGTATTGGATTTCAAGAGGACGTTACGAATCCAGAGTCATCAAAAAGGAGCCGGCCGGCCCAGTTGCTCGTTGGAACGTCGAGATTTTGAGCGAAGAAACGCGAATCGACGCAGGCAGGAACTAGACCCAGCGAGGCATTCAAGACCATGATCTTAAAAGAAATTTACCTTTATCCCGACCCGGGCGAATTTAGCGACGAAATCATTCATCCGTTTCGCGACCAAAGCCGATCGATTTGCAATTTCCTTGAGCGCCGGCTGAGTGCAGAAAAATTCGAAACGCCGAACTTCAAGAAAATCTGCTTTGTCGGAACACGCCAAGCCGTCAATGAGCCCTATGTAAACTCCAGCGGCGCGCTCATCGTCAACGTCAGCTTGGATACCGAGCATTATAAAAAATGCACATCGGTAAACGAGCTCAATGAATTCTTTATGAAACTGTTGCTGGAAGGCCTGGAGAAATGCCGCCCGCACATCACCTTGCCCGACGATCTGCTGAAAAACGCGATGGATGAGTTCCGCGGGAACCACTATAAAAACGAGTGGACCTTCAAGCAGAAAAAAATAAAAGGGTCGGACTATGTCTGCGCCCTGGAATGCCAGTTAACCCTCGACTGCTTCCTCATGAACCTTAAGGTCTTGAGGAAAGACACACCGGTACTCGACAAAGAGATTCTGCGAACCGCGCCCGACGAAATAGCGTTCGGTCCGTACCTCAAAGACCTCAAGGAAGAAGGCGGCAGAATAAAAGTCATCGACAAGTCGGGCGTGGCCTTCTACACCACCACGGTTTCTAGCCTGGACAAACTTTGACAGCTCTTCAAAGGGCGAAATACCGATCGAGCCAACACCACAGGGCCTGATCCGAAACGCAGATCCCGTGGCCAGAGACTGCTCCCGCTGGGCGGCGAAGCCGCCCAAAAAGGCCGGCGCACTCCTACAGAAAAACCGCGGTGCCACCGAGCGAGAACAAGCTCCTTTGCCCCGAATCCTGAGCATTACGAAGGCTTGTTTATTCTCCTTCCGCAACGCCTCCACCAAGCTACGAATCCTTGCGCCATTGCCTACAACTACGCCAGAATCCGCCCGCTTGTGCGCCTTGCCTATGGCTTCTATCGTTTCCCTGCCACTGCCCATCAGTGGTCGGGCTTGGCGGCCCGGTACACGAAAGGCGCAACAGCCCCTCAATATGACTGCGATGCCTCTGGCATTGGCACTCCTATGTTATGGCGGGTTGCGCAAGGATCCCTTCGGGGATGCCGGGTTCCTTTCGTTCCGGTCCGCCAACCTTGTGTAATCCGTCACCCCATCTGCTTGGCGGCAGACGGTGATGGTTCCTCTTACGAAAGGAGCTCCACAATGTTCAAAATTACACCAAATCCCCCCGAAACAGATCGCACCTCTGCGTCCACTCAATCCAAAACGAAGAAACAAAACGAAGCAGAAAAGCGCGCCCTGGATTACTACCTGCTACCGAAACCGGAAAAGTCCGAAGATGCATCCCAACCGGGCCAGCTCTTCACCGTGGTAAAAAACACCGACAACGAATGCCTGCTCGCCAACCTCAGCGAAAACCTGGCGTCCGCCGACGCGATGATCAGCAACCTGGCCTTCGACCTGGAAGGCCCCCGCCGCCACATCGCCCTCGGCGTCCAACAACTGATTGAACTGAGTTCATTGCTGGCGAACCGAGTACTGGACAACGTCGATCCACGCTGACGCCAAGGGCCATTCATCAGATTTAATTGCCGGTCCACTCAAAGGCGAATAGCCTTATCCCTGAGCGCGAAACCAGTTGCCTCCCAGCGGCTATAACTGGCGTAGGAACCCCGTCGATGGTTGGGACATCAGCGTAGGGTGAGACCTCCACACCCCTGCTTGAGGGTGTGTATATGAATATCAAGCTAAAAATTCGAGGGCTACTGTCACCAGTAGCCCTTTTCTTTGCCTGTCACAAAAGCGTCTAGCGCTTGTGCAGCAGTTCGCCATGGAGAAAGTTGTTCGCAACAGTCCGGCTCAACCGATAAGACCAGATAGGCCGGGTAGGTGATGCCCGGCCCACGCTGAGAGGAAACGCAAAACTGTCGCAACCGACGCAGCTCATCGTCACATCGCTATTCGGGACTACGCCCGTAGGAGCTGTCGAGTACAACGAGGCTGCGATCTTTCTCTAGACACTTGAGTCTCAAGCGAAAGATCAAAAGATCGCAGGCTTCGCCAGTTCCTACAGAGCCGGGCGGGAGCAAGCTCCCTCGCCACGGACCGCGTACATCTTGGGGCCAGGCATGTAATATGCTGCTGCCTTCGCGAGCAAGCTCGCTCCCACAGAGAAAATGTCACCACCAGGACGACACACCCCCTAAGGCATCACGTAACTGAGCCGCCTCCATACGCCGCTGCCCCGGATCAAACGCCAGCGCCATTCGCAGCGCCGGCCAGCAACGCCGGGGCAGGTTGTGCGGCGCCTTGAGCGCGCGCTCCAACCGGGCATCGCGAGCCTGGGTGGAAGGTAACCGCTGGAATGGGTGTTTGCCGCTTGCCAGCTCATACAACACGCAAGCCACAGCGTAGACATCGGCACCCGCTGAAAGGGGCTCACCTTCAAGCAGTTCAGGCGCCGCGTAACCAGGGGTCCATGCGTTAAGGCGTTCACGGTTCAGGTTTGGCAGGTACTGAGAAGGCCCTTCTTCAGCCAGACCCAAACCGAAATCGAACAGGCGCAGGCCTTCTTCGCTCAACATGATGTTGCTTGGCTTCACGTCGCCATGCAGTACGCCACGGCCGTGGGCGTACGCCAGGGCATCCAGCAGCGGCACGGCGATAGCCTTGAGTTCGGGCCAAGGCAGCCCGAGGGGCCTTTCGCAAAGCAGTTTGTCCAAGGTCAGGCCACGCATCAGCTCCATGGTGATAAAGGCCCGTCGTTGGGCTGTATCCACTTCGAAGGTGTAGGGGCGCAAGATATTCGGGTGGTGCAATCGCCGCGTCAGGGCGAACTCGCTGTAAAGCAGCGCACTCGCATCGGGTGCCACGTCGAATGCCTCGCTGAGCATCTTCACGGCAAGGTACGGATCGGGATCAGCGAATTGTTCGTGCAGCAGATCCCGCGCGCGGTAAACAACCGCCATGCCGCCCGCCCCAAGCAAGCGTTCAAGGCGATAGCGTCCTGCGAGTATGCCCGGTGTTTCGCTGACGCAAAGCTGGCTGGATGTCACAGTCGGCACAGCGTTGGCGAAGGTGGAATACGTCGGTTGGTTACCCTCTTCATTCACGGGCGGACCACCACGGCCGTCAGGTTATCCCGTGCCGGGCCACGCAGAACGTCGTCGAAAAGATGCTCCAACACCACACGTGGCGAAGCCAGGTCCAAGGCACTGCCGAGGGCTTGCGCGCCAAGGCCTTGGTACAAGCCGTCACTGCACAGCAAAAACGTATCGCCCGGGTGAACATCCAGCTCCAACACCTCCAGGGTCAACTCTGGGGCGGCACCGACCGCGCGTGTCAGTGCCTTGGCCGCAGGATGGGCACATGCCTCATCGCGGCTGATGTGTTGCGTGTCGATCAGTTGCTGTTGCAGTGAGTGGTCCTTGGTCAGTTGGTACAGTCGTCGACCGCGCCACAGATAACAACGGCTGTCGCCCGCCCAGATGCAGACCCCGCGATTTCCTTCCAACAACAGCGCCACCACAGTGCTGCCGATAATGCCGGGATGATCTTCGGTGACGGTCAGCTCCTGGCTCAGTCGTCGGTTGGTCCAGCGCAGGCATTGGCGCACCGCTTTCGAACGTTCAGCCAAGTCCCGGTAAAGCGGCAGCTCCGTCAGGTTGGCAACGATCAGTTGGCTGGCAATGTCACCCCCCGAGTGGCCGCCCATGCCGTCGGCCACTGCCCACACCCCCTGTTGTGGGCAGTCGAGAAAAGCATCCTCATTACGTGGTCGGGTCTTGCCAGGGTCCGTGCGCGCGGCGCTGTACCAGGGACCGGCCTCCATCAAAGCTGCACCGGCAGGCGAAATGTGCGCAGCACGCTCATGTCGAAAGGGTTCGGCGTACGTTGGCTCGTCAGCAAATAGTTGGCGCGCAGGCCACCCAGGTCCGCCTTCAATACCCGGACATCGCGCCCGGTAAGGTATTCGCTCTGCATCAAGTCGAACAACCGAAACAACGACCACGGCCCGGTATTTTTCTCGATGCCCACGCCTCGCCCAACCATTTTGTCCAGCACTAGGGCGGTTCGACCATTCTGCGCGTCGCTTGGCCAGGTAAAAGCTACCGGCAGGATCGGACCGTGGCGGTATTCAAGCATCTGGTCACCGAAACGGAATTCAGCACGGCTTACCGCCGGGTCCAGAGTGTACGGCTCAAGCTTGAACTGTACTTGCGGCTCGGTCGGGTTTTCGGCGAAAAAGCTCCGGCGAATGGTGTGCGCTGTTGCCATTTGATCGAGATAGACCCGGGACATCGGCAAGCTCTGACCTTCGATGCTGCGCAGACGGTAGTGTCCCGCGGAGCCGCTGATGAAGGGTTGCAGGTAATTGTCGAAGAATCGATCGACTATGCCCTGGTCCTTGAAAAACTCCCGGAAGTCATTGAGCGCGACGTCGCTGGCACTGTGGGCACTGAACGGGTATCGCTTGTTGATCGCCTTGCCGTAAAAGCTGTACAGCTCGCTCTGATAACGTTGGTTCAGGTAACGATAAGAATCATTGAGTACCAAGCGCCAGCTGTCCTCAGCCATCACGTTGAACCAAGCACTGAGCGGCCGCGGCAGGCGGGCAGACGCACCGCGCAGGTGACTCAGCGCATCGCGCTGGCCGCCCATGCGGTGCCTGGCCAGCTCGAACGCCGCTTGTTCCGGGGCACTGGCGCGAGCCAGGTTCGCCAGTTGCAATTGCACCTCATCAATGGCCCGCAAGGCCTGGACCAGATCAGCCGTCGGACCATTGTCCGGGTCCAGCAGGCGATGCAGCGGCTCGAAACGTCGTCGCAAGGATTTTTGCGCGGTGTCCGGCAGGTTTTCGGCCAAGGACGCAGAGGCTTTCCCAGCCACGGCGGCGAGTTTTGTAACGGCATGTCCAGCATTCCCTGCCGCTCGCGTCAGGTCGTCGATTTGCTCGGCAACAGCCTGGATTCGAGTGTGGTCGCGCACTTGCACCAGCATCCGTAGAATCGGCGAGTGAGCCGAGGTCAGCCCCGCAAGTTGCTCGGCGCCCTCACCTGCATTACTGATGGTTTGCAGAGCGACCTGGCCGACCGCTTCGCTCCAGTGGTCGGCATAATCACGAAAATACAGCTGTTCGAGTTCGACCATCAGGCGACGCATGTCCATGCGGCTGAGGCCCTCGCCTTCACCCAGGACCCAGTTGTCCCGCAGTAATTCGGTGACCAAGGCCGCGCCTTGAACCGAAAAGTAGCGTTCGTAACCCTGACGGGTATAGAAACCGGGAATCACACGGTCCGTGCCGACCAACAACGCACCTTGCGAGCCCAGGTGTTGGCTGAGTCGATATTGCGGCAGATGGCTGGCCTGTTCGTGCAGCATTCTGTACACGACGGTTGCCAGGGACTCACGGCGCAAGGCTTCCCGGGCCTGGGCCACCAGCGGTTCGTTGAGAGCATGGATAAAAGGCAGCTCCAACAGGCGCTCGAGGTGGGCATTCAGGCCCTCCTGTAGCGCCGTGTTGCCGGGGTAACGAAGCGACCCATCGTTGGCCAGCCAGTCCTTGAGCCAGGCAACATCGCGACGCTCTTGCAGGCCCAGCATCAAGTACGCGCGCAAGCTGTTGAGCAGTTGCTCACGGTCATTCCAGTTGTTACGAACATGCGCCTCCAGCCTCTGCGCAACCTTCGGCAACAGTCGCTCCTGTAAATCACGCTCATAGGCGTTAGTCACTGCAGGATTGCTCGCCTCGCCCTGGTATAGGCCGACGCGTTCATGCAACGGCACCGCCCTGTAGGGTGGGAAAACCTGGGTGGCCTCGAAACGGATATCCAGTGATTCGAGCATCGAGGTCCAGTCATCAGCATTCGCCTGGACCGATTGCTGCTGGTCCCAGCGTTGCGTCAGCGTACGCAGACTGTCCAGTCGCTCGTGGTTGGCCGAAAAACCGTGCGCCCACAACAGCCCACACAGGCCAATGACCGTCAGCGCCCCGAAATACATAACTCGCTGCCCCCAATGGAGACGACGGCGCTCGCGCTGAACGAGGTCGGTCAGATCGGCTTCCGGAAAAATCACCCGACTGATCAAATGCTTAATGAACCGTGAGCGCCCACCAGGCGCGGTATTGGTTCGACCCGATGACGATGCGCTAGTCAGATAGAAACCCCGCAACGTACCGACGCTACCGGTAAACGCTTGCTCAACCAGCAGACACAGGCCGGTGCCGAGTTGTCCAAGTTGGTGAGGAAAATCAAGCATGCAGCTACGGCGCAGCGGGTCGCGCTCCTGATGCATGCGCATGATCACCTGGCTGTTGAGGCGATGCAGCAGCGCCTCGAACTCGGCACGTAACACGGCCACATCACAGCCACGCTGGTCCCGACTGAAACTTGCACCCAATACCTGGTCGTTTTCCTCGCGAGTCAGTGAGTCAAAGAACTCGTTGAAACCGGGCACGTTGTCCGCTTTGCTCAGGACCAGATAAACCGGGACATCGACGTGCAGTCGCTGTTGCAGTTCCTGCAGGCGGCCACGAATCTGGCGGGCCAGCGTAGTCACTTCGTCCTCGCTGCCGAGCAACAGGACCTCGGTCGGTACCGTCACCAGTACACCGTTCAACGGACGACTGCGGCGACGCTTGCGCAGCAGTTCGAGCAATACGGCCCAGACGCTGCTGTCGACATCACTGTCCGTTTGGGTCAGGTAGCGCCCGGCAGTGTCGACCAACACGGCGTGCTCGGCAAAATACCAATCGCAATAACGGGTCCCCGATGTGTCGCCGATTGGCTTGCGCTCAAGCTTGTTGAGGGGAAACTCCAGGCCCGAGCGGTCCAGCAGACGGGTCTTTCCGCTGGCAGGCGGGCCGATCATCAGATACCACGGCAGATCGTTGCGCCAGCGTTCGCTGCGGCCGGGATAAAGGCTCGATGACCTTAGCGTGGATAATGCCTGCTTGAAGCGCGAGCGCACTTCGCGCTGCTCATCCTCAATCCTGGCCAGATGCAGGGCCCGAGCCTGCTCGGGGGCGTTTTGCTGGAGATTCGTGCTTGAACCGCCGCGCCCACTGACGAAAACCATGGCCAGGCCCCAGCCCAGCAGAAGCACGCTGACAGTCAGCAACCGCGCCGTCGGGCTTGCCCAGAACTTGTAGTCATTGACGGCCAGGAGTGGCCCGGCGAACCACACCAGCAACGCGATACAAAGCACCGCCAGCAGCGTCCAAATCCACGTCTGGCGCCCCCAGGCACCGGCTTTCCTGAAAAGCAATTTCATGACACGTCCCTGTTTACGGCAGCGGCTGAGCGGCGACCGACTCTGACAGTTGATAAGGTTGCAGTACGCTTCGGCGTTGCTCGTCCAATACCCAGGCGAAACTCGAGTACATCACCCCCAGGCAGACCAGCGTAAAAACCGCCACCGTCCAGGCCGGGACAATGCGCACCGGGTTGCGTCGCGCGCCATCGTAGCCTTCCCAGCGAGGCGACAGTTCACGAGGGATGTCGCCGCGTGCCTGGCAGATCAGCCGATACAGAGCATCGCGCCGACTTTCGAGTTCGAGCATCCCACGGGTCTGTACCCGATACTTGCCCTCGAAGCCCAGGGACAGGCACAGATACAACAACTCGAGCATCGACAGGTGCTTGATGGGGTTTTTCGACAAGCGCTCAAGCAATTGAAAAACCTTCTCGCCGCCGAAGGTTTCGTTGTGGAAAGTGCTGAGCAGGCTTATCTGTGACCAACCACCTCCACGGCCCCACGGCGTGGTGACGATCGCCTCGTCGATCGCTGAGCAGAGCACGTACCGCGCTGCGATCAACTGACTGTTTTCAACACCGCCCTGCAAGGCACAGGCTTCGAACTGCTCCAGGCCTCGCCTCAACTCCCCTTTAAGAGCTTGCAGGTCCTCGCGTTCGCGGCCGTGCTTGAGTTGCACCATTTGCGACAATAATCCGGAAGCCGCCGCGACCAGCGGATTAAGGCTGACATTGAAGGCCTGGGACCGCGGCAAGTGCGCGGCGTAGATCATTCGCTCTTGTAACTGTTCGAAACGCGGCGGCGCAGCAGCGTTGGTCAAGGGGCCGGAAGCAGGACGTTGCCCATGGTGGTCGAGCAGGACGGTTGTTTCGTCCTGGGGATTTTCCTTATCCATTTCGTTCAATTCCTGATGGCCCAAAAATTCAGTTCAAGCTCGGCGAAATCACCGCATACATGGAATGCGAAGCCTGCCGAGCGCTTAAGTTGCGCCAGGTCTTCGGAGCTGGGCTCCAGGATGAAATAGGTTTTGTTGGCATGGAATGCGATCTGCCGCGGAGCCACAGGCAAAGGCCTGATCTTGATACCGGGCAGATGCAGGTTGACCAACTGGCGGATGCGCTCCACCGAGCCAACCTTGAGGTTCGACGGCAGTCGATGGCGCAACTCTTCGCTGTCACAGTTGGCGCTAGCCGCCAGTACGAATGAAGCCGTATCCAGCAGGGTGAGGTCCTGCATCGGCGAGACGGTGATTCCATATTGGCGCGGCTGCAATTGCAGTTCGATAGCGTGCTGCTCGAGCACCATCGATAGCACCTGGCGGATCGCTTGCATCAGGCTGCGAAAACATGCGCCCTGGTCGCTATGCTGGTAGCGGTTGGTGCGTGGTGGGCGCTTGCTGTCACTGGAGAACGTCGCCAGTTCACCCAACAGGGCCAGTAGCATTCGGTAGAGCGTTTCGGGATGTACTTGCTCCAGGTCCAGATAATGACGCAGCAACAGTTCGCTACGGTTGATAAGCTGCAGCATCATGAAATCGCCGACTTGCGCACCACCGGCCTTGCCATTGAAACGGATCCGCTCGGCAAGGCTGTCACCCCGATGGGCAAGCATGCCGATGATCTCCTTGAGACACGACAACAAATAATGGGATGAACGAGCCTGGATGAAGGTCGGCACAAAGTCCGGGTCGAGCCTGATCACCCCATCGGCCGTGGTATCGAGCACCTCACAGAGCTTGAGCTTCACAAACGCATGGTCGCTCTGTTGCTCGCCCAACAGCAGGCGCAGGTTTGGCCGGCCACAACTGATCTGGCTCCCGCCGGAATCGCCGGCATTGGAGTCGGTCACCTGCGCGTCGTAGATGGTGTAGCGCGCCAGCACGTCAGATTGCTCCGGACGACGGGACTCGATGTGATTGCCGGTCACCAATGGCAGCGCGAGGTAGATCGGTGCATTGCTGGTATTGGACGGTACCTCCAGGACCAACGGCTCGGTGTTGCCACCGAGCTCGAACAGACTGCCGTCCGGCAGGACCCCACTGGCCTGGCTGACCACCAGTTGGCCCATGTTGAGAAATTGCAGGTCGATTTCCAGCGCCAGGAATCCCCAGGCGTAACTGGCCAGCAACCGGGTACGAACCTTCAACTGGTGATCGAAATAACGATCGTTGTGTTGCAGATGTTGTGGACGCAACAACATGCCTTCTTGCCAGATGACTTTATCGTGATTCATCGGTCATCTACCTTGGCCTGTCTTTCAAGCATGTTGGCGATCCCATCCTGGTCGAGAGTCAGGTTCGCTTCGGTCAACTGCGTCGCAGCCACTGGCAGTGTGTAGCGCCAGCGGGCGTGTGACAGGTCTCGGTACGCCGCGAGTATGCCGACGTAACGGCCATCCCCAGTGATACCGAGCCTGAGCTCGACGGTTTCACCTGGGCGCAATTCCAGCTCTTCGCTGGAAATCAGGTCGGGGGCCAATGTTTCCCTCCCGCGCTCATAGAGGCTGAAGAAATCCGAATTTTCAAAGGCTACCGGATGCCTGAGTGCGAACAACCGCACCACCACTGGCGATGGCCGCCCATTGAGGTCGGGGTTGAGCTGATCACTGGCCGTCAGAGTGAGGTTGAGCTTGGTCATCGTCGAAAAGGGCGACAACGTGGTGCACCCCCCCAGCAGCAGGGTCATGGCCAGCGCCGTCAAAGTCTTGAACAAGTGCATCGTGCAGTGCGACATGGACGTCATCCGTGGTGATCGATTTGCAGGCTGGCAATCAAACGAACCTGTTCTTCATAGGTCTGGGCCAAGCACAGTTCGCCTTTCAACTCCGAGCGAGTGCGCAAGCGCTGCTGCAAACCATGGATGCTCTGCTTGAGCAGCAGCGCGGCGTTGATCGCCAGAGTTTCGCGGGCCTCCCTATCAAGGCTGTCGTGATCCACGCCCAGGGCAATAGCGAAGCGCTCCCAAAAATCTTCTCCAGGGTGATCAATAGCGTTGGCGGGCGGGATGGGCGCAGGCCTTGGTTCAACGAGCTCTTCGACCAACTCCGGCACCAGCAGGCTTTCCGTGTCGATACGTGCATAATCTGGGCGCCCAAGGGTGTCTGGTGGTACGGCAGTGGGATTGATCAGCTCATCGATGTCCAGCAGGACCCGCTCCTGTTGGTCCAGTGCTTTCAGCGGGTCGAGCTCCAGAAAAGCATCGTCCGGAATGAGACTGTCGACCGGCGTTGAGCAACCGGCTTCGACACCGCTGTTCGACGGCCCGACGACCAGCCGCGCCAGGACCTCGAATTCGCCCATGATGTAGGCGTCTCCGTCCTGTATCCGTACCGGTTCGCCCTTGGGCAGGCGTACGCCGCTTTCGCGGTGGGTCGTACCGTTGCCACTGGTATCGGTCAGGAAAAACGCACCCTCACGGAAGCTGACCTGCGCGTGACACTTGGACAGCAGGCGGTCGCGGTCAGGGATCATCCAATGGCAACCCTCGCCCCGACCGATCACTCCGCCGGCCGGTCCGAAGGTCTTGTGAAACAGCCGTACAGGGACGAACTGGTTGGCGTTCAGCATTTCGAAAACAAGATCCATCTATTAAAGGCTCCTTGGATCACTTACCGCGATTGACCGCCTGTGGATCACCCAGGGGGCGATAATCACTGTCGTTGAATTTGTAGTTGCCACTACAACCGCCGAGGGCAGATGACACGAAGAGCGTCAGCAGGACGGCTCGCCAGGGGAAAACAGGCATCCAAATTTCTCCAGAAATGAAAGGGCCGGGCTGGAATGGCTACGAACAAGGTAAGGATCAATCATTGAAATCACTACGCTGAACGTTCAGGCGCGTAAGGCGATAGATCAGCGTGCGTAGCGGCAAGCCAAGTTCACGGGCGGCACGCGCCTTGTTGCCTGAACTCTCACGCAGGCCATCGATCAGCAGGCCACGTTCGATCTGCTCCATCCTTTCACGTAGGCTCACGCGGCCCCGTTCGGCTGGGGTCTGGATGTGTAGCGCAAAATGCTCGACAAACAGTTCGCCGCCCTCGCACAAGAGCACGGCCCTTTCTACGATGCTCTTGAGTTCACGGACGTTTCCTGGGAAGTCGTAGGCGGCCAGGTGATCGAGCGCAGCGTCTGACCAGCGCACCGGATCACGCTGCAGGAGTGTGCAAGCCTTGTCGGCAAAATGCCGCGCCAGCTCAATGATGTCGCCGTCGCGCTGGCGCAACGCCGGTAGCGGAATTGGAAACTGCGCAAGACGGTAATACAGGTCTTCGCGGAACTTGCCCTCCTCCATCAGTTGCTTCAGGTCGCGGTGGGTGGCGGCAATGATGCGCACGTCGACATGGTGAGTGACGTTGGACCCCAACGGCCGGATTTCGCCTTCCTGCAACACTCGCAACAACTTGGCCTGCAGGGATAACGGCATATCGCCGATTTCATCGAGCAGCAGCGTGCCGCCGTTGGCCGCATCGAACAGCCCGGCGCGGTCCCGGTCGGCACCGGTGAACGCCCCCTTGCGATAGCCGAAAAGCTCACTCTCCAGCAAGTTCTCGGGGACCGCTGCACAGTTCTGCACGATAAACGCCTTGGATCGACGCGGGCCGTAATCGTGAAGGACCCGGGCCACCACCTCCTTGCCGGTACCGGTTTCACCCCGCAGCAGGACGGTGTAGGGGCTGTGCAGTACTTTGCTGAGCAATGAGCAGGTCTTGCGCATGGCCATGCTCTTACCAATCAGGCCGTAACTGATGGCGCTCGGCAGGCTTGTGGTATCAGGTATCGACTCGTCGACAGGACCGCGCAGGCGCTGTAACAGATGCATCTGGCCAAGCGCGAAGGTTCCAAGATGTCCCAGGGACTCAGCGATCCCTTGCAGGTCGAGGTGCTGATTGCTGGCGCATAGCAACAAGCCTCCGACCCCATCCTGCGGATTGCCCAGGGGAACGCAAAGCAACGACTGCCAGGGTGTGGCCCGCGGCGGCAGGAAACCGGTTTCGTGCACGCTGTCGCTTAACGCATCGAGGCACACCACACGGTTCTGGCACAGGGAAAACTGCAACAATTGCTCAGCGTGGTAGTCGGAAGGCAGGTTTTGCGGGTCACGAAATTGCAACTGGCCATCCAGGCTCTCGGTATTCATTTCCAGACGGGTGCGAGTGACATCGAGCAGGTACAACTGCACCAGTTCACAGCCACTGAGCCGCGCTACGCCCTGGATGAACTTCCCCACCAGCTCAGCACCGTCCGCCAAGCGCGAAAGATCGGAAAACTGCGCCAGAAGCGCTTCGGCATAGTCCAACGGTTGCGAAAGTTTCTTGAACATGGCGCCCACCTCAGGAGAACTCACACGCGACGCAGGCATCGCCGTTGAGCACGGCGTGTACGTGCCGTAGCCGTTCACCACCGGCCATGGCGGCGAGCAACCGGTCGACAATCAGCGGCATCAGGTGCAGGTCAAGCAATTGGTCAATCAGTCGTGCGCCACGATCATTACGACTGCAACGCTCAACCAGGTGGTTCACAAGGTGCCCGCAATAACTGAAACCCAATTGACGACGGTGCAGCCGCTCGCCCAAGCGGTCGAGTTTGACTTCCACCAGTTCACGTAACACCGGCCCGTTGACCGGGTAGTACGGCACCACACACATGCGCGCCAACAGCGCGGGCTTGAAATGTTGACTGAGTATCGGGCGAATGGATTCTTCAAGGCATTCGGCACTTGGTTTTGCGCCGTTTTCGCACAGCTCGTTGATGCGTTCGCTGCCCAAGTTCGACGTCATCAGGATCAGCGTGTTGCGAAAATCAATTTCCCGCCCTTCTCCGTCGTTGGCCAAGCCCTTGTCGAAGATCTGGTAGAAAAGATTCAACACATCCGGGTCGGCTTTTTCGACCTCATCGAGCAACACCACTGAATAGGGCTTTTGCCGCACGGCTTCGGTGAGCATGCCGCCTTCGCCAAAACCGACGTAGCCCGGCGGCGCGCCAATCAGCCGGGAAACCGTATGCTTTTCCTGGAATTCGGCCATGTTGAGCGTGGTGATAAAGCGATCACCGCCATAGAGCAGGTCGGCCAGGCCATGCGCCGTTTCAGTCTTGCCGACGCCACTGGGTCCCACCAACAGAAATACCCCCACCGGGGCGTCGGGTTTGCTCAGGCCCGCAGCGGCAGCACGCATCGCGCGATCAAGCGCCCGCACAGCCGGCTCCTGGCCACGAATACGAGCACGCAGTTCCGTCGCGAAACTGGCGACTTTCAAATTGTGCTCTCGCGCCAGTTGTGCCAGCGGCACACCGGTCCAAGCACTGATGACCTCGGCTACCAGTCGCGGGCAAACTTCGAAGCTAACCAGGCGTTCATGGACTTGCGCAGCCACCAACGTGCCGTATGTTTCATGCAGCGCCGCTTCCAGGGCTTCGACGCTGAGGGGGTGATCCACCGAGGCTTCCCGGGCCTTGGCCAATTGCTGACGAAGCGACAGCAGGCGTTCCGCAAGAATGCGTTGCTCGGTCCATTGGATTTCCAGCGTTCGGCGCTCGTCTTCGATGGCCTCCAGACGTACCTCCAGCGCTTCCAGCGCCTGAAGATCAATCGATAGGCCTGCCTGCGCATCACGACGCAGCGCTTGGCGCTGGCGCTCGCCTTCGGCCAACTCGCCGCGCAACCGCTCCAGGCTTTGCGGCGCAGCGGCCAGGCCGATGCGCACGCGGGCGCAGGCAGTGTCCAGCACATCCACAGCCTTGTCTGGCAACTGACGACCAGTCAGGTATCGGGCCGACAATTGCGCCGCCGCGACCACCGCATCATCACGCAGGTAAATGCCGTGACTGTTCTCGTAGACCCGCGCCAGGCCACGCAGGATGGTTACTGCCTCACCGACGGTCGGTTCGTGCAATTGCACCGGTTGGAAGCGACGGGCCAGGGCCGGGTCCTTTTCAAAATATTTTTTGTATTCCGCCCAAGTGGTGGCCGCGATAGTACGCAGCTCGCCCCGGGCCAAGGCCGGCTTGAGCAGGTTGGCCGCATCGGCGCCCCCGGCATTGCCACCCGCGCCAATCAAGGTGTGAGCCTCATCAATGAACAGGATGATGGATTTTGGCGAAGCCTTGACCTCGTCGATCACCCCTTTGAGACGACGTTCGAATTCACCTTTTATGCTGGCGCCGGCCTGCAGGAGCCCCATATCCAGCGAAAGTAGCTCGACGCCCTCGAGCGCTGAAGGTACTTCTGCGGCGGCGATGCGCAACGCCAGTCCCTCGACGATGGCGGTCTTGCCCACCCCTGCTTCGCCTACCACAATTGGATTGTTTTTGCGGCGACGGACGAGAATATCGATCATCTGCCTGATCTCACCGTCGCGACAAAGCACCGGGTCGAGTTGACCCTCACGAGCCTGCCGGGTCAGGTCATGGGTAAAACGCGCCAGTAGGGAATCGCCCGGCTTGGCGGAGTGATCGACGATCGATTGAGTCTGTTGCGACAAGGCGAAATTTCTCAACCGATCGACATTCAGTCGGGTGAGCAACGCCTGGTAAGCACTCCCTGCATAGCGAAGAGGGTTGCGCAGCAACGCCAGGATCAACGCGGCTTGTCCGACCTGGCTGCAGCCCAACTCGAGATTGGCCACCAGCAATGCATCCTGCAACCATTGCACCAGCTCTGGGGCGAATACCGGATTGCGTGAAGCACTGTGCCCCATCCGTGGTTGCAGCGCAGCGCTCAGTTCATCTGCGTTTACCTGGGCATCCTGCAAGGCTCGCGCTAGCAGCCCCTGCGGACGCTCCAGCAAGCCCAGCATCAAGTCTTCCACCAGGACTTTATCTGCGCCACGGGCGACGCATCGCTCGGCCGAGCGCTCCAGATCGCTTCTGGTTTCGGCATCCAACGCCTGAATCAGTTGCTGAAGGTCTACGTTGATCATGTCATTCATTCCTAATGAATTTTGCTGCCGAGGGTCACCACGCCATCGGCGCGCTCGTGCCCCAACCAACTGGTCCATCCCAGGCGGCAGATGTTCTGTTCTCCAATGCACAGCTCACGAATGTCCTGCCGGCGCAGGACCAGGCGAATGTCATATTCGAGGGGATCACGCAGGGTGAAACGCACCAGCGAGCACAACGGCTGGTAACCGATGCCGATGGGCAGGAATTCGTGAAAACGCTGCCAGTCCAGTTCGCTGATATGGATCCGGAACTTGCCGCTGCGATCGCGCACCTGTTCACCCAACACCAGGTCTTGGCTCAGCAGACTATTGGCACTCCCGAGGCGGTTGCGCTGTTCGCTAAGGACTTCCACACGCCGCTCGATGCACTGCTCAAGGTTCAGTTCGGCGTGCTTGAAGTAATAACGCAGCACGGCCTCGATCAGAGCTGCCGAATGAGCACGAAGACTCAGCAGCCCCAGATACGGCAGCAGACGCTTCCAGTTCAGTTGACTGGCCTTGCGAATGTCTTCGCCGCCCAGGCCGATCAGCGCAAACAACTGCTCGGAAAACGGGTCTCTAGCTCCGCTCTGAAAACTTGCGCAGTAACGATACTTGCGCCAGATCGGCAGCATCAGCCGTTGAAGACGGTGATGGAAGACGTCGAGGAAGTCGCGCGTCGGATTGCCGTCCTCCTCCCCCAGGGCCTGCTCACCATAGAACGCCGGTAGCGGCGACCCTGCCCCTACCAGGCTGATCAGGTTCATGCGCAGGCGCGCTCGCACCTGGCCGTGTTCTTCAAAAAACTCCACCCGATCAATGTCGCTGGCGGGGAACCCCAGGCTTGGGTTGGCCTGGAACTCCAGTCGGTCATACAGCGCCTCATCATCCAGGTCTGGGTGAGCCTCGCGCAGTCGATCAACGACCAACAACACGGCCTGAAATAGCGAGTACTCGCGTATCCCTCGCGTCAGAACGCTTATAGAAGCGGCTGCTGGCCCATGCGGGGTGTCCATTGATAGACCTCTCCTTGTGTGCTGTTCACCCGCAGTTCGTGGTACGAATTGAGGCTGGCATAAAGCGCGAAGAATTCGTTGAGAACCGAAGCGAAGACGAACAAGTCGCCCTCGCCGATGTAGCCCTGGGGGTCGATGGTCAGTTCGGTGCGCAAGCCACGAACTGGCAAGCCTCGATGCAGGCGGTCGACATGCTGGTGCCTGATCGACTTGAGCCCGTCCAGCAAACGCTTGCTGACCTTCTCTGTCTGCTCGTCGTAGTAGCGCGGAAAATCATAGGTTTCGAGAATCACCTTGAGCGCATTGACGTCCGCCAGCGACAGGTAGTTGAGTGACATGTTGCTGATCAGCTTCCAGAGGAAATCGCGATTGAGCGGGGGAGCGAAGCTCGACGTGACCGGCCCGATGTTGCGGAAACTCAGCGACTCAGGGCTTTTTTCACCAGGCTGGTCGATGTCACCCGACTTGAGCTGGCGCGGCAGGTTCTGGTTGGTGCACATCAACTCGATCGACAGGGTTTCATGAGGGTGAGTGTGCCGGACACCGAAGCCCAGGCAGGTGTCCAGGCCACCGTGCCGCAATGAAGGGCGCTGACGAACGCTGTAGTAGGGTCGGCTGTGGGGCACATCGAAGCTTGAATCGTGCTCGAAGGATTCGAACGGCACATAGGCCTGATAACCCAAGCCGCCGGGGTTCCAGCCGGTGACACTTTCGACTGAGAACACGCCGCAATGCTCCTGGGCATAATCGGCCGGCAGCAACAGGTATTCGTCCTGTTTGCTGTCCAGGCGGATTGGCTGGGCGTCATGCTTGAACAGATTGACGATCGGCGTGCAGTGAAGTTTTATGTTGTCCAGTGTCGGGCGCATCCGCTGGATACCGCTTTTGCCAATATCGAAGCGCAGTTCCAGGCCCCGCATCTGTTCGACGCTGCCGCGCGGAGCAGCGTTGATCACGTCCAGGCCATTGACGTCGACGAACAGGAACTTGTCCTGGAAGGCGAAGTATTCCTGCAGGTAGCGATAGCCGCGAAAGGTATTCAGCGGATACGGGATCAGCGCTTCCTCTTCAGCAAACCCTACCGGCTGGACACGATCGGAGGGCATCCTGAACATCATAGGGCTGCCATCTGCAGCCCGCAGGGCATCGCCGGAGCCGTCCAGTGGGATCAGCTCGATACCTTCAAGGTTACGCAAGAGGCTGAGGTAGAGCATCTGGCTGATGTAACGCTCGCCGGTCAAGTGCAGACGCAATTGGCTCAGTTGCAGTTCGCCCAAATGACCGTCGCAACACATCTCCAGGCGCAGGCTCAACAGCGACCCATCCCCTTTCACTGAATAACTCAACCTGGTCAGATCAAGCGCCAGCACTTCGGTTGAGTAACACGTCAGGAAACGGCAACGCACCTGCTGTACAGGCTTGCTTTCGACCGGTGTATCACGTTCCACCCGCAGTGCGGGGCCGGACCGCTGTAGTGGATCGAACTGCAAGATGCTGAAGGCCGGCAATGGCCGCATGTAGTTCGGCCACAACAGCTGCATCAGCGAATGGCTCAGCTCCGGCAATTGGTCATCGAGCTTCTGGCGCAGCCGCCCGGTCAGGAATGCGAACCCCTCCAGCAGGCGCTCCACATCCGGGTCCCGTCCGGCCTGCCCCAGAAAGGGGGCCAACGCCGGGTTACGCTCGGCGAAATGTCGACCCAGCTGCCGGAGTGCCGTCAGCTCGCTCTGGTAGTAATGATTGAACGACATGTATGGCTATCCTTGTCTGACCTTGACCTGACCGCTGCCGTCCAGGCACGCGGAAAAACTGACCTGTCGCCTGACCCCCTCCACATCCAGCAAAGCGTCGATGCTGAAGGACAGGCGAAGCGGATCGGCATGACTTGGTATTGAAACGACACAGACGTTCCTGAGGCGTGGCTCGTAGACCTTGATGAACGCCTCGATCGCCTTGCGGGCCTGGCTTCCTGCGTCGTGCAAGCTCAAGCGCGTGTCATTAAGATCCGGCAGCCCATAATCGGATAGCGTCTGCACGCTACCCGCCCGGGTACTGAGCATCTTGGCCAGATGCGCAGCCACCGATGTCACGACACACATCTCACGACTCAAACCCGTGCGCTTATCTAAATCACCGGCCAGGCGCTCGAAAAGGCTGCCATACATCATCAGCGCGCCTACGCCTTGTCCAGCTTGCCAACCAACGACAGCGTGAAATCGGCCCCCATGTACTTGAAGTGAGGCCGTACGTTCAGGCCTACGCGATACCAACCTGGTTCACCTTCAACGTCGCTGACAATGATCTTCGCTGCGCGCAGCGGACGGCGGCCACGAACTTCGGCGCTAGGGTTCTCCTGGTCGGCCACGTATTGGCGAATCCAGTTATTGAGTTCACGCTCCAGGTCCGTGCGCTCCTTCCATGACCCCAGTTGCTCGCGCTGCAGAACCTTCAAGTAGTGAGCCAGTCGATTGACGATCATCATGTAGGGCAACTGGGTGCCAAGCTTGTAATTCAGCTCGGCATGCTTATCCTCGGCGCCGTTACCAAAGAACTTCGGCTTCTGCACGGAACTGGCGGAGAAAAACGCGGCATTGTCACTACCTTTGCGCATGGTCAGGGAGATGAAGCCTTCCTCGGCCAACTCGTATTCGCGTCGGTCGGACACCAGCACTTCGGTCGGGATCTTGGTTTCGATCTCACCCATGCTTTCGAAGTGGTGCAACGGCAGGTCTTCAACCGCGCCACCGCTTTGGGGGCCAACGATATTCGGGCACCAGCGGAATTTGGCAAAGCTGTCGGTCAGTCTCGTACCGAACGCGTATGCCGTATTGCCCCACAAGTAGTGCTCGTGGCTATTGGCAACGGTTTCCTTGTAGACGAATGACTTGACCGGGTTCTCTTGCGGATCATAGGGGGTGCGCAACAAGAAGCGCGGTACGGTCAGCCCAAAATAGCGAGCATCTTCCGATTGACGGAAGCTCTGCCACTTGGCGAACTGCGGACCTTCGAAGTGGTCCTTCAAGTCCTTGAGGTCCGGCAGGCCAGTAAAGCTTTCCAGACCAAAGAATGTCGGACCGGCCGCGGCGATGAACGGCGCATGGGACATGCAGGCGACACTGGACACGTACTGCATCAACTTCACGTCCGGCGAGCTTGGCGACATGAAGTAGTTAGCGATGACCGCACCCACCGGCTGCCCGCCAAACTGACCGTATTCAGCGGTGTAGATATGCTTGTAAAGGCCTGACTGCATGACTTCTGGCGAATCCTCGAAGTCGTCCAGCAAATCGTCCTTGGAGACGTTGAGCATTTCTATCTTGATGTTTTCGCGGAAGTTGGTGCGGTCCACCAGCAACTGCAAACCGCGCCATGCCGACTCCAAGGCCTGGAACTGTGGGTGGTGGAGGATTTCGTCCATCTGGCGACTGAGCTTGGCGTCGATCTCGGCGATCATGCGATCAACCATGGCCTTCTTGACCGGCTCGCCGCTGTTTTGCGGCTTGAGCAACTCTTCGATGAACGCAGACACGCCTCGCCTGGCAATGTCGTAGGCGTCATCGTCCGGGGTCAGGCGAGTCTGGGCGATGATGTTCTCAAGAATGCTGTAATCAGCGCTGTCCGGGCTTTGCTGCTGTAGGGCATGAGTACTCATGTCTCGGCTTCCTTGGCTGAAATAATCAAGCGTTCTTCGCTGCGGAGTTCAGACCCAGCTCATCCAGTACGCGACGGCGGGAATCGTCATTGCCGAGTACGCCTTCGATGGCCTTGCGAAACGCTGGCGCGTTACCCAATGGCCCTTTGAGCGCCACCAGGGCGTCACGCAACTCCATCAGTTTGCTGAGCTCCGGCACTTGCTCGACCAGACTCGCCGGATTGAAATCCTTCATCGAGTTCACACGCAGCTGTACTGCCAGCTCTTCAGTTTCGCTTTCTTCCTGAAGACGATTCGGTACGCTGAGGGTCAGGTTCAGCTCCTGCTTGGCCAACACTTCGTCGAAGGTCATCTTGTCGATGCCAATCGGCTTGCGATCCTCGATCTTGCGTTCATCCCTGCGGTGGGTGTAATCACCGATCGCCAATAGTTTCAACGGCAGTTCAATGTCTTCCTGGGCACCGCCGGTGGCAGGTTTGAAGGTGACGTTGATGCGTTCCTTGGGGGCGATCGAGCCTTCTTTGGCCATGACTTTCTCCTGACAATTTTGGACCCGAAGGCCTATTCAATGACCCGTTCCAGGTCGAGGTGACACAACCTGCGATAGGTCTCTTCCTTGCACTCGCGTATGACGTGGTTCTGAGGCAATAACTCGCAGCAGCTGTGCAACAAATGCAGCACCTGTAACTCCAGGGTGGGCTCCCAGGTATTCAGACCGGCGTGTTGCAATGTCTGGTCGAGGACCTCGAGCTGGACTTTCGCGAGTTCGTATTTCCTCGCCGAGAAGCACAAGCGAGCCATCGCGAACCGCCAGAGGAAACACTCGCGTGCCCCACGAGCGTTTTGCATGCCTTGCTTGAGTAACTGGACGGCGGGTTTGAGGCCATCCGTGGACAGGATCGACTGGGCCTCTTCCAGTGTCAGTTCCCAAGGCGCATCGTTGTGGGTGGTATCGATTTCGGGCGCCGCGCCAGGTTTTTGCAGGTGAGGCATGACCTGGGACGCTATCCACGCCCGCGTGGCGGGATCGGCGAACGGCGTACCGTCATGCCAGCGCAATTCGATAACCCCCGGCAGGCGCTGGATGAATAGCGCGAAATGAACCTCCACTTCACCCATGGCCAACTCGGCGTTCAACCCTTGTAAGCACTCCCAGGCAAGCCGCTGACCGTCGAGCCAGAACGGAGCCTTCGCCAGGCTGGCCTCGATCTCCACCAACAGGTTCGCGTAATCGCCTTGGTGGAGACTGTCCTGATAAGTCTTGAGTTTGTCCGCCGGCACCCCACGCAGCTGCGTGATCTGCTCGGCGTTGCGCTCGGGCATGACGTCAATGGTCAGCCAGGTCAACGTACGATTCAGGCGCAGGGCCCGAACGTCGGTAGCTTTTTGTTTGAGCCACCAGTTGCATAACGACCCCGCGTTCTCCTGCTGGGCACGCAGGGCCTTGTGGGCTTCTTTTTCGTTTTCAATCGGAGCACCAGGCATGAGCAGTTGGCTAGCAACTTGCTTCACCTGAGCCACTACCGTCCCAATGGCACCCGCCTGCGGCAGGTTGTCAGTGGCACGCTGGATCATCGTGTTGAGGCGCCGACACAACGGGAGCAGCAAAGGCGCGTCGTCACCCAAGTGGGCGGTGCAAACGGTATCGAGTCCTTCAAGTTGCTCTGTCAGAAGGCGGAACAGCGGCAGTTGCTCCTTGATCGCAATGTCATCACCCAACGCCTGCTCCAGGCGAGGCACCAACCAATTGATGCTGGCGGCACGGGTTCGATTTTTGATCGGATGAATGTCAGGCCAATGGTTTTTACACAAGTGGTGCAAAAGACAGAGACCTGCCAGCAGCCCTTGGAAAGATTCGCGCTGATACAGCGCCCAAACCAGCCAGGCCGCCACCCGCAAGTCCTTCGACTGGCTACGCAGTAGCGCTTCACTTCCTTCACGGATCTTCAGCCAGTCGACCTGACCGCTTTCGTGCATCGACTGGGCTTTGCCCAGCTCGCTTTCCAACGCCTCGTATTCATTCGAAAAACGCACGTCCGCACCCGCAAAACCCTCTTTGGAGATGGGCGTTTTGGCGAGAGCCAGATAATGGGCGGACAGCTTTCCGGAATACGACATTCACGACCCTGTTAAGAAAATTCAATTTGTGACATGGGCAGTTTTGGCAATATGGTTATTCAAGGTAAATATTCGATTTCGCTTGTAGGAAGTTTTACCAAATGCAATCCGGCACAACTCAAAACTCACACCCCCAACCAGCGGAACGCAGCGAAGAATGCCAAAGCTTTAAAAATAAAAAAGTAGGATCTTTCCTTTTTTTTCAAAAAATTAGCCATACTGAAACTCCCAATGCAAATTTTCTCTGTCAAGTTCCAAACTCCATCGACCCAACTAAAATCACTTCAAATCATTTCATTCTCAAGTCCCTACTTGCTGCGAAGAAAACTCCTACATCCTTTTCTTTTTTTACAAGTCTCTGCACGTTCCCCCCATCAAGACTGCTTCAATGCAATCAGGAGTCAAAGCCAACGCCCAAGGACCTGCGAATGTTCCACACTTCTGATTTGCGAAACTTTCATCTCACAATTCCTGACCTCGAACATGACCTCCAAGTGTTGGCCTTCGAAGGCTTCGAAGCCATTAGCACACCTTATTCGTTTGATATCGAACTCGTCAGCGAACAAAGCGATATGGATCTGGAATGCTTGTTAAACCAGCAGGCATTTCTTGCATTCAACAAACAGGGAAGCGGTGTTCACGGGCTGATCTATCGTGTTGTACAAGGAGACACCGGAAAACGCCTGACGCATTACAAGATAAGACTGGTTCCACGATTGGCTTACTTGGAACACCGCACCAACCAACGCATTTTTCAACACGTCAGTGTGCCGCAGATCATCACATCGATCCTCAAGGAGCACGGTATTCTCACCGACGCCCATCGCTTCCAGTTAAGTGCAAGTTATTCGCCTCGTGACTACTGCGTGCAGTATCGCGAATCCGACTTGCACTTCATTGAACGCCTGTGTCACGAAGAAGGCCTGCATTATCATTTCCAGCACAGTGAATCGAGCCATCACCTGGTATTTGGTGATGACCAGACCGTATTTCCCCGACTTGAGCACCGCACTGTTTATAAACACGGCAGCGGCATGGTTGACGACGAGCCGGTTATTCATCGATTTGGCCTGCGACTGGAGACCCGGACCAGCCGCGTCACGTGCCGTGATTACGACTTCAAGAAGTCGACATTCCTGCTGGAGAGCAGCTGTCAGCCCGGCATCGAAAAAATCCGACCAGACTTGGAGGCCTATGATTATCCGGGCGACTTTACCCAGGAAAAACGCGGCAGGTTATTGAGCCGGCGAGCCCTGGAACGCCATCGCATCGACTACCGCCAGGCCGAAGGAAAGAGTGATCAGCCGGCACTGACGACGGGGCACTTCCTGACATTGAGCGGGCACCCTCGTCAGGAATGGAATGATCTATGGCTCCTGACCGAAGTGCATCACGAAGGCAAACAGCCGCAGGTGCTGGAGGAAATCACCCTCAGCGACACTGGCAGGACGGGAGACCATTTCAATCAGGGCTATCGCAATCACTTCGTTGCCACGCCTTGGGATGCGACTTTTCGTTCGCAACGGGTTTACCAAAAGCCACGTGTATGGGGCAGCCAGACGGCAATCGTCACGGGGCCCAAGGGTGAAGAGATCCACTGCGACCTGTATGGCCGGGTCAAAGTCAGGTTTTTCTGGGATCGGACGGGGGACTTCGACGACGGCAGCAGCTGTTGGTTACGAGTCGCCTCCAATTGGACGGGCAACCGCTACGGAGGCGTCACGATTCCGCGGGTGGGCATGGAGGTGTTGGTAACCTTCATCGAAGGTGATCCCGACAAGCCCTTGATCAGTGGATGCCTGACCAACAGCGCCAACGCTACGCCCTACCCGTTGCCTGCGCACAAGACCCGCACCGTATTTCGTTCTTGCAGCTCGCCGGGCAACAAAGGCTTCAACGAGCTGCACCTGGAAGACCGCGCTGGTCAGGAGCTGATCTATCTGCGGGCCCAGCGCGATATGGAACAGAAGATCGAAAACGACAGCCGACTGGAGATTGGCAACGAGCGGCGGGAGACCATCAGGGGCAACAGCATCACCGCCCTGCACGCCGAGGAACATCGGACCACCGCCGCCGACCGTACGGTCCAGGTCGAAGGCAATGACTACCTGCGCGTCGCCAACCGCCATACCTGTGTCGATCAGACACTGGCCGTCGAAGCCGGGCAGCAAATACATATCAAGGCCGGCGCTCATGTGGTCCTTGAAGCAGGTGTCTCTCTCAGTTTGAAAGCCGGGGGCCAGCACATCCTGATCAACCACAGCGGTATCTACAGCAGCAGTGAAATCCAGCTCGGCGGCGCCCCCATGGCCGGCGCTACCGCTTCATCATTCACGCCTGGCTTGACGGACCCCTTGGCGGTTCCAGTCCCACTACTCGCCCCCACTCAACGCGCTCTGATAACGGCCAGCAAAGCAGCGGGATTGGACTTTTGTCCGATCTGCGAGGCCTGCCGAGAGGGTCTCTGCCCAATGGAAATCGCCGCCGCATGACTCGCTCACTCCCCCATCAATGGTTGATCGAACAACAACGCCTCGGCCACACCCTGTGTGTCGTCCTGGACTCAGAAAATGAGCACCACACGCGACAGGCATTGCTCAAGAGCAGTCGCCCCGACCAGTACCTGAGCGTGTACAGCCAAACGCCGGTCTCCGACCTCGCTGACGCCGGACCCTTTGTCTTCACCTTCGATCGGCCCGGCGACGAACACATCAATGAATTGATCGACCGGCCGGACAGCCGCTGGGGATGGCTCGCCAGCCTTCCCAAAGAGGGCCTGCCAACACTGGTGGAACACTGGCGTGAACGGCTGATCATCGGAGAGCGCCCCCATCAGGCGCTGTACCGCTTCCATGACAACCGTGTCTTGGCCCGGGCGCTCCAGCACCTGCCCGTTGAAGCCTATCCGGCCTATCTCGGGCCAGCGATCAGTGTCTGCTATTGGCAGGGCACTTGCTGGGCAAGCACCTATAACCCGGCTCCGGGGGCATATCCGCTACCCGATTCGCCTCTTTGGCTGCAGGTGCCTGTTACTCCGCAGCAAGCGATGCAGACGCGCCTCCTCAATGCCCGCCGCTTCCTGTTGGCCGAGCATGTCCAGGCCTTCGCCTCCCTTGCCGAGCAACAGGACCCGGTGGCGTGGTTGCGTGCCACGCTCGAACAGGCCGAGGCCTGGCACTGGCAGGCGCCCGAGCAGTTGGAGTTTTTACTGACTCAGCGCCTGCAAACACCCGCCCAGGCGCTGGCGCCGTACTGGCAAGTACGTTCAGCTGAAAGCCCCGATGAGCATTTTGAACGGGTGCGCCTGACGGCAGCGTTTTGGCAGGGAGATACGCCGCCATGAAACAGGCTTTGTGCATTGCAAGTTTGATCGGCCTGGCGATGACGGCAGGTTGTGCCAACACACAGCCGAACACGTTTACTTTTACGGCAGATTTGCCGCCTGACTTTGCCTATCAGGCGGCGGTGTACTACGTGCCCGCCCCAGGCGAAACCTGCACCGTCGAGACCCGGTATAACAAGGCACCGGTGTTCAATAGGGAGTGGCGCAAGGCATACAAAGCTGATTCCGAAATCGTTATTCGCCGAACCCGTATGGGTTGCCCACTGGTGATCAATCGCATTGAGCTCGAAATCAACTCCGCCTATGGCAAGGATTGGAGTGATATCAGTCAAGATACGGCCAACGTCGTTATTCGCGATGAGCTGGAAACGCAATACAAAGGCACGTTCAGCGAAGCGGGTGAAAGCACTTTTTACGGCCAATGCCAGTGGTTATTCCGTACCTCAGGCAAGCCCCGCATTCTCAGAAAAATCCTCGACTGCAAAAAAACCAACCCGCAGGGCGAGCTTGGGCGTGGGCGTCCTTTCGCGGCGTACACCCTTGACCAACTACCGGGTAAAACCGTGACGATGAAGATCAAATTGGCGGACGAGGAAAGACCCGCCATTGGTGACACTTGGGTGAAGGTGCCTAACGGTTGGAAACGCTGCATGGGCAAACACTTTGAGGACCAATACGCATTTTGTTATGGCAATTACCAGGACTTCAGCGGTTTTCAAATGCCCGACGGACAGAAATGCACTATTTACCCCGGTTGTACGGAATAAGGAGATTCGCGTATGACGTCATTGCAAAAAGAATTAGAGTCACGGCTGAGCCATCGCAATCTGACCTGCCCTGTGGGGGGTAAGTGGAGCAGTTTTCAGCTCGTCGATGAGTTTGGCTCTGGCGAGCCTTATGCAGGGCTGGCTTATGTCGCTACCGATTCAGAAGGACAAGAGTACCCTGGCAACCTGGATGTCATGGGTGCTGGCAAGGTTACCAACCACCATGCGGGGCCGATTGTCCTGCTTTTTGCTCAGAAGTATCAGGGTTTTGAAGATATCTACTCATTTCTACAAACAAGACCCCACTACCCCCTCCAAATCACCGAACTACAAGTCCGCGCCGAGCAGACCCGCTACCTGAACCCAAACGCCACACGCACCCGGGAAAATCCCGCACAAACCTGCGCAGACGATTTCTTCCAGGTGGAAGTACGGCACCTGGTCAAACACGTCGCACATTTGCCCCCCGAGGTGTACCGCCATTACCCACTTCCTGCAGGACCGGCACGGCTGATGGGCGAACATGGCAAGCTCGGCGTAGCGTTGATGCCACAAAAACACACGGTGCTGGAAGTTCGCCCGTTACGCGCCTTGCGGCCCATGTTGTCCACCGCTCCCGAATTCTGTGCGCTGAATTTGTACCAGTTGGCGCTCATGTCGACCCTGACCTATTGCCCCTTCGGCCAGACACCTGACAAGGCTCCGATAAAAACGCCGGTGAGCTTCACCGAGCAACCAAGCGTGGGCAACTGGTTCGCGGACGCATTGGCCAAGTTCGAAGAGCTCGGGGAGTTCTATCCGGAGCAGACAAAACCCTACTACCCTCTGTATGAAGACGTGCCCTACTCCAAGCGCTTGGAGATCGTACCGTTCGATCCGGCCCTCTACGCAGTCAACGATCCGGAGTTGGGCGTACATCAGGAACATCCGGCCAAAGTCCATTTTCTCGACGATACCGATAAGGAAGAAAGCACTGATACCCAGGCCTACATCACCCACAATGACGAGTTGGTCCTGATCGCGGTACGTGGCACCCAGCAGTCCGCCGACTTTCTGCGGGATGCGGACGCGCTTCAGGTGCCGTTTGAAGAAGGTGTCGGCCAGGTGCATCGAGGGTTCTATGGTGCAGCAAAAAAAACTGCGGCCTTCGTGACGAGCTATCTGGAAAAATTTTATGCAGGGCAAAAACTGCTGATCTGTGGTCACAGCCTGGGGGGAGCGGTGGCGTTACTACTTTCAGAGATGCTGCGGCGTAGACCGGAAGGCTACACCCTCCAGCTCTACACCTACGGCGCACCCCGCGCCGCCGACGCCACCTTCACAAAAAACGCCGAAGCCCTGGTGCACTACCGAATGGTCAACCACAACGACCCGATACCCAGCGTCCCAGGCAGTTGGATGAATACCAAGAGCGGTGTTTATGGCACAGGGTTGGCCCTTACGTTCGCCAATGTACCGGTCGGCCTTTCCGTGTTCGTGGCGGGCATCACCAACCTGACGGGCGAGCCCTACGAACACCACGGCATCTTGCGGCACTTCCTGCCGGTGGAGTTCGATCGCAAGGAGCGGTCTTCGATCCTGTGGATGCCCCATTGCGACACCATCACCCAACACGCCGCCTGCGAAGTGGTCCTCGAGCATAAACATGGCCTACCGGACCGCCCGGCCTTACTGGCCCAACTCATCCAGACCGGTGATCACTTCATGGTCCCCAGCTACATTCCCGCTTGCTGGGCGACCTTGCGCCGCTGGCAGGAAGCGCAAATCGAGGGAAGCACATTGGCGACAAAACGCGAATATGAGTGGATCGATCATGCGCTGACGCGGATTACCCAACAGTTGCGCGATGAAGAGCGCTACCTGGCAGGACGGCGCGCGCCTAATGGGCGTAGCGAAAGCGCCATCAACATTGCGCTCATCCGTGAGGTCGACAAGCTGCACAACACCCGCGCGCGCCTGGCGACGCTGCGCACCGCGTCGGTCAGCGAAAAAGACGTTTACGGAAGCCTGGTGGAACAACCCGAGCAACTGGCACACAACCTGGCCCGCTGGCAGGCACACCCGGAGAACAGAGTGGCAGAGCAGCTGGCGATGGCACCAACCCTGGATGACGACGGTGAATTGATCCGCGGTGCCCATGGGTATGCGATCGGTAAACCCTATACGCTGGATCTCGACTCCATCATCTGAGCGACAGCTGCTCCGCCGAGTGGGAGCAAGCTTCCTTGTCATGGACTGCGTACGCCTTCAGGCCGGGGATGTATGTGATGCCGCCATCGCGAGCAAGCTCCCACAGGAGGTTGGCGGTGGGTGTCCATGATTGAAACGATGCACTGAATGGCCGGTCTCGGGGGGGACCGGTCATTTATTTACTCTCCCACCCTTGCCCTGAGCAGTCTGATCGCTGCTACGTTTTCCAAACGTTCTAAGCCAGCCTCTTCCGGGCACACCGCATTCACCGACCTGCGACGGCTACGCCGCCGAGCGGGAGCAAGCTCCCTCGCCACAAGATCACCGCCTCGCCATTGAAGCAGCCATGCCCCAACCCTGCGCACACCCGCGCCAACAAGGGGCGATTTACGGTCAAACTTATTGGCCATTTCGATCCCCTTTTGGCCTCTCCTGCCGTTCTCTGAAACGTCGCGCGCCGCAAGACTGTGAGCAGCCGAATCAGCCTTGCGGAGAACAAAAACATGCTGACGATCTACTCAGACGATCACCACCTGCACCACGGGCGTTGCGAGTTGATGGATGGGCAATTGATGCCCTGCTTCGAGATGCCGTCCCGGGCCGATCATGTGTTGGAGCGGGTCAAGGCGCGGGGGCTGGGGCCGGTGGAGGCGCCGCAGGATTTTGGCCTGGGGCCGATCCAGCGCATTCACAGCGCGGCGTATCTGGAATTCTTCAAAGGCGCCTGGGACCGTTGGGCCAAGTACAACCGCGACGGCGATTTGTTGCCCTTCACCTGGCCGGCGCGAACGCTGCGCTCGGTCATTCCCACGAGCCTGCACGGCCAGTTGGGTTATTACAGCTTCGATGGCGGTGCGCCGATTACCGCCGGTACTTGGCAGGCGGCCTACAGCGCTGCGCAAGTGGCCCTCACCGCCCAGGCGGAGATCCAGCGCGGTGCGCGCAGTGCCTTTGCGTTGTGCCGCCCGCCAGGGCACCACGCCGCTGGCGATTTGATGGGCGGTTATTGCTACTTGAACAACGCCGCCATCGCCGCCCAGGCCTTTCTCGACCAGGGCCATCAGAAGGTCGCGATCCTGGATGTGGATTACCACCACGGCAACGGCACCCAATCGATTTTCTATGAGCGCAGCGACGTGTTGTTCGCCTCGATCCACGGTCACCCCGAGGCGGAGTTTCCGTTCTTCCTCGGGTATGCCGACGAGCATGGCGAGGGCGACGGCGAGGGCTTCAATTTCAACTACCCTTTGCCAGCCGGCTCCGGCTGGGATACCTGGAGCGCGGCGCTGGAGCAGGCCTGCGGGCAAATCCGGGGTTACGACGCCGATGTCATCGTCGTGTCCCTGGGTGTCGACACGTTCAAGGACGACCCCATCTCGCAATTCAAGCTCGACAGCCCGGATTACCTGGCGATGGGCAAGCGCATCGCGGCGCTCGGCAAGCCGACGCTGTTCGTGATGGAAGGCGGCTACGCGGTGGCAGAAATCGGCATCAATGCCGTGAACGTTCTTGAAGGTTTCCAAAGCGCCCCATGAGGAATCACAGCATGAATAGACTCAAGCGTTTTATGGCTCCAGCCGTGTGCGCCGCGCTGCTTTGCGGCGCTGTCCAGGCCGAGGAGCGCACCCTGCGCGTCTACAACTGGTTCGACTACATCACGCCCAAGGCCCTGGACGATTTCAAGGCCCAGAACAGCCAGGTCAAGCTGGTCTATGACATCTTCGACACCAACGAGGCTCTGGAGGCCAAGCTGCTGACGGGTAATTCCGGCTATGACGTGGTGGTGCCGTCCAACGTGTTCCTGGCCAAGCAGATCGAGGCCGGGGTGTTCCAGCCCCTGGACCGCAGCAAGCTGCCGAACTGGAACCACCTCGATCCCAAGCTGATGAAGCTGATCGAAGCCAACGACCCGGGCAACAAGTTCGCCGTGCCCTACATGTACGGCACCATCCTGATCGGCTTCAACCCGGACAAGATCAAGGCCGCCCTGGGCGACAACGCGCCGGTGGACAGTTGGGACCTGATCTTCAAGGAAGAGAACATCAGCAAGCTCAAGCAGTGCGGCGTGGCGCTGCTCGATTCACCGTCGGAGATCCTGCCCCTGGCCTTGCAGCACCTGGGCCTGGACCCCAACAGCAAGAAGCCGGCGGACTACGCCAAGGCCGAAGCGCTGATGATGAAGATTCGCCCGCACATCACCTATTTCCACTCGTCCAAGTACATGGCCGACATCGCCAATGGCGACATTTGCGTGGCGGTGGGTTACTCCGGCAGCTTTTCCCAGGCGGCCAACCGCGCCAAGGAGGCCAAGAACGGTGTGACGGTCGATATGCGCCTGCCCAAGGAAGGCGCGCCGATCTGGTTCGACATGCTCGCCATTCCCAAGGGCGCCTCCAACCCAGGGGACGCCTATGCGTTTATCAACTATTTGCTGCAACCGCAGGTGATCGCGCCGGTCAGTGATTTTGTCGGCTATCCGAACCCGAACAAAGACGCCACGGACATGGTCGACCCGGCGATCCGCAACAACCCCAATCTGTACCCGACCGAGGCGGCGATGACCACGCTCTATACCTTGCAGCCGTTGCCAAGGGACGCCGAGCGGGCACGGACACGGGCCTGGACGCGGATCAAGTCGGGCCAGTAGCTCTGCCTATAGCAAGGTTTGTCTGGCCCGGGGATAGGGTGGCCTCTTACCCGGGCTGACACTGCGCCCTATACATAGTTACCACCCTCCCTGTTTTGCCGCGCCCTAGCATGGCGTTCCCGAAGCGTTCGGCTTTGGGCATGCCATGTATCGCGAGACAGGGAGACTCAGATGACCCAACCCTTAACCCCTACACCCGCCGCGCCCGACGCCAGCCTTGGCGACGCGGTGCTCAACCAGTTACTCGCCGGCCCGACCTCGCCGGAGGTAGCCGCCGCCCTTCTGCGCAGTGCACTCAAGAAGCTCTATCCCCATTTGCATCTGGACCCGAACAATACTGTGATCGGTGAACCGGACTGGGAAATCGTCGACGGCCAGATCGTTGAGCGGCCCACGCGTTACCAGACACTCAGCAACATGCTGGCGGCACGGATGAATGAGGACTATGCGACGCTGCTAATAGAGGGCTTTCACTTTCTGACCCACCTGCCACTGACGACCCCCGAGGTGCACCTGCCGGTGCGCATCGCTCAGATCGGCAGCCTGATCAATGAACTCGCGCCCGTCATGGTGTCCGCCTGCCAGGAACAGCAACTGGTGTACTGGAACGCCACGATCGGCACCGCGCCGCCGCGCTGGCATGAGCTCTCCAGCCTGCTGCACAGACTCTGGGACGTTAAGCAGGTCAAGGGCTGGACGGACTCCGACTGTGCCATGGCCAGGCAACTGTTCCTGTACCCCGACCTGCAGGACCGCAAGACCAACGACCCTTATGACACCCATGCGTACCTGATCGACATCGATGAGGTGGATGGCGACAAGTTGACACGCATGGTCGACAACTCCCTGGTGGTGCTGATCGGAACCGTCGACAAAAAACAGACCATCCTCGCCTACTCGCTGCGTCGCAGCTACGAGAAGTTCGACTCGCTGCAAGCATTGGAGCAGACCCTGCCTGATCATCTGGGCAACGTGGAGGGCAAGAAGATCCAGTGGCGCTTCTTTGAGCCCGAAGGCAACATTTTCGATCACAAGGCCTGCGGCTTGATTGCCACCCAGGTACAGATCCTGGGCTCTCCCGAGATCCTGAAAGGGTTCATGGCCGACGACAGCGAGCAGCCCGCGCTCAGAGGCACACAGACCGACACCGGTCCTGATGCGGCCTGGTACGAGAAGCAGATGCCTGACTGGCTCCAGCAAGCATCGACGTCCGACCAGATCCTGTTCGCCCAACACATGAAGAACCTGTCCGCGCTGAGCAGCTCCCATGCCGGCAAGACCTACCTGGACGATATTCCCCCCATCAAACACTATGCGCTGAACGCGTTGAAACAACAGATGCAATCGGAGCATGCCGACGCCGCGACGCTCGACCCGCAACGGATCGAACTGCAAATCCGCAGCCCCGTCGTCTGGGGCACCTTCGTTGTTCCCGGCAAAATCGAGATCACGCGGCTCAACCTCGTCGACCTGGCGCTACAGAACCTGATTGCGCTGCCCCTTGGCGACAAGGTGGTCCGGTCTCTCGACGGCGACAAGCTGCCCGGATGGATGACGGTCGATTACGTCGAAAATCTGGTGACCAAGGTCGATATCGGTCGCGTTTATCCCGAACTGGTCAAGAGCAAGCTACTGGGCGATACCGTCGAATCGACCCGCCGGGAAAATCTCTACACGGCTCAGCTACGCATCCAGTTACCCATGCTGGCGCTGGAGAGCAAGATTCGCGGCGATTGCAACATCGACGAGCGCGGCTACCGTTACATCGCCGCCGTGATGGAGACCGACGAAGCCGAGCGCAAGGTCGACGGGCAGACGATCGTCATGCGCGAGCTGGCTTTCGTCTCCGGCCAGTCCCAGGGCACTGCGGGGGACGTCGTGACCAACATGTTCGTGATCGGTCCGCAGGATTTCGATGCAGGTCCCTGCGTGCTCTATCGCCCGCTGCTGGAACCGCAGCTGTGCCAGTATCCGACGCCGAGCAATCTGATCTACGCCATCCGGCAGACTCCCTCCTTGCGTCAATCGGTGCTGGCCTGGCTGCCCGACGGAGTACGCGAGAACTACAGCCGATACCTCTTTTCCGGGCCGATCCCCTCGCCCTGGATGATCGTCGAATTCGCCACCGACCCCTTCTCTTCGTGGACCAACAGCGCCCCCGTCAGCTTGAGCAACCAGACTCTAGGGGCGGATTTTCTGCCGCGGTTGTTCAGGTCCAATGCCGAGGCCCTGACCGCCCTCGCTGATCGTCAGTCTGTGTCCAATAGCGAGAACCGCTGGGAAACCTTCAAACAGGCCAGTTGGTTGATTTTCAACCTGGCCCTGCCCTACCTCGGGGCTGCGGTAGGCACCGCCATCTGGCTTTGGCAAATCCTCGATGACGTTGAAACGATGACACAAGGCGACGAAGAAACCGACAGTCAGGCCACGTGGGAAGCGTTTGTCGACTTGTTGCTGAACATGGCCATGGCAATTACCGCACATGCCATCGAGCGCGCCCGGGAGAATACTGGCAGCCGCGTGACAGAAGCCCCCCCGGTCGTGCCCGAGCTGGAAAAACTGGCCAAGCCTGCGCCCATCATCGAGCAATTCATACCGCCCAAGGACACCAGGCTGCCCGCCGAGCACTACGACACCATTCATTCCAGTGGCGCCTTGGCGGGCAAGTCCGGCGAGCATGCCAAGCTGCTCAGGCCCTTGAGCGTCAACAAGCCCGAGCACGCCGAACAGCTCAAGAGCGAAGGCCCGCTCAAGGGCCTCTACCAACAGGGCGATGATTGGTTCGCCAAAATGGCCGACAAGTGGTTCAAGGTAAAAGTGGAAGGGGACCATGTGTCCATCGTCGACGAAAAAGACCCCTCCCACCCAGGGCCGGCGCTGATGCGCCATGCCCACGGCGAATGGCATGTCGACACGCGCCTGCGTCTGCGCGGTAGCGGATCGAAAGGTGCCCGGCAGGAGGTCATCGCCGATGCCAGGCGCCGTGGCACTCAGCTGCTGGCGCAGTTGACTCGCTTCGAAGAAAAGAAAATCGAAGGCCAGAAGTTGCTGACCATGGATGCCAAGGAGCTGGGTAAGGCGTCCGGCTCTGCCAAGGAGCTCAAACGCATCATCTATTTGAGTACGTTGAAGACCCAACGGGAAAGCTACGAAGAAGCGTTGAAGATCCTGACCGAATGGCCGGTCTTTCAATCAAGGCCCGACGCGCCTCAAGTCCGACTCGGCTACTTGAATGCGCAGATCAATTTCACGTTCGAGGAAATAGACGCGCTGAAGGCTCGCTTCACCCCCGCCCTGAGAGAAGCCCTGGACATGGCCACTTCGACGATCGAGGAAATCGAGCAGCAACACGTCGATGCTGCCGACGCCATGATCCGGGTCGGTGACGACATGATCGAGCGCCTGGATTACATGGAAACCCGCTTCTACCGACTCAAGAAGCAGGGGCGCGAAGGCTTTGAATTCCTGCGCCAGCACCGAGGGAAAATGCCGGCCTACAAAAGCGATGCGATCCGCCTGATCCAGTTGGACATGTATCGCCACCTCTGCCTGTCGCTCGATAGCATCCACACCGTGCCTGAGGGGTGGGCAGATCTCAACCAAGTGGTCGATAACATCACGGTTGCGTTCCAAAGCCTGCACGACGCCATCGAGGAGCGAAGTGTGATCAGGCTGGACGAACAGATCGATGCATTTGGCAGCCTGACGGAACAGTTCACCGCCATCGAAGAACATCTCGAATACCTGGGCGATGAATATAAGGCCAGTGTGCGCCCGGCAGAACTCAATCGACTGATAAAGCAGATTGGCCAGACCAAGAAACGCGCAGTCCGTCACCTGGCCTGGGCCCTCGATGAACGAAGCAACCGGCGCAGCCTCGGCAACCCGTACGAGCAGCGCCCCCGGCCTCGGAAAAAGTTCATCAGGGCGCGTTTCTGGGGTCTGGTCAGTGGCGAACCCCGGCTCTCGAAAACCAAGGAAGAGACGGGCTGGGTCGATGTGAAAAACCCGCTTTCAGAAAAAATCATTGCCACGTTTCATCGCAAGGAAACTGGTGAGTGGGTGCCTCACGTCATCGCCGAAGCGCCGGCGCCCGTTCCTGCGCTGGCAACCAGCATCACCAAGGGCAAGGCCCTGATTGACGGGCTGGCAGCGTTCAAGACGCAAATCCAGGAATACGCCAACAAACCCAGTCGATCACCCACCGGCATCGGGATGATTCTGAATGCACACGCAGGCCGCATGGAGAAAGTCGCCGTGGCGATCACCAAGGCGCTGGACAATGCCTCTAACGAAACGGTGGGTGTGTCGGCCCAGGAGCGGCAGTTGGCCGAGTCCACCCGCAAAGCACTCAAGCAGGCGTCCAAGACCCTTTATGAGGAAGGGTTCGAAGGCATCCTCAAGGTCATCAAACAACGGCCACCGACCATGAGTGGCTTGATATGGCTAAAAAGCCGGAACCAGATTTCCATCACTCGGCAAAAGAACCGGCAACGCCTCCGAGGTCCTGTTTATGGCTATCTGGACCGGTACGAGATCAAGGACCTGAAAGAGAACAAAACGCTGTGGTTCGCCGACTTCCGTTATTCCACTGACTGGGCGCCTGCCCATGCTTATCTGTCGGCGCGTTTGAAAACACCGGAACAAGTCAGCCTGGGCCGGGCCGCCGACTCGACCAAGGAATTGACCCAGCGGCAACTGATCGATCTTTACCGCAGTGAAATCGCCGTGGACCAGGCCAAGGAGGTGTTCTTTCCAAAACGACTGTCGTGACGGACAAAGCCAGGCGTCTGTCGACGCCCGGCGCTCATGTCGGCCAGGCCTTCGCCAGACGCGCCAGCGCGGCATCGATCGTCGCTGGTGGGACCGCCGCGAACCCCAGCACCAGCCCCGCCCGTACCTGCGTCGGGGCAGTGGCAGGCAACCAGTAGCTGCTCAAGCCATTGACCTCGACGCCGGCTTCGGTGGCCCGGGCGATCAGCTCGCGCTCGCGCTCGATGTTGTCCACCGGCACCGTGACGTGCAATCCGGCGACGACCGTGGGCATGGCGCCGACGCCGTTCAACGATTTCGGCCAACCGGCCAACAGCGCATCACGCCGGGCCAGCGCAGCGCGGCGCATGCGCCGGATGTGCCGCTGGAAATGTCCGGCGGCCATGAACTCGGCCATCACCGCTTGGGTACTGACTTCGGAGTGGCGCACGTCCACGGCGCGGCGGCGGGCGAACGCATTGACCAGGCCCGGCGGCAACACCAGGTAGCCCAGGCGCAAGGCCGGGAACGCCACTTTGCCGAACGTGCCGACGTAGAGCACACGGCCCTGGCGATCCAGTGCCGCCAAGGGTGCCAGCGGCGCACCGCTGTAGCGATATTCACCGTCATAGTCGTCCTCGACGATCCAACCATCGTTGCGTTCAGCCCAGGCCAGCAGCTCCAACCGCCGTGCGAGGCTCATGACCACCCCGGTCGGGTATTGATGGGACGGCGTGACGTAGGCCAACCGACAATGGCTCAACGTATCGAGCGCCGAACAATCGAGGCCTTCGCTGTCGACCGGCACGCCTTTCACCTCGGCACCGGCCACGGCGAACGCATGCCCGGCCGCGCGGTAGCCCGGGTTTTCCACAGCCACGACGTCGCCGGGGTCCACCAACAGCTGTGCACAAAGGCTGATGCCCTGCTGCGCGCCGCTGGTGATCACAATTTGTTCAGCGGTGCAGTGCAGGCCACGGGAGCTGCGCAGGTAGGCCGCGATCAGGCCGCGCAAGCGTGCGTCACCTTGCGCGTCGCCATAACACAGTTGCTGCAGATCCGGCTTGCGCCAGAAAGCCGCATTCAGCTTGGCCCAGACGTCGAATGGGAACAAATCGAACGCCGGAACGCCGACCCTGAACGCCTTGGGTGGGCCACTGGGCGGCTGGGGCAAATGGTGTTTTTCGACGCGGTTCAAGGCATCGCTGTGGATAACTTTACTGGATGGGCCCACAGGCAAATCGAGCCAATCTGTGGATAAAGCTGTGGGTAAGCCTGTTGAAAACCCTGTGGGTATTTTTGTGGATATGTTTTTCAGCGGCAGTGTCGTCGAAGACAGTTTCGCCACATAAGTCCCATCGCCCACGCGCCCTTCGATGAAGCCCTCGGCATAGAGCTGGTCGTAAGCCCGCACCACGCTGTTGCGGGAAATCGCCAAGGCCGCCGCCAGGTCACGGCTGGCGGGCAGACGCGTGCCACTGGCCAGGCGCCCGTCCAATACTCGCGCGCGTAACGCCTGATACAGCTGACGACTGAGCCCCTGACGGCGGTCCAGCTCGATTCCGGCGGGGTTGAACGACAGGGGTGGTACGGCGGTGTTCATGATGATCCTCGAAAATGGACCTATCGAATTTGTCATAAGTGGCTCTTACAACAGACCAATAGCCTGCCTAGGATGCTCCCATTCGCCAAGGAAAATCGTCATGTACAACCCAAAAGCCTTTGCCGTCGAAGACCTGCCCCAACTGCATGGCATGATGAATGATTGCCGTCTGGCCGTATTGATCACGCACGGTGAACACGGCTTGCAGGCCAGCCACTTGCCGCTGTTGCTGGACACGCAACAGGGCCCCAATGGCAGCCTTTACGGGCACATGGCCCGGGCCAATCCACAATGGCGCGACCTGCAAGCCGGCGCCGAAGCCTTGGTGATCTTCGCCGGGGCCGATGCCTATGTGAGCCCGGGTTTCTACCCCAGCAAGGCCGAACACGGCAAAGTCGTGCCGACCTGGAACTACGTGGCGGTGCACGCCTACGGCGCGGCCGAGGTGTTCAGCGACCCTCATCGTCTGCGCGACCTGGTCGGCGCCCTCACCGATCGCCACGAAAGCGGTCGCGCCCAGCCGTGGACAATCGACGATGCACCGGCTGAGTACATCGACAGCATGCTCAAGGCTATTGTCGGCTTCGCCCTGCCGATCCAGCGCCTGGAGGGCAAGCGCAAGCTCAGCCAGAACCGCAGCCCGGCGGATGTCGCCGGCGTGCGCAACGGCCTCGCCGCCAGCCCCGACCCGCAGGACCAGACGCTCGCGCGGCTGATGCCTGATCCATCGTCCAAGGAGTGAATATGAGCCAGACCGAAATCCGCCTCGTCAGCGCTGACGATCACGCCGCCTGGCTGCCGTTGTGGCAAGCCTACTTGCGTTTCTACAACACCGAATTGCCGGACGCGGTCAGCCAAAGCACCTGGAAGCGTTTACTCGACGACCGCGAGCCAACCCACGGTGCCCTGGCCTGGAATGGTGACACGGCGGTGGGCCTGGTGCATTTCATCTACCATCGCTCGAACTGGAGCATCGAAAACTCCTGCTACCTGCAAGATTTGCTGGTGACGCAACAGAGCCGCGGCACCGGTATTGGCCGCCAGCTCATCGAGTTCGTCTACCGCACGGCCAAGGCCGATGGTTGCTGCAAGGTGCACTGGTTGACCCACGAAACCAACGCCACCGCGATCCAGCTCTACGAGCGCATCGCCGAACGTCCTGGCTTCATTCAATTTCGCAAAGCCCTGTAAGGAGCGCAGCATGTCGACTTCACTCGCCGATTGGAAAGGTGTCCCGGCGCCGTCTACGCAACTGATCGAAGGGCGTTTCATCCGCCTGGAAAAACTCGACCCGGCCCGCCATGCCGACGGCCTGTGGCAAGCCCTTGAAGGTCCCGGGGCCGACCCGAAGCTCTGGGATTACTTGCCTTACGGCCCGTTCAAGGACCGCGGCGCTTTCGATGCCTGGCTGGACAATCATGCGGCTAATACCGACCCGTACTTCTTCAGCGTGATCGACCGCGCCAGTGGCGACGTGCAGGGCATTCTCAGCCTGATGTCCATCGTCCCGGCCCAGGGTCGCATCGAGATCGGCCACGTGACCTTCGGCGCGCCGATGCAGCGTTCGCCGAAGAGCACCGAGGCGGTGTACTTGTTGGCCAAGGAGTCTTTCGCCCTGGGTTATCGCCGCCTGGAATGGAAGTGCAACAACGGCAACGCCCGCTCGAAATACGCCGCCGAACGGTTGGGGTTCACCTTTGAAGGCGTGTTCCGCCAGCATATGGTGGTCAAGGGGCAGAACCGCGACACCGCGTGGTACTCGATGCTCGACTCGGAATGGCCGGCGATTGGGGCGGGATTCGAGCGGTGGTTGAGTGAGGAGAATCAGCGCGAGGGTGGGCAGGTGCGGGGGTTGGCGGAGTGTCGGTCATAGGGTGTGGGTGACTGAGGGTCCGCTATCGCGAGCTTGCTCGCGATAGCGGCGGCACAATCGACATCACCGCCCGACCATCACGAGCAAATCATCATCACTCAGGTTTAGGCTTCACCTCACCAATCTTCTTGAGTGAATCCGGGGTCACACCTCGCCTTGCGTACTGCCAGGCCCAGTCCGGAATGGCCAGGTGGCTTTCCACGTACACGGCAAAATCCAGGCGGCTATGGCCCAGGCGATCGGTCGGAAAATCGAAGTTATACAGATACTGCTGGGCCCGCCGTTGGCCGATGGACAGCAGACGCTGGATAATCTGGTTCGCGCGGAACTCTTCCGGCGCAAGGCTGCCTCTCAAGGCCAGGGCAAGATGCAACTCGGAATTCAGTGCCCGGGGTTCGGCCAGTGTCTTTCGGATGGTGGCGTCGCTGAAGTGCGGCCCGATCAGGTCGGCCCAGATCTGGCTGGCGTAATCCTTTCGGAGTTTCTGCAGAGAGCTCCACAGATTCGGGGTCTCGAATAGCAGGGCAACCCTGGCGTTGGACGGCGGCTGCCCGGCAAAACTGAACAGCTTGGCGACCGCAGGGATGTCGTTGTCCATGATGTTCCCCCACGCGCCTCCCAGAAATTCCAGGAAATCCGCCAGTTCTTCATGACGCGTGACGATGTTCTCCAGGTTCCGGTCGTCAAACAACTGCATCCAGTCGACATCGATGCTTTCGGTGCGCTGCAATTCGCTGTAGCGGGTGTTCGCATACTCCGCAAGAAGCTGGAAACGCCTATCGGACAAGGCCGGGTTACGTAGCCACCGGGCCACTTCGCCGACCCGCAACAAACCGCCCAGGTTATGCGCAATGATCGGCGACCTGAACAGAAAATTCGCCCGTCTCAGCAAGACGGGAAAACGCCCGAGAGCGGTCTTGAACAAATTGACAGTCCTATCGGCCCTGTCCGTGTAAATGAAATGATCGAACAGCTCCGAAGTATCACTGACGTACTTGCCAGAATCGGCCACCAACAAACTCTTGGCATCATCCAGATCATCGCTATTGACCAGGTAGGCCCCATCGAGCAGGGCTTCAAGCTGGTCTTCGTCCAGATGACCGTGCAGCGCTTCGTCATACAGGATATAAGCCGAACTGTTATTGGGATGGTGATTGACCAGTTGCCTTGCGGTCACGCCGTACTCCAGCAGGATATGGGCCACGTCAGGAGTGATCAGGAGGAACTGGTCATCAAGCAGGGCCTGGATCAGTTCAGGCTCAACGGGCCCCTCCAGGATGTCCTGGAACAGTTGGTCCATGGATTGTCTTTCCTGCCCTGTGAAGGGAGCGTTGATGCTTGGCACCAATCTGGCCGGAGGCCGATCAGACAATATACGCCCGACTTGCTCGAGGATTTCTGGCGGCAACCTGGTTCCAGGGTGTGCAGTGATCGCCGTGCGCACCGAACTGTTCGCATACAAGTCCAGATAACGCAGGACCGGTTGAAACAGGCGAAGCGGATTGGGCGCGCCATAAACAATCCGAGTGAGATCGAGCATCGCCGCCTGCCCCATCAGGTTGACCAGCGAAGGCGCATTTTCAAAAAGCGCTTCCTGGATCCGGGTGGCTTGCGGCGGCAGGTAATGGCCTAGCTGCGGATGCTGATCGACATAATCGGCCACTTCGTTTCGCAAACCTTGCATCGAAAACGTTTCCTGCGCTTGCCCTTCATTCAAGCCACGCGTCATAGCATTGAAGAAACAATCGCCGTCGGCAGGAATCTCGACGATCTCTTCGCCCAGCACCACGCTGTAATGATTCTGCGCCGTTCGACGCAACACCACATCGGTGTCTGCTCGATCCGGATGGCCATCCATTGGAAAAATGGTTTCGTCCTGCCCAGGGCTATAGCGCACCGACCAGACACGCTCAGGCGTCAACTCATCGATGATCAACAGGCTACGGTTCTGTGGCCAACTCGCCAGACGCGTCATGATCGACGGGACCAGGTCCATGACCTGGGTGTTCCAGGTACCCGGGGTCCGAATCGAAGCGGCAACGGTAGAGAGCGCCATGGCCGGGATCTTGGGCTTGGATGGTCCGGGCTGAGGCGATGAGTCCGCCGGTCGTTTACCGCCTCCCCGACCAAATCCCACGGTGCGCCATTCTCCGTCCGACATTCGCGCCACCGTACTTCTCATGACGCCGCTGGAGCGGATGTTCAACCCTGTCAGCGGATCGACGAGCACGGCCTCGGTGGCGTTCAGCTTCGTCTGGTCGTGGACCCGGAACACCGTGCCATCGGGTTGGCGTACGTACACGGGGCGGGCTATCACGCGACCTGTCGCCACGTCGCTGACCGTCGCACGATAGAAGCCCCGGGCGTCCGCTGCCAGACCTTGTATCACCGAGGTATCCGCCACGGCATAACGGCCGTAGATCGCGCTGTCCAACGGCAATCCGGTCAGCGCCTCCTCCGGACTCTGGCGTGCCGTCACCGCGCGGAAAAACGACTGGCTTCGCGTGGGCACCGCCACGCCTGCGGACAGGCGCCATCCACCGTGGTTCGCTATGGTGTGCACCAGCGCCAGGGTTCTCAAGTTCAGCGGAATGGCCCCGGTCCTGAATATCAGCAAACCGGTCTTGATGGCGCTCTTGAGCATGTGGATACCGGGCGCCAGGAACAGCCCGGCCAGCTCCAGGACAATCTCGATCACCATCTGTCCGAACCGGCCATAGGTTTGATGGCGAACATCCCGGTTGCTGTTGGAGCGGTGATCGGCATGGGCGCTGTGAAAGTACACGTGCGCTCGATGCAGCGCCTCGAACAGGTCGCCGGTGATCAACGCGCCGCGAATCAACGGACGACCACCCTGCTGCCCCAGTGTCCGCTTGATTTCCGCCGGGTTGCTGGTGGAAATGCGTGCCCGGAAATATTCTTGCCAGTCCTCACGGGGCAACAGCTGCGCAATGCCATCGCTCAGATCGGCAAACTCATGGAAGTCTTCCCCCTCGGGCGCATCCGGGAAATAAACGCCAACGGTGCCCTTGATATCCGGCCCCGCCTGATCGGAAAAGATCAGCGCGCCATCGATGCTGGTCGCATTGCTCTGCCTGGCCTGCTGCCCGCCCGCCGCCATGCTGCCACCCAGCAAAAGACCGTAGACATGAACCGCGCACCCCATGACCGGCGCGCGGTGCCTGGCTGATGGCGAGCGCAGGACGGCGTCGAGCCAGAGGGCGAGCTTCTTTGCCGGTTTCGGAGGATTGAAAGCCTTATCGATCAGGCTGGCCTTGAACACCTCGTCGCCCTTGAGCGAGGCCTCGTAGCCTTTGAATTTCAAATTGGCGAGGTACGCGGTCTGCCAAGTCTTTTTATAGTCCGGTTTATTCATCGCCTCCTTGAGCATGGCTTGATAACTGCCACCGGCATCGATGCTCGTCACCATCCGCGCCAGTTCGCGCCCGGTCAACGTGATGAAATAGCCGTTGGCCGGATTCCGGATGCGTTGGCCGTCCTCATCGACCAGGTAAACGCTCAACACTTCGCGCATGCCGTTCGGGTATTGAGCCGGGCGCAGGTTGTCGAGCAACAGTTGGGTCAGGCTGGTGCTGCGCGACTGCCTTGGGTTGGCGCGTTGGCCATAGAAGAACGTGACCAGGCTCTGGTCCGGATCGGGATCGATGCCGGGGTGCACGGTTTTTTGCAGGTACTCCTTGACCTTCTGGCGGGTGAACTGCAACAAGGTCTGGATATCGCTACTGCCCAACTGATAGGCCGCCTCCAAGACCTGGGTTTCCAGGCTGCGATAGGTCGATTTTTCCGTACGCGTGGCGGTCTTGTAGAAATCGCCACGGCTGTTTTCAACCAGGATTTCCTGACGGACCGCCAGCGGCCCGGCCAGCGACAACATGGGCAAGTCCAGCGCATCTTCAGCGCTCAGGGCAAACGCCGTCAAAGCGACCGTCTCGTTTCCCGGAGCATTCAAATACCTTTCCAGGGCGGTGCTTTGAATCTGCAACAGGTCATCTGCCGCCACTTCAAACACAGACCCGGACAATTCGGAGGCAATATCCCGGATCGCACGTTTCTGTCCTTCGTAGATGGGGCTCACTTTATTGATCAGGTCTTGGACAGAATTGAATCGCCGTATTCCGCCTTCCAGGGAGTACAGGAACAGATAGGGCTGATCGGTCCGTTTGATCACCATCGCCGCCGGCCATTTCTTCGGCGCTGCGGTGCCCATGTCGAGCATGACGGCGTAGACATGGGGAATGGGGGCCCGCAGCAAGCGGTTTCTGTCGGCCATGGAAGGATGGGTGGTGATGAGGTCCAACAGGCGATCTTCCTCTGCCTGCCAGGTCCGTGCGTCCGGGCTCGATTGGGTGCCTGGATCGCGATCGATCCTGTACAGGTCGAACAAGTGCAAAAAACGTCGGGACAGCAGATGAGCGAGTGCCGCGTGCGTGGTGGGCGCCGGGGTTGGCGTATCGAGAACGTCTGCGCCGCTGCTGTTACGAAAGCGCGTGAGATCGTCGCGCCATTGTTGTTTCAATTCTTCATTGCCGGTGGGCTGGGCGATATAGAACACGGCCTCCAGGGTCGCTGCCGTTTTCGTGTCCAGCGGGCTGGAAAAGACGCTGTCGGCCTCCTCCACCGAGTCTGGGCGACTGAAGAACCCGACGCTGCCGACCGCGTAAGTGGGCGGTGTATCCGTCACCAGGCAGTCCAGCATCACGTCGGAAAAACGCTGCGACGAGGTCAATGAACGGCTGCCCGTCGCGTCAACGGTAAAGTGGTTCACATACCAGTGATCCGGGTCGATGTCTTGAAGCAGCGATCCACGGAATTTCTTCTGCGGGATCTTCGCCTTGATCCGGCTGGCCAGCAGATTCTTGAGCACCGAGTCGAACGTTGGAAGAGCGGCAAACAAGCGCGCCAGTTTCACCTGATTGGTGTCCAGCAACGCCAATTGCCTGGCCTGTTCCTTTTCACGGGCACCGAGCAGATTGCCCTGGGCATCCACCTCAGTTATGACGGGCTGGCCGATGCCCTGGTAGCCGGGCGCAATGCCGGCGCGCAATTGCTGCAGAACGTCTGGCGCAAGGGCCTTGCCGTTGACCCGCAGTGCCGAGAAGTCCAGGGACATGTGACTGATGTGGGGATAAATCCAGCCCTCGCGGGGGGAGTGACCAGAGGAAGATCCGCGGCTTTGATGAGCGATCAGAAAGCCTTGGGTCACGGCGTCACGCAAAGGCACCGAGGTGCTCTGGGTGGCGGCGGCCGAGTCGATAGTCTCGACTTCTTGATACGTGACGTTGACCTGCGCATCGCCGGTCAGGCCCCATTGACCTAGCCATTGATCGGCGAATACATGCGGTTGAAATCGAGCACCGTTGGCTAACAGGGTGATGGGCTTCAGGCGTGCGGCAGGAAGAGGCGACGGCGCGCCAGGTTCATGTTCAGAAAAGGCAGACATTGAGGTGTCCCGGTTGTGATAAGGACTGGGACCCTATCGCGCCGTTCGACCGGAAATGACATACATATGTATAGGGGTGGCTGGCGGGCTCGGAGAAAAGCGTAAGGCGGGATGTCTTCCGAATCGTGCACTCAGGAGGCACCTTTGGGGTGCTGCTTGCAGAATTTCATCCGTGGCGAGGGAGCTTGCTCCCGCTCGGTTGCGCAGCGACCGCAAAATCTTGGGGCTGCTGCGCAGCCCAGCGGGAGCAAGCTCCCTCGCCACAAGGGGCCCACGACCCGAAAGGATTCCAGCCGATCAGGGTAGCTGTTGCGCCAACACCGCAATATGCTCCGGCCCGATCCCGCAGCAGCCGCCCAAATGGCTCGCCCCGCGCTTCTGCCAGTCAGCCGCCCACTGCAGATACCCCGGTGGATCGAGGTCTTCGCGCAGCGGATCCAGACCGTCGTTGGCCGTGGCTTCCTTCGGTTGCGGCGGGAAGGCGTTGGCGTAGGCACCGATGTGGATCTTCACGCCCAGGCGCTCGAAGGTGTCTCGCGCCGCATCAATGGCTGCGCCGATCACTTCCGGCTGGCTGCAGTTGAACAGCAGCGTCTCGACGCCCAGCTCGGCCGCGACCACCGCCGCGTCCGCCACCGGTTCGCCGGAGCGCAGGCGCGGCACTTCGTCGGTGTCTTCATCTTTCAGCGTGAACGAGAGCCAGAACGGCTTGCCGTCCTGCGGCAGCCCGGCGTGAATCGCCCGCGCTTCGACGGTAGAGCTTTGAGTCTCGGCCAACCACAAGTCAACATGGGGCGCCAGGCCGGTCACCAGGGGAGCCAACAGTTCACTGGCGCGGGAAGCATCGAACAGGTCTGGGCGATAGGAACCGAACAACGGCGGCAGCGACCCGGCCACCCGTACCGTCTTGCCCGAAGCCTGCACCGCCCGCCGCGCCAGCTCTCCAGCCAGGGCGGCCAGCGCCTGGCCTTCCGCGGCGAAACGCGCCTCGCCAATATGGAACGGCACCACGGCATAACTGTTGCTGGTGATCACGCTGGCGCCGCTGGCGATGTAAGCCGCGTGCACCGCCTCTACCGCCTGGGGCGCTTCGCTCAAGGCCAGGGCCGACCACTCGGGTTGCCGGAACGGCGCGCCACGGCGTTGCAGTTCGCGGCCCATGCCGCCATCGAGAATGACTGTCGTTGCTGCGCCCATATGCGATTCACTCATAAGCTTATGAAAAATACTCACTACCGGAGTTGTTCTTATAACTATTTAATACGCACCATTCGGTTCACTACAACTTATTTTTCTACCCCAGGGATCTCACGTGAAATTACAACCATTGCTGGCCCTGGGCCTGACTCTGCTGGCCGCCTCGTCGCAGGCGTTCGCCGGCGCCACGCTCGATCGCATCGAACAGAAAAAAGAACTGGTCGGTGTGTTGATGGAAAGCTACCCACCCTTCTCGTTCCTCAACGATCAGAACCAGCTCGACGGTTTCGACGTCGACGTGGCCAAGGCCGTGGCGCAGAAACTGGGCGTGAAGCTGCGCCTGGAAACCCCTTCCTGGGACGTAATCGCGGCCGGGCACTGGAGCGGGCGCTATGACATCTGCATCTGCTCCATGACCCCGAGCAAGGCCCGCGCCGAAGTCTTCGATTTCCCGGTGCAGTACTACGCCTCCCCAGCCGTCATCGTGGTCAACGCCAAGGATGACCGTATCCACGGCGCCAAGGACTTGAGCGGCAAGAAAGTCGGCCTCACCAGCGCCTCCAGCTATGAAAGTTACCTGAACAAGAACCTGGTGATCGAAGGCGCCGAAGACACCCAATTGAGCTATCCCTTCGAGGACGTGCAGGTCGCCCCGTACGACACCGACAACGTAGCGTTCCAAGACCTCGGCCTGGGCGCCGGGGTGCGCCTGGATGCGGTGTTGACCAACCTGGTGACCGCACAGCCGCGCCTGACCGAAGACAAGCGCTTCAAGCTGGCCGGCGAACCGCTCTATTCCGAACCGAACTCGGTGGCCATCGAAAAAGGCGATGCCCAGTGGGACAACAAGGTGCGTGAAGTCTTCGCCCAGTTGAAACAAGACGGCACCTTGAGCAAACTCTCGCAAAAATGGATCGGCGCCGACATCACCCAATGACTTCTTTTCCACCCCCTCAGCCACCGCCAACGGTGGCTGAGTCTCGCCTGCAAAAAATCTTCGGTTTTCGCACCCGGTTGTACCTGACCTGGGCGACGATGCTGGTGCTGTTCGCGAGTTTCTTCCTGAGCTTCGACCTGAAGTTCTCCATCATCCTCGACAAACTGCCGAACCTGCTGGGCGTGCACCTGGCGCCCAATGGCTTTTTGCAGGGCGCGGTGCTGACGTTGTTCCTGTGCCTGTGCTCGATCGTCGCGTCGTCACTGCTGGGCTTCATCACCGCTCTGGCGCGGCTGTCCAGCAGCGCGGTGGCGTTCGGCATTGCCAGTTTCTACGCGTCATTCTTTCGCGGCACGCCGCTGCTGATCCAGATCCTGCTGATCTACCTGGGCCTGCCCCAACTGGGCGTGGTCCCGGGCGCCATCGCCGCCGGGATCATCGCGCTGTCGCTGAACTACGGCGCCTACCTGAGCGAAATCTTCCGCGCCGGCATCCTCGGCGTCCCCCACGGCCAACGCGAAGCCTCCCTCGCCCTGGGCCTGAGCGAAACCGTGATCTTCTGGCGCGTCACCCTGCCCCAGGCCATGCGCACCATCATCCCGCCGACCACCAACCAGTTCATCTCGATGCTCAAGGACTCCTCCCTGATCTCGGTGATGGGGGTTTGGGAAGTGATGTTCCTGGCGCAGTCCTATGGTCGTTCCAGCTATCGCTATATCGAGATGCTGACGACGGCGGCGATTATCTATTGGTTGATGTCCATTGCGTTGGAACTGATCCAGGCGCGGATGGAGCGGCATTATGGGAAGGCGTATCTGAATAACCGCTGAGCCGTTACCAGCGTTGCCGGTATGACTCACCCACATGGGTTACAAATCGGTTCATGCACATAGGTAACAGTTTTTAACTGCACACCGAGCCTAGGCGAGGTGCCTAGCGGTAGGGGCATTGATCCGTCAAACACCGATCTCAAATAGAAAGGTCCGAGCAGGCTGTAAGGCAAAGCTTCGAACCATGAAAGCCAACGAACCGCCACGCTGATCGCAGCATGAGCAGCCTACAGATTTCATCCGCCGAATCTTGCCTGCGGCGAGAAAATGGCTGGCATCGCCGCCCAGGTGGAATTCTTAAAGTGCGACCTCCTTCACGAGAGGTCGCATTCGATGCCTACCCAATACCTGTTCCTGCCCCTACACCTCGCGCTGGCCATAGCCTTGGCACTTGGCTGTGCCGAGGTTTCGATGGCTCAACAACCTGTCGAGATTTTCACGACTGCCGAGCAACAAGCGCAACTCAAGGCCTTCGCCGAAGCTGCTGACACCAAACGGCACAACGCCAATATCGCCCGCAGAGGCGGCGAGAAATGGACTGGCAAAAACGATCTGGTCGTCATCAGCGGAAAAGGAAAATTCCCCGGGATCATCGACGGTGGTGGTGGAAAAAACGTCCTACAACTGGACGCCGCCCAGCATCCTATATTGGCTGAGACCCGCAATTTTCAGGCTTTGCAGGTCACTCAAGGCGAATGGGAGCACACCGGAAATTTTGCCGGTTGGGGAGTGATCGAAGCACAGACCAAACTTGTAAACACCGGCCATATCGACGGGCAAATCGGGGTTCTCGGTGCGTTCGATAACAAGGGGGTCGTCGCCAGTCGCGTAATCGTCGAGCCAAGCGCCCATATGACCAACTCAGGCACAGTAAATGGCGCAGTCCATGTACTTGAGAAGGCCAGCTTCAGCGGCAACGGATCTGTAGGGTTCCTGAGCGTGGCAGGCCAGCTGAAGGTCGGTCCTGAAGTCGGTGCACCCTCGATCAGCGGAAACCTTGAACTGTTGAAAGGCGCTGAATTGATCTACGGCATCGATGCTGCTGGCGCCAGCACCACGATCAATGTCGCAGGCACTGCGACGCTGAACGATGCGACCCTGAGAATCGACGCCGTACAGGTTGAGGACATGGGCACAAGCGAGCACACCGTGATCCGTGCGAAGCAGATCGAGGGGGCGTTCGGCACGATCATCAACAATCTCCCCTTCATGACCGCAACCCCGCACTACAGCGGGACGGAGGTTGGCCTGACGTATGCGCGCAATGGCGTTCCACTCAACGCTGCAGCAAAGAACGAAAACGCAGAAAGATTCATCGGCAGTATCAAAGAACCGCAAACGGCCACGCCACTGCCGCCCAAGACTGTCGACAATGTAGCGGCTGCTGAGGCACCTACAACCCAAGCAAAAGTCGATGATCCGGCACAACGTCCCCGCCAAGCGTCGCCAGTCGCCAGCATTGAACCGAAACCCACCAGCCTGCCGCACAACATCCCCGTCGCGAAACCCAACGCCGCCATCAACGCCCTGCTCGGCAGCAACTTAGTCACCGCCGCCGATGCCCTCGACCAGTTGAGCGGCTACGACACCGCCGACCTGGGCAACGCTACCCTGAGCAGTGTCGCGCCCATCAGCACCGGCATGCTCGCGGCCATGGGCCAGAACACTCCGCAGGGCGCCCACGGCAATGGGCAGCTCTGGGTCCAGGCCATCGGCAACAGTGGCCGCGTCGGTAAGCATCTGGACGATTACGCGCTAAAGCACTCGACAACAGGTTTGCTGTTGGGAACCGACTGGGCGATCAACCCGACTTGGCGCCTGGGGATCATCGGCGCCAAGAGCGAGACGCGGCTGGACGGTCATCGATTCGAGGGCCGGCTCGACAGTTGGCATGTCGGCGCCTATGCCCTGCGTCAGGATGGGCCGCTGGCGCTACGCCTGGGCGCGGTGTATGGCGATCACGACGGCAGCACCAAGCGCCACGTGGCTTTCAACGGTTTCAGCGATCGACTCAAAGGTCGTTACGACGCCAACACGCAGCAGGTTTTCGGGCAAGTCGGCTACAACCTGGACGTCGGGCATTTCGATATCGAGCCCTACGTCCAACTGGGCTACCAGCACTACCAACGCGATCACTTCAAGGAGAAAGGTGGCGACGCGGCGCTGCAGTTCGAGAGCCAGACCCAAGACCACTACACCAGCGAGCTGGGCCTGCACCTCGCCCGCCCTTTCGTTCTTGACCAGGGAGCGCGGTTGACGCCGCGCCTGAATGTCGGCTGGAAACACCTCTATGGCGACGTCCGAGGCAGCTCCCGGCAACGTCTGGTCGACGGCGGCATGACCTATACCGTCGAGGGCATCGAGCTGGACCGGGACAGCTTGCTGCTGGAAGCCGGCCTGGACCTGGCCGTTTCGCCACGACACACGTTGGGGGTGAGCTACAAGGGTGAAACCGGCCAGGACAATCGCAACGGCGCGCTGATGGGGCAGTGGCGGATGATGTTCTGACAGGCAAAAAAAAGGGGAGCACATGCCCCCCCGAGGTTAAAACGTTGTATCGAGACTGTTAAATCAGCCTTCGATCTCGATCAGGATCTCGCCCGGATTGACCCGGTCGCCCTTGACCACATGAATCGCGGTGACCTTGCCGGCGATGGCCGCCTGCACTTCGGTTTCCATCTTCATGGCTTCGGTGATCAGTACGGCCTGACCGGCCTTCACCACATCGCCCTCCTTGACCAGCACATCGACGATGTTGCCGGGCATGGTGGTGCTGACGTGGCCCGGCGCAGTGGCTTGCTTGCGCTTGCTGCTGCCGCCGCCGACAAATTCATTGAGCGGTTCGAACACGACCTCTTCGGGCATGCCGTCGATGGACAGGTAGAAGTGTCGCTTGCCTTCGGCCTTGACGCCCACCCCGGTGATGTCGACGCGGTAGGTTTCGCCGTGAACGTCGATGACGAACTCGGTCGGCACACCTTCACCGCCCACCGAGCTCACGCTACCCGCCTCAGGGATCGGCAAGAGCACTTCCGGAGTCAAGGTGCCGGCTTCGCGCTCTTCCAGGAACTTGCGACCGATGTCCGGGAACATGGCGTAGGTCAGTACGTCCTCCTCGGACTTGGCCAGCGCACCGATTTCACCGCGCAGCTTGGTCATTTCCGGCTTGAGCAAATCGGCCGGACGCACATCGATCACGTCTTCGCTGCCGATGGCCTGGCGACGCAATTTCTCGTTCACCGAACCTGGCGCCTTGCCGTAACCGCCCTGCAGATAGAGCTTCACTTCGTTGGTGATGGTCTTGTAGCGCTCACCGGCCAACACGTTGAAAAACGCCTGGGTACCGACGATCTGCGAGGTCGGGGTCACCAGCGGCGGGAAGCCGAGGTCTTCGCGCACCCGCGGGATTTCCGCTAGCACTTCATTCATCCGGTTCAGCGCGCCCTGCTCTTTCAACTGGTTGGCGAGGTTGGAGATCATCCCGCCCGGTACTTGGTTGACCTGGACGCGGGTGTCCACCGCGGTGAACTCGCTTTCGAACTGGTGGTACTTCTTGCGCACGGCGTAGAAGTACAGGCCGATTTCCTGCAACAGTTCCAGGTCCAGGCCGGTGTCGAACTCACTGCCTTTAAGGGCCGCAACCATCGACTCGGTACCGGGATGGCTGGTGCCCCAGGCGAAGCTGGAGATCGCGGTGTCGATGTGATCGGCACCGTTTTCGATCGCCTTGAGCTGGCACATCGCGGCCAGGCCGGCGGTGTCGTGGGAGTGGATAAAGACTGGCAGCGACTGCTCGCTCTTCAGCGCCTTGACCAGCTCGCCAGTGGCATAGGGGGTCAGCAGGCCGGCCATGTCCTTGATCGCCACCGAGTCGCAACCCATGGCTTCCATTTGTTTGGCCTGGGCCACGAACGCATCGATGGTGTGCACCGGACTGGTGGTGTAGGCGATGGTGCCCTGGGCATGCTTGCCGGCAGCCTTCACCGCTTCGATGGCGACTTTCAGATTACGCACGTCGTTCATCGCATCGAAAATACGGAACACGTCGATGCCGTTGACCGCCGCTTTTGCCACGAACGCCCTGACCACGTCATCGCTGTAGTGGCGATAGCCCAACAGGTTCTGGCCGCGCAGCAGCATTTGCAGACGGGTGTTGGGCAGTGCCGCGCGCAGTTGGCGCAGACGTTCCCACGGGTCTTCCTTCAGGAAGCGTACGCAGGCATCGAATGTCGCGCCGCCCCAGACTTCCAGCGACCAATAGCCGACTTTGTCGAGCTTGTCGCAGATCGGCAGCATGTCTTCGGTGCGCATGCGGGTGGCAAGCAGCGATTGGTGGGCGTCGCGCAGGATTGTGTCGGTTACGTGGATCTTCTTGGACATTGTCATGGTTCCTTACAGGCCTGCGTGGGCGGCAATGGCGGCGGCGATGGCCAGGGCCAGCTCTTCGGGTTTGCGCTTGATCGAGTAGTTGGTCAGTTCCGGATGGCTTTCCACGAAGCTGGTATTGAACTGGCCGCTGCGGAATTCCGGATTGCGCAGGATCTCCTGGTAATACGCTGCGGTCGTCTTGACCCCCTGCAGGCGCATGTCATCCAGGGCTCGCAGGCCACGGTCCATCGCCTCTTCCCAAGTCAACGCCCAGACCACCAGTTTCAGGCACATCGAATCGTAGAACGGCGGAATGGTGTAGCCGGTGTAGATCGCCGTGTCGGTGCGCACACCCGGGCCGCCAGGGGCGTAGTAGCGGGTGATCTTGCCGAAGCTGGGCAGGAAGTTGTTTTTCGGGTCTTCGGCGTTGATACGGAACTGCAACGCAAAACCCCGGTGCACGATGTCTTCCTGCTTGACCGACAGTGGCAGCCCGGACGCGATGCGGATCTGTTCGCGAACGATGTCGATACCGGTGATTTCTTCGGTGATGGTGTGTTCCACCTGCACCCGAGTGTTCATCTCCATGAAGTACACCTCGCCTTCGGCGAGCAGGAACTCCACGGTGCCGGCATTCTCGTAGCCCACGGCCTTGGCCGCGCGCACCGACAGGTCGCCGATGTAGGCGCGCTGCTCGGGCGTCAGTTGCGGGCTGGGCGCGATCTCGATCAGTTTCTGGTTGCGGCGCTGGATCGAGCAGTCACGTTCGAACAGGTGCACCACGTTGCCGAAACTGTCACCGAGGATCTGCGCTTCGATGTGCTTGGGATTGACGATGCATTTTTCCAGGAACACTTCCGCCGAACCAAACGCCTTGGTGGCTTCGGAAATGACCCGCGGGAAGGCCTGTTCGAGTTCTTCGCGGCTGTTGCAGCGACGGATACCACGACCGCCGCCGCCGGACGTGGCCTTGAGCATCACCGGGTAACCGATCCGATCACCTTCGGTCAGCGCTTCTTCAATGCCCGATACGTTGCCTTCGGTGCCGGGCGTGACCGGTACACCGGCCTTGATCATGCTGCGGCGCGCTTCGGTCTTGTCGCCCATGCGGCGAATCACTTCCGCCGACGGACCAATGAATTTGATGCCGCGCTCGGCGCAAATGTCTGCCAGTTCGGCATTTTCCGAGAGAAAACCGTAGCCGGGGTGCAAGGCATCACAGCCGGTTTCCACCGCCAGGTTCACCAGTTTGCGCGGGTTCAGATAGCCGGCCAGCGGATCGGCGCCGATGCTGTGGGCCTCGTCCGCACGCTTGACATGCAACGCATGGCGGTCCGCGTCGGAGTAGACCGCGACCGAGCGAATGCCCATCTCGGCGCAGGCGCGCACGATTCGAACGGCAATTTCACCACGGTTGGCGATCAGGATCTTTGTTATCAATTGGAGGTTCCCTTGAGCCGGTGATACCACGGCCTGGGGGCCAGGCCGACGCGTGACCAGATGTAACAATTGGTCGCAGCCCCACACTAGTCCTGGCTGTTGATTAACAAAAATGAATAATTATTGGGTCGTGCATAAGTAAAGACTTATAGTTGTGCTAATCGTCCCGGTCGAGAGTGCTTAGAAAATGCGTAAGTCATTGATGCGTATGACATTGCGTCAATTGCAGATTTTCAACGAGGTGTGCGACCTGAGGTCCTACAGCCGTGCAGCTGATGAAATGTCTCTCACACAACCGGCCGTTAGCCTACAGATTCGATCCCTTGAAGAGCTGATTGGCCAGCCACTGTTTGAGTATGTAGGCAAAAAACTCTACATGACCGAGGCCGCCGAAGCGCTGCAACGCGCCAGCCGGGACATCTTCGGGCGCCTGGAAAACCTCGACATGCAGCTCTCGGACATGCAGGGCTCACTGCAAGGCCAATTGAAGCTGGCGGTGGAGTCCAGCGCCAAGTACTTCGTCCCGCACCTGTTCGCCGCGTTCAAGCGCCAGCACCCGGAGGTCAACCTGAACCTCACGGTGGTCAATCGCGGCCAGGTCATCCGTCGGCTCTCGGACAACCGTGACGACTTGGTGATCATGTCCATGGTGCCTCAGGACATGGGGTTGGAATTCCTACCGTTCCTCAACAATCCAATCGTGGCCGTGGCACCGCCGGATCATCCGCTGTGCCACATAGGCCCGCTGCGTTTGCAGGACCTGGAGCCCTATACGCTACTGCTGCGTGAGCCGGGATCAGGCACGCGGCTGGCCTGTGAGGAGTATTTCAAGGAGAAACGGGTGCATTTCACCCAGACACTGGAAGTGGCCTCGGCGGAGGCCCAGCGCGAGTGCGTGGTGGCCGGGCTGGGCGTGGCACTGTTGACGCGCCACGCCGTGAGCCGGGAATTGTCGTCCGGCGCACTCATCGAGCTGCCGGTGGAGGAGTTGCCGCTGTATCGCAGCTGGTGCCTGGTGCAAGCCCGGGCCAAACGCCTGTCACCGGTGGCTCACGCCTTCCTGGCGTTCGTTCGCGGTGAGCGCGCTCAGATCATCGGCCTGGTTGAGCGCTTCGACGGGAAGCCGCCGGCGTTGCCTGCCAGTAATTGAACTCTGCCGCGTCAGGAAATTCGCTGATTTCGGCCAGGAGCTGGCGCTGTTCATAGCGGTCTTCGATGGCACGACGGAACGCCATGCGGCGCTGGTCTTCCTGCTGACGACGGGTTTTGACGGCGCTGCGTTCTTCGTAGGACTGGGTCATGTCGAGACTCCCAAGACGTATACGGGAGCTTTACGATGACGGCGCGGGATGACGGTTTGGCGGCGCGTGCGTTACAGAACGATGAATTCGGGTCGGATGACACCCTGTGGCGAGGGAGCTTGCTCCCGCTGGGTTGCGAAGCGACCCCGAACGATTATCCAGACACAGCAGGTTTGCGACTGCTGCGCAGCCGAGCGGGAGCAAGCTCCCTCGCCACAGAAGCCCCAGGACCAGGGCTCAGTCATCCAGCGCCTTCACCGACTTGGGCGACAGCCGCAAGCTGCGAAGGCTGCGCTTCACACTCTTGAGGTGGTTGACCAGGCTTGGACCACGAGCCATGGCGACGCCCATCGCCAATACGTCAATCACCACCAGGTGGGCAATGCGCGAGGTCAGCGGCGTGTAGATCTCGGTGTCTTCATGCACGTCGATGGCCAGGTTCACCGTGGACAGTTCCGCCAATGGCGTCTGGCTCGGGCACAAGGTGATCAGTGAAGCGCCGCTTTCGCGCACCAGGTTCGCGGTGATCAGCAAGTCCTTGGAACGCCCCGACTGGGAAATGCAAATCGCCACATCGGTGGGTTTCAAGGTCACCGCTGACATGGCCTGCATGTGCGGGTCGGAATAGGCTGCAGCCGTCAGTAGCAACCGGAAGAACTTGTGCTGGGCATCGGCTGCTACCGCGCCCGACGCGCCGAAGCCATAAAACTCGACACGCTGGGCCTGGGACATGGCCGTGACGGCTTTTTGCAACGCCACCGGGTCGAGCTTCTCGCGAACCTCCATCAGCGTATGCAGGGTCGTGTCGAAGATTTTCAGGCTGTAGTCCGCCACTGAATCGTCTTCGTGGATCGCAAACTGACCGAAGCTCGCACCGGCGGCGAGGCTTTGCGCCAGCTTGAGTTTCAGGTCCTGGAAACCCGAGCAACCGATGGCCCGGCAGAAACGCACGATGGTCGGTTCGCTGATGCCGACGCTGTGGGCAAGATCGGCCATGGAGCTATGCATCACGGCCGCCGGATCAAGCAGTACGTGATCGGCGACTTTCAGCTCCGACTTGCGCAGCAAATGGCGTGACTGGGCGATGTGTTGCAACAGGTTCAAGGGGCTGGACTCTTGTTATGGGCAGGTGCTGGGATGTAGCAAGCTTGTAGTTATACTACAAGAATTGGCTTTTTGCCTGCCCCAATACGTAACCGGGTTAGCCTGCTACCCCTTGTTTTCGCGGAGAACGAGCCATGTAGCCACCCAGGAAGGCTCTGATGCGCGAGAAACCTCACTCATCCCTGAACCAGAGGCCTCCGAAAGCGGCTGACTGGTTAGGGAAACGCTGGAAAGACTTCCAAATTGGGTGAAGCACTTGTCTCACACGCACCGAACGGTTGAATTGCGATGAACCAGAGGGTGGTGCGCAAACGGTAATTGAGCCCAGTCGAGGTGCGTCTCACTTGCTCGACCAACTTAAAATGCTGCCCGCCGCCTATCAATCACACAAAACCCACCTCCCAAATAATATTATTTCCGCTGATTTTTTCCGTTTATCAAACGCATTAAACCCACCTGCCTCGTTCACAAAACAGCTGCGTTTACTTAAACCTCAGATTCTGTTACACAAACTCACCCTCGCATTGATAGTGCTTTTCATTTTGTCTTGCTAGCATAAAAACTCCTTACCTTACTCAAAAATTCAATAAACACCAAACAGAAGACTGATAATGGAATACAAACACATATACCTTGCAGGGCTTTTTTTTCTCAACACTCAAGCTTTTGCTGTGTCTCAAGAGTTTTGCCCGGAAGCACAAAATATTCATCTTACAGGCGCATACTATTCGGCCGAGGGTGGATGGTTAGGCCAAGCACAAACAGGTGACAATAGTCCATTGCAGCGCTTTGTCGGCGGTATCTACCAGCCCAAGGTTGGCTCTTCCAGCCCAACGGGTGGACATATAGCGAGGTGTACCTACACGACCCAAAACGGCAACGAGGTCAATCTACTATACCCACTGAACGCACAGGGAAAAACTGCAGCGGTAAAGCTTGAAAAACTGGAAAGCTGGAAAACCGCAGAAGGTTATTTCGGAACAACTATTTATGAGTGCACAACCCAAGCGAAAGGCGCCTGTGCGTTCTCCCGACTCGAAGAATAAACCGCTAACCAGGGAGCTTACCTGCGGCGAGATGCAACTGCCTTGCACCTCACCGCAGGTACACGTTTAAAATTACTGGGAGCTCTTTCACAAGCCTAATTCGGGGCGAAACCAACTCATTAGCAGCAGAACCACGGACTATTTAGTTCCGCTCAAGCAACAATATCCGAACAGTAGAAACAAGCCCCTCTTGACAACCAACTTTCGCTTACAATATCAACCACAACAACTCTCACCACACTCCGTCAAATCCGATATATTGGCCTCGCAGGACGCAATCAACTTAACCTACAGGAGTTACCCATTATGAGCATTACTACTAAAGATTGGACCGCACAAATTGACCGTATGCCCGGCGCCGCTTCGTTCCGTGTCTATGGATCGGTAGAGGTATCGAACAGTGGCATCACACCAAAGTTGGTACTGAGTGAAACACAAGACAAATCCTTCGATCTACGCCTGGATTTGCAACTGGAACAAAGTGATGAAGTTGCACTGCAAGTTATCACGAACAAACAGGTCGAATACAAAGTGCTTGGCGACTCGAACGTAACCGGAGTCAGCATCTTCTTCAACAATCAACTCGTTCATCACATTGATGAAGTCATGATTACCCATTAATACCTCATCATGTTCCCGTCGGAGCGACACCGTGCGTGCCACTCCGACGGGACGTTTCACTCCTGGCGTTGCTCCCGCAGCAGTTGGGCCAGGCCCTCGGCCTCGACCGGCCGGCTGATGAGATAGCCCTGGACCTCGTCGCATCGCTCGGCTTCCAGGAACTCAAGCTGCCCCTGCCGCTCCACGCCTTCAGCCACGACCTTGAGCGACAAGCCATGAGCCATGGCAATGATTGCCCGGGTAATTGCCGCATCCACGCTGCCCTCACCCAGCCCGCGAATGAACGCCTGGTCGATCTTCACGTAATCCACCGGGATGCGCTTGAGATAACTCAGGGATGAGTAGCCAGTGCCAAAATCGTCGATCGCCAGCTTGACCCCAAGGTCACGCAATTGCTGGAACGTAGCGATGATGTGTTCAACGCTGTCGAGCAACTGGCTCTCGGTCAGTTCCAACTCCAGGTATTGAGGCGCCAGTCCGGTTTCCTCCAGTACCTGTCGCACCAGGCTGACCAGCTTGCCCTGACGCAATTGATGCACCGACAGATTGACGGACACCCTGATCGGCGCGAGCCCCTGGCGCTGCCATTCGCATGCCTGCCAACAAGCCTGGCGCAATACGAATTCGCCGATCGGCCCGATCAACCCGGTCTCTTCGGCCAGGCCAATGAAATCCCCCGGCGGTACCCGACCCATGGCCGGATGATCCCAACGCACCAACGCCTCGGCGGCGTTCAGGCGACCGGTCGCCAGGCACAGTTTTGGCTGATAAAAAACCTTCAGTTGCTGCTCTTCCAAGGCCTTGCGCAGCTGATTCTCCAGTTGCAGGCGCTCCAGCGTGCTGGCCTGGAGGCTGTCGGTGTAGAACTGGAAATTGTTGCCGCCCAAATGCTTGGCATGTTGCATGGCCATGTTCGCCTGGCTGACCAGCATGGCAACTTCTCGCGTGTTGTCGGGCAACAGGCTGATGCCGATCGAGGCACTGAGCACCAGTTCATGCCCCTCTATGGTCAGTGGCACACGCAGCTTGGCGGCCAGCCGAGTCGCCACCCGCGCCAGGCTCGAAAGGTTGCCATAGGCATCGAACAGCACCGCAAACTCATCGCCCGATAGCCGCGCGATGGTATCCGCCTCGGGCAGCGCATTGATCAGGCGTCGTGCCATTTTCTGCAACAACTGATCGGCGATGTCATGACCGAGGCTGTCGTTGAGCAACTTGAAACGGTCCAGGTTGATATGCAGCAACGCCAGGCTGCGCCGTCCGCCCTGGCGCACACGTTGATGAGCTTCGTGCAGGCGCTCACGAAACAGCGAGCGATTGGCCAGCCCGGTCAATTCGTCGTAATGGGTCAGGTAGCGCATCCGCTCCTCGGATTCGCGTCGCGCCGAAAGATCGGCGAAGAAGCCCACGATATGACTGACATTTCCCCGCGCATTGCGCACGACGTTCAGTTGCAGCCATTGCGGATACAACTCGCCGTTGGCCCGCGCCTCCACCAACTCACCCTGCCAGGTGCCGTGCTGCTTGAGCGCTTGGCGAATGGTGGGATAATGCCGGCGCGCGTCGCGACTGCACGGTAGGTCCACCACGTTGCGCCCGAGCATGTCATCGATATTGAAACCGGTGACCCGCGTGAACGCCTGATTGGCAGCGAGTAGCACGTAGTGGGGGTCGAAAATCACGATACCTTCGCTGGCGGCTTCGAACACTGTGGCCGCCAGTTGCCGTTGCTGCTCGAGTTCCTTGCTGGTGCTGATGTCTCGCCGGGTACCGACCATACGCAGCACCCGTCCGCTGACGCTGCGCTCCACAGCCCGACCGCGGTCTTCGATCCAGACCCAGTGGCCATCGCCGTGACGCACGCGGTATTCGATCTGGTAATCCTCGCTGCGGCCCTTGAGGTGTTCGACCAAGGCCCGCTTGAGCGCCGGAAGGTCCTGAGGGTGCAGGCGCGGAGTGAGGTGAGTGAGCATCGCCGTGATGTATTCGGGCTCCAGGCCGAAGAGCTCCTTGAGCTGAGTGTGATGGACTTCGTCAGTCTGCAGGTTCCAATCCCACAACCCCAGCTCACTGGCCTTGAGCGCCAGGGCCAGACGCGCCTCGCTCTTGCTCAGGGCCTGGCTGGCGACCTCCAGTTCAAGACTGCGCTGCGCGACCCGCGCCTCCAGGCCAACCTGGGCCGCCCGCAGTTTCTCCTCGGCCGAACGACGTTGCTCGACCTCCCGGGCCAGCGCGTCGTTGAGCTGGGCGCTGCGGGTTTGTGCTTGCTGCAGATGCTCGATCAGCGCCTGGTTCTGGAAGCGCCGTAACAGGCCGCTTTGGATCAAGCGGTTGACTTGCCAGGCGACCACGCTCAGCGAGACCAGCACGATCAGCCCAAGCCAGCCCCACCCGCGTTGCTGCTCGTCGCCGCCCCAGAAGAGGTAGCCGATGGCCGGTAACAGGCAGGGCAAGGTAAAGGACAGGAATGCGGGAAGACTCACCGCGTAGGCCACGCTGGCCGACAGGGCGGCCGCGCCAATCAGGCCGAACACCCAGGCCTGCTGCTGGAAACTGTCAGCCGGGACCAGCGCGATACCGGCCCCAGCCAGCGTCAGGCCGGTCATCGCCGAGCCCAGCAAAAACATACGCAACCAGATCGGGTGTGCCTGGCGGCTCGGCATCGCCGAGTCGAAAGCCGCCACCTGGATCACCCGTAAGGCCACCAGCGACAACAACCAGACGAGCCAGACGCTGACCAGGAAATAGCGCCGCGGCTCCCATAACAGCGCGGCGCAGACCAGACCATTGAGCAGCATGAACAGCGTAGGCAGCAGCGAGCCTTGATACAACAGACGTGTGCGCTCGACCGCCATCTCCATGGCGTACTGCTTGCAGATGACCCGCGGCTCCACACAGGGGCCCGCCGGATCGGAATTGAGGGTCATTGGCACTGTTTTTGTTCTTATTCAGTGGAGCGTGGAGAACCCGAAACAAGCACCGAGCATACACAAGCCACGGGGCATCCCACACTGCCCCAGCTCATAAAAAAACGGAAAAAAGTCGCTGTTTCATTGGGTGGCGAGCCTTTCGAGCGAGTCCCGCCAACGCCTGTAGCCCATGACCCACCGGTCATCATCAAGCGGTCTTTTATCGGCTGATGCAAAGCTCGGTTTGCCCGGGATGACGCCGCCCCCTAGAATGCCCCGATGCGCGATGATCTCTCCCTTCTGCTGAACTCCCTCAACGATGCCCAACGTCAGGCCGTAGCTGCCTCCGTGGGTCGTCAGTTGGTCCTGGCCGGTGCCGGCTCCGGTAAAACCCGAGTGCTGGTGCACCGTATCGCCTGGTTGATCCAGGTCGAGAACGCCTCGCCCCATTCGATCCTGTCGGTGACGTTCACCAACAAGGCCGCGGCCGAGATGCGCCATCGCATCGAACAACTGATGGGCATCAACCCTGCCGGCATGTGGGTCGGCACCTTTCACGGCCTGGCACACCGCTTGTTGCGGGCGCATTGGCAGGAGGCCGGGCTGAGCCAGACCTTCCAGATCCTGGACAGCGACGACCAGCAACGCCTGGTCAAGCGGGTAATCCGCGAACTGGGCCTGGACGAGCAGCGCTGGCCGGCCCGCCAGGCCCAGTGGTTCATCAACGGCCAGAAAGACGAAGGCCTGCGCCCGCAGCACATCCAGGCCAGCGGCGACTTGTTCCTGGCGACCATGCGCAGCATCTATGAGGCCTACGAGGCGGCGTGCCAGCGTGCCGGGGTGATCGACTTTTCCGAGCTGCTGCTACGGGCGCTGGACCTGTGGCGCGATCACCCAGGTCTGCTGGCTCACTATCAGAAGCGCTTCCGGCATGTACTGGTGGACGAATTCCAAGACACCAACGCCGTGCAATACGCCTGGTTGCGCCTGCTCGCCAAGGGCGGCGACAGCCTGATGGTGGTGGGTGACGATGACCAGTCGATCTACGGCTGGCGCGGCGCCAAGATCGAAAACATTCACCAGTACTCGGCGGACTTCCCGGACGCCGAAGTCATCCGCCTGGAACAGAACTACCGCTCCACCGCCGGCATCCTCAAGGCCGCCAACGCCCTGATCGCCAACAACACCGGGCGCCTGGGCAAGGAATTGTGGACCGATGGCGGCGAAGGCGAAGCGATCAATCTCTACGCCGCCTTCAACGAACACGATGAAGCCCGCTACGTGGTGGAAACCATCGAAAGCGCGCTGAAAACCGGCCTGGCCCGCAGCGACATCGCCATCCTGTACCGTTCCAACGCCCAGTCACGGGTGCTGGAAGAGGCCTTGCTGCGCGAACGGATCCCGTACCGCATCTACGGCGGCCAGCGCTTCTTCGAGCGTGCTGAAATCAAGAACGCCATGGCCTACCTGCGCCTGATCGAAGGACGCGGCAACGACGCGGCCCTGGAACGGGTGATCAACGTGCCAACACGGGGCATCGGTGAAAAAACCGTTGAAGCGATTCGCGATCACGCGCGCCACAGCCACGTGTCCATGTGGGAAGCCATGCACCAACTGGTCGTCAACAAAGGCATGACCGGTCGCGCCGCTGGCGCCCTTAAGGCCTTCATGGACCTGATCGAGGACCTGGCCGCCAAGTGCGGGGAAATGCCGCTGCACTTGATGACCCAAACCGTCATCGAGCAGTCCGGCCTGATCGCCTACCACGAAGCGGAAAAAGGCGAGAAAGGCCAGGCCCGGGTGGAAAACCTTGAGGAACTGGTCAGCGCCGCGCGCAACTTCGAAAGTACCGAAGAAGACAAAGACCTGACACCGCTGTCGGCCTTCCTGGGTCACGCCTCCCTGGAAGCCGGCGACACCCAGGCCGACGAACATGAAGACAGCATCCAGCTGATGACCCTGCACAGCGCCAAAGGCCTGGAATTCCCCTACGTGTTCCTCGTGGGTATGGAAGAAGGCCTGTTCCCCCACAAGATGAGCCTGGAAGAACCGGGACGCCTGGAAGAGGAACGGCGCCTGGCCTACGTCGGTATCACCCGCGCCATGCAGAATCTGGTACTGACCTACGCCGAAACCCGACGTTTGTATGGCAGCGAGACCTACAACAAGGTGTCGCGCTTCGTACGTGAAGTACCGAAGGGCCTGATCCAGGAAGTGCGGCTGTCCAACAGTGTCAGCCGTCCGTTCGGTGGCGGCCAGCAGCAAAGCACCAGCAGCCTGTTCGGCGGCAGCGACATCCCGGAAACCGGCTTCAGCCTCGGCCAGACCGTACGGCATTCGGTATTCGGCGACGGCGTGATCCTCAACTTCGAGGGTGCCGGCGCCCAGGCGCGGGTGCAGGTGAACTTCAGCGAAGGCAGCAAGTGGCTGATGCTGGGGTATGCCAAGCTGGAAGCGATCTAAAGATTTCGTAAGAAGCACCTTGCTGTGGGAGCAAGGCTTGCCCACGAGGCGGTGGCACATTCAACACAGGTGCGTCAGACCGATCGCTATCGCGGGCAAGCCTTGCTCCCACAAGTATTTCTCCCATCCCACATTAGTTTCCGACCGAACTTATTTACTTTTCCTACAGCCCAAATCGAACAAGCCCTCTTGCGCGGTTGAAGCTGAACCTAACCTGTCACGCAAAAGCCCGAAACACTCTGCCGCTAGCCAGCAACACTTCACCTGTGCAACATGGCCCGCGTGCTATCCACAAATGGGAATGCCTTTATTATGAAACGTTTTCTTAGCATCGCCATGGCGCTGTGCATTGGCCTGACGATGGCCATCGACGCCAATGCCGCCAAGCGCTTTGGCGGTGGTAAAAGCTCGGGGGCAGCCCCGACTCACCAGACCAGCCAGATGGCGCCGTCCTCTGCCGCCGGCTCTACCGCTGCCACCGCAGGTGCTGCCGGTGCCGCGGGCGCTGCCACCAAGGCAAGCGGTGCTTCGCGCTGGCTCGGCCCCCTGGCCGGCATCGCCGCCGGTGGCCTGCTCGCCTCCATGTTCATGGGCGACGGCTTCCAGGGCATGCAGATCTTCGACATCCTGATCATGGCGGTCATCGCCTTCCTGGTCTTCCGCTTCATTGCCGCTCGTCGTCGCAAGCAGCAGGAGCAATTCGCTCCAGCCGGCCATGCGCCGATGCAGCGTGAGGTGTTCAACCAGCAGCCTGCTGCCAGTGGTTCGATCTTCGGCGGTTCGGCAGCGCCTGCGGCCGCTCGTCCGGTCATCAATGCGCCGGCCTGGTTCAACGAGCAACGCTTCATCGAAGCCGCGCGCAACCACTTCATGGCCCTGCAGCAGCATTGGGACGCGAACGAAATGGACAAGATCTCCGAGTTCGTGACTCCGCAACTACTGGAGTTCCTCAAGCGCGAGCGGGCCGAGCTGGGTGATGGCTTCCAGTCCACCTACATCGACAATCTGCACGTGCAGCTGGACGGCGTCGACGATCGCGCCGACAAGACCATCGCCACCCTGACCTTCAGCGGTGTGTCGAAGGATTCTCGCTTCGACAAGGGCGAAGCGTTCAGCGAAAGCTGGAACATGGAACGTGCCCAGGGCGATGACCAGCCTTGGCTGGTGGCCGGTATCCGCCAGAACGGTTGAACCTTTGACCGTTTTGCATGTTGAAATAAAAGAACCCCGGCTCAGGCCGGGGTTTTCTATTTCGCGGTTGCATCTATAGCGAGCTACTGTATAAACCGCTCCATATAAAACCGCGCCATCGAGAAAGAGGATCCCCGGACGTGGAAGAAATCATCGAACAATTGCGTGAAGCCAACGAGCCCGTACCGGTCCCGCTGGAGTTGCCCGACGAAGACTTGCTGGTAGAGATCGAAGAGCAGCTGTTCATCGATATTCCATTCGTCTTCAGGGAGTTTTTGCTGACCGTCAGCGATGTCGTCTATGGCAGCCTGGAGCCGGTGACCGTCACCGATCCACAATCCCACACCTACCTGCCGGATGTGGCCGCCAATGCCTGGGATGCCGGTGTCGACCGCAGCCTGATCCCGATATGCCAGGACGGCGACGATTACTATTGCGTCGAAGAAGACGGCACTGTGGTGCTGTGGCAGGCCGACGAAGAGCTGATCGCCGAAGAAACCTGGGAATCGGTCTGGCACTGGGCGCGGGACGTCTGGCTGGAAAGCTGAGCCCCATGGCCGGTCAATGCCCGGACGACTCCTTGTGGTTGTCCAGGGTTTCAAGCAAGGCCACCTGCATCCGCGTATGCAGGCGGATGAACCAGCGCCAGAGCAGTGCCGCCACGGCAGTCGCCACCACGGCGATCAGTACGAGCAACTTGTTGGTCGGCAAAATGCTGGCCGACAAGGCTGCCAACAGCAGGAAAATCACCAGCAACGAGAGAATCGGGATCACTTCGGCGATCACCCGACGCACGCGCTGGGTGTGGCGGCCAGCCATCTCCGTCTTCACGCCCATCTCCGCCAGCAGCATCGATAGCGCCTTGAGCTTGCGATAGGCGGCGATCAGGAACGGTAGCGACAGCAGCAACGCCCCGCCCCAGATCAATGCCTTTTGCCAGCTCGGGTCGCTGATCCACGCTTGCAGGTAAGCCGATATTCGCTCGGCGAAATAACCGCTCGAGACAAAAATCGCGATGACCAGCGCCAGGTTGACTCCAACCTGCAGCAAAATCCGCCTGATCATCGACGCCACCATCGCCCCTTCGCCGTGGGGCTGGATGCTGCGCAGCCATTCGCCATACATCCCCAGCACCCGCGCCAACCGTTGCGGCATGACCGTCGCTAACTTGACGGACAGCGGGTCGGCGGCCCGGATCAGGTATGGCGTCAGCAGTGTGGTCAACACCGAGACGGCGACCGCAACCGGATAGAGGAAATCGCTGGTGACCTGCAGGGTCATCCCCAACGACGCGATGATGAAGGAGAATTCGCCGATCTGCGAAAGGCCCATCCCAACGCGCAGCGAGGTACGTCCGTCGTTGCCGGCGATAAAGGCACCGAGGCCGCAGGACAACATCTTGCCGAGCACCACTGCACCCGTGATCACCGCAATCGGCCAGGCGTATTGCAGCAATATCGCCGGGTCGAGCATCAGCCCGATGGCGACGAAGAAGATCGCGCTGAACAGATCGCGCACCGGTTCCACCAGCCGCTCGATTTTCAGCAGTTGCCGGGACTCAGCCATGATCGCACCGATCAGGAACGCCCCGAGCACCATGCTGTATTCCAGCTTCACCACCAGCAGGCAGAAGCCGAAACACAGGCCCAGCACGGTAATCAGCAACATTTCGTTGCTGTCGAACTTCGCCACGTAGGCCAGCACCCTTGGCACCAGCAGAATGCCGATGACCAACGCGACGATCATGAACAACGACAACTTGCCCACGGTGGAAAACACCTCGCCGGAACTCACGGTGCCGCTGACGGCAATGCTCGACAGCAAGGCGATGATGCCAATGCCCAGGATGTCCTCGACGATCAACACCCCGAAAATCAGCTGCGCGAAGCGCTCGTTCTTCATCTTCAGGTCGTTGAGGGCCTTGACGATGATGGTGGTGGAGGAAATGGCCAGGATCGCGCCGAGGAACAGCGAGTCCATGGTGCTCCACTCGAACCAGCGGCCGATTTCATAACCGATCCAGATCATCAGCACGATTTCGAGGAACGCCGCGATGAAGGCGGTGGCCCCGACCTTGAACAGTTTGCGCAGGCTGAACTCCAGGCCCAGGCAAAACATCAGGAAGATCACCCCGAGCTCGGCCAGGGTCTTGATCGTGTCTGCGTCGTGGATAAAACCGAACGGCGGCGTATGCGGGCCGATGATGAAGCCGGCCACGATGTAGCCCAGTACCACCGGTTGCTTGAAACGATGAAAGAGTACGGTCACCAGCCCCGCAGCCATCATGATGATCGCCAAGTCTTGAATGAAACTGATGGCATGCATGTCGGGGCTCCCTGTTCAAATGACGCACTTCAGAGCTGGAGAAATCCGTTTCCTCTGTAGGAATTGCCCTCACAACGGGCTTTTGAAGGGTAACACCGCGACTTCCGACAAAAAGACGGTGCAATATATGGAAACAGATCCATCGGCGCGTGACGGCAACCACAGGCGCAGCGTCCCGATATCGGTGGTTTTTAAAACCTGGTGACCTGTTGCAGGCCACCCACCAGCACCCGCAGAGGTGCACTCCCGAATTGCTGCCTTGAACCGTGAGTACGTTATGGAACCTGGAAACGCCCAGCTGTCGATGACGGTGTTGATGACCCCCGATATGGCCAACTTCTCTGGCAATGTCCATGGCGGCACCTTGCTCAAATACCTCGACGAAGTCGCCTACGCCTGCGCCAGCCGCTACGCCGGGCGCTACGTGGTGACCCTGTCGGTTGACCAGGTCATCTTTCGTGAGCCGATTCATGTCGGCGAACTGGTGACCTTCCTGGCGTCGGTGAACTACACCGGCAACACGTCGATGGAAGTGGGCATCAAAGTCGTGACCGAAAATATTCGCGAACGCTCGGTGCGCCACACCAACAGTTGCTTCTTCACCATGGTTGCGGTGGATGACCTGCGTAAACCCGCAGCCGTGCCGCCCTTGCAGCCGCAAAACAGCGAAGAAAAACGCCGCTACGAACAAGCCCAGCAACGCCGGCAGATTCGCCAGGAGCTGGAAAAGCGTTATCAGGACATCAAGGCAGACGGGCCTTAACCGACATGTGGGAGCTTACTCGCGATGGCGATGTCACAGCCAACCTCTATGTTGAATGTGATGCCCTCATCGCGAGCAAGCTCGCTCCCACAAGGGGCTGCATTGATCAGAGACTGATTGGCACAGCCTCGAACCGCACCCGTGGATGGGCGATCCGGTCCTGGGCACGGACCAGTTCCAGCTCATAGCTGGTGCAGGCCTGGGTTTCCAGCAGCACTTCGTGCACCGCCGCCGCGGTGAATTCGAATGCCGCCACCAGGCTGTCCCCCAATAATATCCGCGCCAGGAACAACCCCGAGGTCAGGTCACCCACACCCACCGGTTGGCGCGGGAAAGCCAGCAGCGGACGGCGCAGGTGCCAATTGCCATCGGCGGTCACCAACAGCATTTCGAAGCTGTCATCCGGCTTGCCAGGGTAGGCCAGGTGCTTGACCAGCACCGCTTTCGGCCCACGGGCCAGCAACGCCCGGGCCATGGCCAGGCAATCGAGCAAAGACTGCGCCTTGCGTCCCGAAAAACTGTCCAGCTCCAGTTGGTTCGGGCACATGAGGTCCGCCACGGCAGCGGCTTCTTCCAGGAGAAATTCACTCACCTCGGGCGCCACGATACAGCCCTTCTCTGGATGCCCCATAACCGGGTCACACAGGTACAGCGCCTTCGGATTGGCGGCCTTGATCCGCGCCACGCCCGTCAGAATCGCCCGCCCCTGAGCCGCGCTGCCCAGGTAACCGGACAACACCGCATCGCAATGCCCCAGCTCACCGATAGCGGCAATGCCTTCTACCAATGCCGGTATCTGCTCCGGCGCCAGCACCTCACCGGCCCATTGGCCGTACTGGGTGTGATTGGAAAACTGCACGGTATTGAGCGGCCAGACGTTCACGCCGACCCGCTGCATCGGAAACACCGCGGCGCTATTGCCCGCGTGACCGAACACCACGTGGGACTGAATGGCAAGCAGATGAGGCGTACGTTTCATGCGGGAAGTTTCCGTAAAACGATTGAAATTCAAGCCGCGCAGTATGCGACTAAACGCAGCCTGTACGACAGACCGGCGAGGCAGTTAAGCTGACAGCAACTTGTTGGAGCACTTCGTTCATGCTGACCCTTGGAAACATCTTCGTGCTGATGCTGCTGGCTACCGGCGGCGCCTGGCTGTGGCACAACCATGGCTTGCGCGAACGGGCGTTGGCGAGGGTCATGCAGCATTGCACCAACCTCAAGATCGAACTGCTGGACGGCAACGTGGCGCTGAAAAAAATCGGCTTCATGAAGGACGCCAATGGTCGGCGACGCCTGGCTCGCGTCTACACCTTCGAGTTCACCGTCACCGGCGAAAGCCGCCATTCGGGCACCATCACCCAATTTGGTGCCCACAGCGCACACATAGAGCTGGCACCCTACCCGATGCCCTTTGAAGAAACACCGCCAGCGCCCATCGAACCGGTCCAGACCAGGCCCAGGGCTGAAGTTATCGAATTGAGCCAGTGGCGCCAGGAACACAACAAGTGGAAGCCTTGAAACAGCGTTGACTCAGCGACACCGACAGTTCGCCAGCTCGGCCTGCAGGCGATCGACGTCTTGCACCTGATCGAAAATCAGCTCGATCCGAGAATCCTGGCGCCACTCGCTGGTTTGCCAACCCAACACCGCCCCTTCCAGCGCATTGGCTGAAATCCAACCGTCGACGCTGTGGATAACCATTTTCGCCCGTTTCCAGTCTTGGCCTTGTAGCCATCGCGTCAATGCCGCTGCGTCGAATTGCTGGCTGGGATGCCAGCGCCAACCAATACTCCAGCCACCTTCCTGCTGCTGATACAAGCAGATCGGCAGCGTCGGGTCGGACCAAATGGCCGGTATCTGGCCCAAGCGCTTCGGTAGATTCAAGTTATCCACAGCCCCACTGCCCCGAGCCGCAAGGCCTGGCAATCGATCGATCGGCAACGCAGCCTGTTGCGTCCAGTACAACGCACGCCCTGGCAGCTGCGCCGTCAGCCATTCACGATCGGCTTGTGTGAGGGACTCGGACTTGTTCAGCACCAGCAGTCCGGCAGCCGCCAGGGTTTGTTGCTGCGCGTCGGGCAAAGGCTTGCCGTCCGCCATCGCCCGGGCATCCAGCACCAGCACACAGGGTTGCACCGCGAGCACACCGAGCCATGGCGCTTCACTCAGTTGTCGCATCAACTGTGCCGGATGCCCCAGGCCCGAGGGTTCGATGAATAGCCGATCCGGCCGGGCCTTACGTAGCAAACGCCCAAGACCGATCTGAAACGGCGCACCGTTGACACAGCACAAGCAGCCGCCGGCCACTTCGCCCAGTGCGATACCATCGCCAGCCTGGGTCAGCAACGCGGCATCCAGGCCGATCTGGCCAAACTCATTGATCAGCACCGCCCAGCGCTCATTGGCCGGGCGCTGCGCCAGCAGATGCCTGATCAGGCTGGTCTTGCCGGCGCCCAAGGGACCGGCGATGACATGGGTGGGAATGTGCTGCAACATAATCGACGACTTTCGATGGAGGTGAATATGCGAATGATCGGCTGGTTGTTACTGGCACTGACTTCCAACCAGGCACTGGCCCAGGCCTGTGTGGTGCACAGTCAGGCGGAACGGCTGGATGTGAAGGTCTGCCAGCAGAACCGCAACATCCCGCAGAAGCTGTTTGCCGATGGTTTCTGCCAGCCAAACCTTGCCGGCCAGAAAGTCGAGGTGCAATACGTCGATCAATGCCCTGGCGGCGCGTTCGGCATCTGCAGCAACGCCCAGGTCGCCAATATGCCTTACCGCCAGGATATTCACTATTACGGCGTGGCGACCGATGCCGCGTACCTGCAGCCATTTTGCGAAGGGCAAAGCCAAGGCACCTGGCTCAAGCCTTAAGCCAGCCAATCCAGCGTTAGAATCAATCGACGCTCTCCCGGCGCCGGCTCCGGTGATCGATGAATCAGGCCAAGGCCTTCGTTACCGCGCCATTTTTCGCCTTTAAGCAAACCCACATCACCGCAACGAAACTGCTGGATCACGCATGGGTCACTGGGCTCAGCCTCAGGCTCGGCCAGTCGTCGACGGTCCATGACACCTTCCTCGAGCCACTGGCTGCCGACACCCGCATAGGTGGTCAGCAGCCGCACCGGTACGTGGTCAACGTGGAAACGTGGGCACATCGCCTTGTCCAACGTGCGCAGGCGCAGGCCGACACGTTGGGCACCCAGTAGGCAGGCAAATGCACTGACGAGCCAGGAGACATCGGCGATAAAGCCTTCATAGCCTTGCAGGTCGCTGAAACCTGCAGCCAGGCCCTGCAACGCCGGCTGCGAGTCTTCCTCCGGCAACTCAAGCACGCGTGATTCGGCCAAGGACTGGTCCATCGCCAACACCATGACCGCAAAATCGCTGATGTGCGCAGGAAGCTGACGCTGCCAGACCGCCAGGTTGGTGCCGTCGTCCAGGATCTGCGTGAATACCCCTGGCGTATCACCTTGGACCTGTCGTGCCTGCGTAGCCTTTTTCAGACTGGGCGCCAGCATCACGCCGCGACCTCGTCATGCCACGGGCCGAACGGATCCGGCAACAGCCGCCAATTTTCGACCCCGAGGGCCATTTCCGCATCGGTGAGCAGGCAAGCGTCCAGTTCAGCGGCGAGTTGGCCAAAATCAATGTCCTGACCAATGAAGACCAGCTCCTGACGGCAATCGCCTGTGGCGGCCAGCCAGTTCTTCATGATCGCCGCTGTGCTCTCTTCATCCTGCGGCCATTGGTTTTTCGGCACGAACCGCCACCAACGCCCGGCGAAGCCATGTCGCATCAAGCCGCCAGCCTGGGACCAACTGCCCGCTTCTTCAGGTTTGCTGGCCAGCCAGAAGAACCCCTTGGAGCGCAGGAGTTTGCCGTTGGGCCACGGACGGTCGATAAAATTGAAGAACCGCTCGGGATGAAATGGCCGGCGTGCTCGGTAGGCGGTCGAGGCGATGCCATATTCCTCGGTTTCTGGCACGTGCTCGCCACGCAGTTCCTGTAGCCAGCCAGGTGCCTGGGCGGCGCGTTCGAAGTCAAAAAGGCCTGTGTCGAGGATTCTGCCCAGTGGCACCTGCCCCATGACCATCGGAATGATCTGCGCCTGGGCGTTGAGACGCTGCAGAATCGCCGTCAACTCTTCCCGCTCATGCTGACTGATCAGATCGATCTTGCTGATCAGAATCACGTCGGCAAACTCGATCTGTTCGATCAGCAGGTCGGTGATCGAACGCTCATCGTCCTCACCCAGGGTTTCACCCCGTGACGCCAGGCTTTCGGCGGCCTGGTAATCCAGCAGGAAATTCACCCCATCGACCACCGTGACCAGGGTGTCGAGTCGAGCCACATCGGCCAGGCTCCGGCCTTCTTCATCACGAAACGTGAAGGTTTCCGCCACTGGCAACGGTTCGGAAATACCGGTGGATTCGATCAGCAGGTAATCGAAACGCCCTTCCCTGGCGAGTTGCCCGACTTCTTTGAGCAAGTCCTCGCGCAACGTGCAGCAGATGCAGCCGTTGCTCATTTCCACCAGTTTTTCTTCGGAACGACTCAGGGTGACATCTCGCTGGACTTCGCTGCCATCGATGTTGATCTCGCTCATATCGTTGACGATCACCGCAACTCGTAGATTCTCGCGATTACGCAAAACGTGGTTGAGCAGTGTGCTTTTACCGGCACCGAGGAATCCGGAAAGCACGGTTACGGGAAGACGATTGGGCATCAGGTATATCCTCATCGGGCGGCCGCTTCGACTACGGCTCGTTTCCAGGTTTGACCAGGTTCAGGGGGAGCGCTTTTTATGTTATAGTATAACAACACGATTCAACCACCCCGCCGTCCTGCATTGGTTGGAGATCATTCCATGCGCAGTCATCTGAAATTCGTATTGGCAAGCCCGTTATTGCTGTGGGTGTTATGCGCTTCGGCCCAAACTCCACTCCTGGCGAACTGCACCCGCAGTGCGAATCTGCTGGCGTGCGTGGACATTCAGGGCAATGCCTACAGCGTCGCAACGGCGGGAAGCACCATTTATTTGCGGGGATTTGAAGCCGCCAGTCGTCGTTATTGGGCGCAAACAAACAGCCGTTACGGTCAGCTCACCTTCTTTACTGGTTTGGCATCGGATGGAGAAAGTTGGGTCGGATACAGCCGGCGTGTGGGCTGGACGACGCTCAATCGTTTCTCGAGCTCTGGTGGTAGTGCGGGTGCATTTGTATGCGGACGTATGAACGGCTGCCAGGATTCATCGCGCTGATGTTTCACGTGGAACGTGAACGTTTGGGGAATGAAAATCCTTTCATGGAAAAGGTTTCTTTAAATTAGACGTTATACTATAACATCTAGTTTTGAACCTTCGATGGACTTTGACCATGAACGCGTTAACCCTGCCCGACATCGCTGCGCAGGCTTCACGTCAAGCCCTACCCCTTGATTGGGTGGGTATGTGTGGCATCGCAACACCGGTGTTGATTGACGGCCAGCGTCTCAGCGCAATGGCCGACGCAGGTGTCAGCCTTGACGACGGTGAGGCGCGCGGCATTCACATGTCACGCTTATACCTGGCGCTGGAGCTGCTCGAAGAGACTGCGCTTTCGCCAGCGTTATTGCGCCGAATCCTCCAGCAATTTCTCGACAGCCACGAAGGCTTGTCCCACGCAGCATCGCTCAGTGTGCATACCGACCTGCTGCTCAAGCGTCCGGCACTCATCAGCCCACTGATGGGTTGGAAACGTTACCCCGTGAGCATCGAAGCCCACTTGAAAAACGCAATGTTCCACGTGGAACTGAATATCCAGATTCCCTATTCCTCCACCTGCCCTTGTTCGGCCGCACTTGCCCGGCAATTGATCCAACAGCAATTCGTCGACGATTTCGCTAACAAGAAACTTGAACACGCCGAGATCCTGGCCTGGCTAGGTTCATCGAACGGCATTGTTGCCACCCCTCATAGCCAACGCAGTACGGCGTTCCTGAGTCTGCGCCTGAACGCCAATGCCGACGATTTGCCGCTGCAGTTTTTCATCAACGAAGCCGAAGCGGCCCTCGGCACCGCTGTGCAAACCGCCGTCAAGCGCGCCGATGAACAGGCCTTCGCCCTGGCCAACGGCCAAAATCTGATGTTCTGCGAAGACGCCGCGCGGCGATTAAGCATCGCACTGAGCCGGTCACCCGACATTGTTGCGCTGAATGTACGCGTCGTTCACGCCGAAAGCCTGCATGCCCATGACGCCGTGGCGCAAAGCCGCTGGACCCGGGAGGCATCATGATCGACTGCCAAGCGCTACGCTGGGGCGCCCCCGGACAACCTCTCACACCGCCGCTCACGATGCAGCGACCAGCCGGGAGTCTTACCGCCATCATCGGGGCCAACGGCTCGGGCAAAAGCAGCCTGTTGAAAGTGCTCGCGGGGATGCAAAAACCGCTCTCCGGCAAAGTCACCTTGGATGTTCCACGCCGTGGTGGAGTTTCGTTCATGCCGCAGCAGCAACATCTGGATCGGCAATTTCCCATCAGTTTGCAAGCGTTGGTGGCGGCCGGTTCCTGGGGTAATCGACACACGCCAGCGAAGCGAAGGCAATTGCTCCAGACCGTGCTGGCCGACTGGGCGCTGACCGGACTCGAACATCGTCCGCTAATGGCGCTGTCTGGAGGCGAGTTGCAACGCGCCCTGCTCGCTCGCCTGAGCCTGGCCGAAGCGCCACTGCTATTGCTCGACGAACCCCACGCCGCCCTCGACGAACAGGGCCAGGCGCTGCTGTGGAAACACCTTCATCACTGGCATGCCCAGGGCCGAACCGTCGTGGTGGTGTGCCATGACCTGGCAGCGGTCCGCCAACATATCCCCCATACGCTGCTGATCAGCAACACCGGTTGCGTGCTGGGCCGCAGCGTCGACTTGATCGCTCAACAACCCCACACATGGGTGGCCTGATGCTTGCGGCCACTCATCTCTGGCAACCGTTTCAAGAGTTTGTCTTCATGCGCCGGGCCTTGCTTGGCGGCCTGGTGCTGGCGTGCAGCACGGCGCCGTTGGGTGTGTTCCTGATTCTTCGGCGCATGAGCCTGATTGGTGATGCCGTAGCGCACGGCATTCTGCCTGGCGCCGCCCTGGGTTTCTGGTTCGCCGGGCTGAGCCTGCCAGCCTTGACCATCGGCGGCCTGGGCGCGGGCCTGAGCATGGCCGGGCTGGCCGCCTGGATTACCCGGCGTACCGGTCTAAGGGAAGATGCCAGCCTCGCGGCGATTTATCCCATTTCCCTGGCAGCCGGCGTGTTAATCCTCGGCATGGCCGGTAAACGCCTGGACTTGCTTCACTTGCTGTTCGGCTCGGCCTTGGCGGTGGACGACCTCACACTCACCGGCATGCTGTGGGTTTGCGGCATCAGCCTGGTGGCAATGGCGTTGATTTATCGACCACTGTTGCTCGATACCCTCGACCCCCTGTTCCTGCAAACCGTCAGTCGTCTCGGCCCGTTGGCCCATGGCGTGTTCCTGACCCTGGTGGTGTTGAACCTGGTGATCGGCTTCCAGGCCATCGGAGCGCTGATGGTGGTCGGCCTTATGATGCTGCCGGCCGCCGCGTCGCGATTCTGGAGCCGTCGCCTGCCACTGCTGATGCTGATCGCGGCGCTGCTCGGTTGCCTCTCGGTGTGGCTTGGCCTGTTGTTGTCCTTCTACTACTCACTGCCCAGCGGGCCGTCCATCGTGCTAGTGGCGGGCGCGTTGTATCTGCTGTCGGTGGTATTCGGGCCGGTGCACGGTTTGCTGCGCCGCCCGCCTTTGCTCACATCCCAATGAGGTGTTTCCCGATGCGCGTTCTGCTCGTGCTATTCAGTCTGATGCTGTCCATGTCCCTGTCCGCCGCCGAAAAGCTTCAGGTGGTGACGAGCTTCAGCATCCTCGCCGACATGACCCGACAGGTCGGCGGTGAGCATATCAACATCACCAACATGGTCGGGCCGGACGCCGATGCACACACCTACGAACCCACGCCAGACGACGCCAAGGCATTGCTTAAGGCAAAACTGATCATCAAGAACGGACTGGGCTTCGAGCCATGGTTGGATCGCCTGGTGACCAGCACTGAAACGACAGCCCCGGTGATCAGCGCCAGTCGCGGCGTCATCCCGCGCTCACTGGATGAGGATGGCGAGACCATCCCCGACCCGCACGCGTGGCATAACCTGGCGAACGCCGAGTTGTATGTCAGCAACATCACCAAGGCATTGGAAGCAGCCGACCCGGCCAACAAGGCCGACTACGAACGCAACAGCCAGGCGTACCTGAAGAAAATCTATGCCCTGCTCGCCGAAGCCAAGGCCAAGCTCGGTGCATTGCCTGCTGGCAATCGCAAGATCGTGACCTCCCACGATGCATTTGGTTACCTGGGTCAGGCCTATGGCATCAAGTTCATGGCGCCCCAGGGTTTATCCACAGAGCGTGAACCGTCGGCGGCAGAAGTCGCGGCACTGATTACCCAGATCCGTCAGGCGAAGGTCAAAGCGGTGTTCATGGAAAACATCAAGGACGCACGCCTGCTCAAGCAGATCGCCGACGAGAGCGGCGCGCACATCGGTGGTACGCTGTACTCCGATGCACTCGCGACCAGTGGACCGGCTAGCACCTTTACTGGTCTTTTCGAATACAACCTCAATACGTTGTATGAGGCGCTGAGTCGGCCTTGAGAGCATTCGTGAGAGCAAGGCTTTGCCGCGATGAACGGTGACGCGCTTGGCGACTCACCGAAATTGCCTGCATCGCGAGCAAGCTTGGCTCCCACGGGCTCACCAAACGATCCCTTTAAATAGCTTCAGGCCCTCGGCTTGACCGTCCCGCAATCCTGCCCCAGCCACACTGCGCGCGTGTCGAGGCTACCGTTCTGCTGGATGCCGGTGGCATTGAACGTGCCGTTGACCTTGGTGGTGAATTCACGATCGCTCTGGAACGTCGCGACGCCATTACCCTGGGCTTTCGGGCAACTGAAGCGAAACTTCCACTGATTGCCGGTACGCTCGGTGATCTGCTGCTTGCAACCCGATTGCGGGTCTTGCAGCGGAATGTCATTGGTTTGCACCTGCGCCGGGGTCAGGCAGACGCGGATGCCTTTACCGCCCATGGTAATGCCCTGCTTTTCCAGCATCGCCCGTTGCTCCGGAGTCATCTGGTTCTGCACCTGGCCCAGGATCAATTGCAAGTCCGGAAGGTTCTGGTTATCGACCTTCATGTTGCTGGTAGTCAGCTCCCATAACCCCGGCTGGAGCATCTGCGCCTGAGCCGCCATCGGAACCGACAACCCCATCACCAAGGCCACACCCAGCAGACGAACATTCATTGCATAAACTCCAGAGGACAAGTGGCCGTTAGACGCCGCCCTCAGCCTTCGGTTCAGGCCCGGGACGAGTGAATTAAATAGCGACATTCGCCATGGAACATGGTCTGTTAAGCATTGAAACTTCCGGAGCAAGAATGCCCCATGGATTATTTCGGCCCGCATGTTTTCGGTTACCTGATCGCGCTGCTCCACACCCTGGGCTTCATTGCCGCCGTCCACGCCGTATTGACGGTGCGCACGGCCCAAGGCTCGATTGCCTGGGCCCTGTCGCTGCTGTTTATTCCCTACCTGACGTTGATCCCTTACCTGGTTTTCGGGCGCAGCACTTTTGACGGCTACATCAAGGCGCGCCGACAAGCCAACGAAGAGATGCGCAAGGCGATCTCCGAGCTGAACTGGCGGCCGTGGGTTGAAGAGGCTTTGACCGCCCGTGCCTCCCAGGCCTACGACTCGTTACGGGCCATGCCCAAGCTGGGGCGCACACCATGCCTGGCGAACAATCAGGTGCGTTTGCTCGTCAATGGGCAGGCCACGTTCGAAGCAATCTTCCAGGCCATCGATAACGCGCGGCAGGCCGTACTGATTCAATTTTTCATCATCCACGACGACCACCTCGGCCTGCGCCTGCAGACACTGCTTCTGAAAAAAGCCGCCGAAGGCGTGGCGGTGTATCTGCTTTATGACCGCATTGGCAGCCACTCCCTGCCCCACCGTTACGTCCAGGCGTTGCGCGACGGTGGCGTCCACGTGAAAGCCTTCGCCACCCGCAGCGGCTGGCTCAATCGGTTCCAGGTCAACTTTCGCAACCACCGCAAGATCGTGGCGGTGGATGGCGTTCTAGGCTTCGTTGGCGGGCACAACGTGGGCGATGAATACATGGGCGAAAAGCCGCCCCTGGCGCCTTGGCGCGACACCCATGTCGAAGTCTGCGGCCCGGTGGTGGGGAGTATGCAAGAGTCGTTTGCCGAGGACTGGTTCTGGGCGGCCCGTTCGCTGCCACCGCTGATCCTGCCAGACACCTACCCGGACGACGGAGTGCTCTGCCAGTTGCTGACCAGCGGCCCGGCCGATGCCTACGAAACCTGTTCGCTGTTTTTCGTCGAGGCTATCCATGCGGCCAGCGAGCGAGTCTGGATCACAACGCCTTACTTCATCCCCGACGAAGCGGTGTTCGCGGCCTTGCGCCTGGCGGTGCTACGCGGGGTGGACGTGCGCATCCTGCTACCCTCGCGGCCAGACCACAAGATCGTCTACGCCGCGTCCAGCCTGTATGCGTTTGAGGCGGTGCGGGCCGGTGTGCGGATGTTCCGTTACGCGCCGGGCTTCCTGCATCAGAAAGTGGTGCTGATCGACCGTGAAATCAGTGCCATCGGCAGTGCGAATCTGGACAACCGTTCGTTCCGCTTGAATTTCGAAGTCATGCTGCTCACGGTGGATATTCCGTTCGCCACCGAGGTCGAGCAGATGCTTGAGCAGGACTTCGCCCAAGCCGTGGAAATCGACAAACAGGAAAGCCGGGAGACCCACCGCCTGCAAAAGATCGGCATGCGGATCGCCCGGCTTATTTCCCCGATTCTCTAAGGGGTATAGATGTCGTCGCGGGTCCAGGGCAACTCATGGCTACCGTCGGCGTGGGCCTTCACCGCCAGGATCTGGTGCAGATTGATCCAACCCTTGGCGAATGCGTAGGCGCAGCCGGCCAGGTACAGACGCCAGATCCGCAACGCCTGTTCCGGCACTTCCTTCGCGGCGGCCTCGAGATTGTCCTCCAGGCGTTCACTCCAATGATCGAGCGTGCGCGCGTAATGCAGGCGCAGGCTTTCCACGTCGACGATCTCCAGCCCCGCTTCGCTGATCTCGGCAGAGATCATCGACAGGTGCGGCAGCTCGCCGTTGGGGAATACATACTTCTCGATGAATTCACCGGCACCACGACCGACCGGACGACCGTCAGTGTGCTTGGCGGTGATGCCATGGTTCATCACCAATCCACCCTCACGCACCGCGCCGAACAGCGTCTTGCAGTACTGCTCGAGGTTAGCGTGGCCAACATGCTCGAACATACCGACGCTGACCACTTTGTCGAAACGACCGTCCTGAGGCAGGTCGCGGTAATCCAGCAATTGCAACTCGACCGAATCCTCCAGGCCTTCTGCCTTGACCCGCTCCCGCGCCAGTGCCAGCTGCGCCTTGCTCAGGGTAATCCCGAAGACTTTGGCACCGAACTCGCGTGCCGCGTAACGGGCCAGGCCGCCCCACCCACAACCGACATCCAGCAGGTAGTCACCCGGCTGTAATCGCAGCTTGCGGCACAAGTGGCGGAATTTGGCTTGCTGGGCCTGTTCGAGGGTTTCACTGCCCGTCTCGAAATAGGCACAGGAATAGGCCATGTCACTGTCGAGCCATAGCTGATAGAACGCGTTGGAAAGATCGTAGTGATAAGAGATCGCCTTGGCGTCGGTTTCCTTGTCGTGGAGCGATCGCACCGGCGGGTTGTCGGCGTCATCCTCGACCAAGGCCTGGCTCCATTCATCGCAGACACGAATGACTTCGTGAATCGAACCTTCGAGCTCCAGTTTGCCTTCGACGAATGCCGCTCCTAGCGCATCCAGGCTGGGATGGGTGAATTGCGCGACCATTTGTGGGTCCTTGACCACGATCGTGACACTGGGGTCGTCACCCAGTGAAAACTCATGGCCATCCCAGAGCCGCAACCGAAGCGGTAGATGCAGATTCTGTAAGGCCGGTGGAAGTTGCGCGAGCATGAATAATCCCCCTTGTTTCAGACGTCTGAAATGAGGGTAGACCATCATAGAAAAATAGCAGGCTATCGAATTTATAGCCTTTCTCTATCACTGTCCCAAATTCACTCCTTGTGCGCCGGGTAACGCCAGTATGGGTACGCCCTCTCCAACAGAGACTGCAAGGGTGACGCACAGTTCGCCAAGGGTTATCCAACGGCTCCCTTCGCTTGGATTTTCAGGAGTGGCTCCTGGAACCGCAGCAATCGCCCCGCATTACCTAACACTAGCAGGGTACTGAGATTATGCAGCAGCGCGGCGATCATCGCCCCCGCCGCACCGAGCCAGCCGAAGGCGGCAAAAGCGACGATTGCCAGTGTCCAGCCCAAGCCAATGATCACGTTGACCTGCAACGTGCGCCTGCATTGGCGGCTCAATCGCACGCAGGTGCCGAGGCGGCGCAAGTCGCTGCCGATCAGCACGATGTCTGCCGACGCCAGTGCGATGTCTGCACCGCCTGCGCCCATTGCGACACCCACCACTCCGGCCTTGAGCGCCAGGGAATCGTTGATGCCATCGCCCACCACCATGGGGCGGAACCCATGGTCGATTTCGGCCATGACCCGTTTGAGTTTGTCTTCAGGGAGGGCCTGGGCTTGCAGGTCGCCGATGCCGACATCCCGGGCCAGGGTCGTGGCCACGCTCTGGCGGTCGCCGGTCAGTAGCAACTGACGTCCCAGGCCCAGCTCGCGCAGCTCGGCCATGGCAACCCGCGCCTCCGGCTTGACGCTGTCGGCCAGCAACAGCCAGGCGAGGAACTGCCCGTCCAGGGCCAGGCCGGCAATCGGGCCGTCATGCTCCGGGACCGCTGACGTTTGAATGCCCAGTTGTGCAAACAACTCCGGTCGCCCCAGCGCCGCTTCGCCCTGGACGGTCATCGCGACCACCCCCAACCCCTGGCGTTCATGAATGTCCGTCAGCGCCAGGCTGTCTTCCTGCTCCGCCAGCCCTGCCAACGCTCGACTGACCGGATGACTGCTGGCCGAACCGAGGCTGGCAGCCAAAGGCAACAGTAGCGATGAGGGGGCATCCTGGGCATGTTCGATGGATTGCAGGCGCAGGACGCCGTACGTCAAAGTACCGGTCTTATCGACAACCAACGACGTCAGGTCCGCCAGTTCCTCCAGGAAGGCCGAGCTGCGGATCAGTATCCCGTGGCGCGCCGCCACCGCGATCCCGGCAATGGCGGTGGCCGGCGCCGAAAGCACCAACGCACAAGGACAAGCGGCGACCAATACCGCCAGCATCGCCTGGGCATCGTTGGTCACGAACCAGGTCACCGCCGCCAGCAGCAACACCAGCACCAGGTAACTGCCGGCGTAGCGTTCCAGCAAGCGAGTGATGGGTGGCTTGGAGCGTTCGGCGTTTTGCATCAGGGCGATGACTTTGCCCAGGGTTGATTCTTCGCCGGTCCGGGTCACTTCCAGGCGCAGCAGGCCATCCAGATTGATCGCGCCACCAAAGACTTCTGTGCCGACCACAGCCTCCAACGGCACCGACTCACCCGTGATGGGTGCGGTGTCGAGGCTGGCCTGGCCGGATAACACCCGACCATCGGCCGGCACTCGATCGCCAGCGCGCACCTCCACGACATCGCCGGGCTGGAGTGTCGCGTTGTCGACGTCGATGATCGAACCGTCGGCCTGCACCTTGCGACCTTGGCTGCGGGTCAGTTGGCCAAGGGCATGGATCGCCTCCTGAGAGCCAATGACGCTGCGCTCTTCCAGCACATGCCCAAAGATCATGATGATCGGCAACAACGCCGCCGTCAGCAGGTCGCCCGTGGCCCAGGCACCGAGCATCGCCAGGGCGATGAGTTGGTCGGTAATCCCGTGCAGGCTTGGGTAACGCAAGCTGTACCAGGCCGAACGCATCACCGGCACCGCCACCAATAGCGAGGCGAACCCCAATAGCAGTTGGCTGACACCGCTCTGCTCTGGCGACCAGCCGCGCCATACCAGCCCCAATGCGAGCAAGCCGAGGGCGAGCATCGCCAAGGTCAGTTGCCGGGCGGCGATGCGTTGTTCCGTCGAGGACAACATTGGTGCGGCGCTGGTTTGGGCGGTCATTGTCCGGCTCCCTGGATGATCAGACGGACATCGTCTTTCGGGTCGATCGTCGTCACTGAACCGGCCTGGCGAAGGATGGCAGGCATGCGTTCGCGATACAGGCGCAGCAGCATTTGCGGATCGCTGCCTTGGGTCTTCGCCAAGCCCAGCACCGTGGCCGTGTCGGCCGAAGCCTTGGCGAGTCGTTCGCTGGCCTGGGCATGGGCAACTTGCACGGCACGGTCGGCGTCTTGGCGAGCGGACTGGGAGAGCTTTTCGGCTTCTGTGCGCGCGTTGGCCACGGCTTTATCGGCCTGCTGGCCGGCCGTCAGCACCGCGTTGAAGGCACTCACCGCCGGCCCCGGCAAACTCGATTGCACATCGACCCGCACCACTTCGATGCCCAACCCCTGCCCCGTCGCCGCCAGGTCAGCCAGGCGCCGGTTAAGCCCCTGCACCAGATCGCCACGCAAGCGTTCGCGGCGTTCGGCCGCCTGGTTGTCGCTGCCCATCAGTTCGGGGCGAGCCACCAGAATGGTGTCCAAGTCCCGGGCTGCGGTCAGGGCCACGGCACTGCGGGTCGCCAATCGGTCCAGTGCCGGCAGGACATGTTCACCTTGCAAGACGAAGGCGTAAGGGTCGGTGACTTTGTAGAACACCCGCACATCCAGTTGCACCACGCCGGCATCCCCGGTCAATAAATAACCAGAACCGGCCAAAGCATCGCTAACCGGCGTGGCGAAACTGGCCACACGATCAGCCTGCAGGGCCGCATCCGAGCGCAGCAGATTCTCCACCCGCCGCTCAAGCACCCGATCCGCAGCGGGCAGCAAGACGACTTGTTCCACAGGACGAGGCCAAGCCAACAAAAGACCGGCATTCTGGATGCGATCCAAGGCGCCAAAGTGCAGCACCACCGCGCGATTCTGCGGATCAATCTGCCGCACGTTGGAAAAGACCCAGGCTAACGCCGCCAACACCGTGACGGCGTAAAGCGCAAGAAATGCCAGGCGTCCGGCCTGGATCCACGGGCTGGATAACTCGTTTGTTCCACGTGGAACCAAACTCATGGTTGTGTTCCACCTTTGCCGTCCACGGAAACCGGACCGTCCACCAGGACACGGAATGGCGCCGCATCGGTGCGCAAAATCAGCTTCGTCCCTGGGCTGACGATGGTGCCCAAGGTGTCCAACGAACGGAGCAGATTGTAGAGCTGCGGGGAGCCGGCGTATGCCCGACCATAGATCTCAGCGGCTTCTACTCGTGACTGCGCTTCGATATCCGCGGCTTTCACCGTGGCATCGGCTTGCAAGACTCGCGCATCACGTTCTGCGGCGGAGCGAATCTGCGCCGCTTCGCGCTTGCCGATAGCGGTGCGTTCGGTGGCGATGGTTTCACGCTCGGCGCGCATGCGATCCACCGTCGCCGTCAGCGTCACCGAGGGCAAGGTCAGGCGCTCAACGCCGACTTGCAATACGCGCACGCCATAAGTGGTGAGCAACTGCTGATCAATCTGCTGACGCAGTTGAGCTTCGAAATCGGCGATGCGCACCTGGCTGGCATCGGTGTTAACCAGGTTCGCCAGGTCAAAACTGGCGGCGGTGGTTTCCAGCGCCGAGCCGACGAAGGTGCGGATCTGCCGTGCGGCTTCGTCCGGTTGGTTCTGCACCGCGCGCATAAAACGCTGCACGTTTTCCGGGTCACCCTGCACCTGCCACGCCACGTAGGCCTGGACGATGATCCGCAGCCCATCACGAGTGCCGACATCCTGTAAACCGCTGGACGTAGTGCGCAACCGCAGGTCCACCGGAATCGCCGCCTCGAACGGTGCCGGCCAGCGCCAACCCAAGCCAGGTTGCAGCAGCACCCGCGCCGGATTGCCGAAACGGGTGATGACCGTGGCCTCCCCCGAGCGCACTTGCACCAGGCTTGCGGCCGCGACGGCAAACGCCACCAGCAACGCGGCCCAACCCATGCGCCGCCACGGGAACGGACCGGCCTGCTGCGGATCGCCATGATGGTGGTGATGATGACCATGTTGATGACCGGCATGGCCGTGATCGTGACCAGCGTGGTCGTGGTGATCGTGTGAAGAGGACTGGCTCAATGGGCAGCTCCTGGCGGGACAGGGTTACGCGGCAACGCAGGGTCTGCCGGCAGCGTGAAGGTACGCAAGTCGATGGTCGGCGCGTTGCCGCTGCCGCCCAGGCGATGATCGAGAATCAGCAACCGGGCATTGGCGAGGCCTTGGCTGAGTTGGCCCAGGTAATGCTCCAGCACAAACGCGTGTCCCGCGGTGGCGTAGGCTTTGCGGTCGGCACTGAAGCGCAGGTCGGCGGCCTGGGCGGTTGCGTTGATTTCCCGGGCGGTGGCCGAGGCTTGGTCATGGGCGACGCTGGCTTGCAACTGTGCCTGGTTGGTCTGTTCGGCCGCCGCGCCGCGCTCTCGGGCGATCAATGCCTGCGCACCGATCTGCGCCGCCTGCACGCCGTGGTAGGCATTGGCCGCACCAGCCGGTGGATGAATCGCCTCCACAACGGTCGCCAGGATTTCCACACCGCTATCGAGCGATTGCAAATCAGCCTGGACGGCGCGACCGATTTCATCGGCGAGGCTGACACGGTCAGCCCCCAGCAAACCATCCAGCGTGCGCGACGCAAACTCATGCACCAGGATGCGGCTGGCGGTGCTGCGGATCAGCGTCGGCACATCGGCGCTGTTGTAGGTCGCCGCCAAGGCCGCGGCGTCCGTCAGGCCGATGCGGTAGACAAAGCGCACGTCCATGTTGACGATCTGGAAGCTCTGCTGGTCGGCACGACGACTGGCAATGACCTGGGACTTGTCGTTCACATGGCTGGCGTCCCACAACCGATTGGCGATTGCCGGCGCCGGTCCCTCCGCCGGTTCAGCCTCGACCACTGCCCGCTTCTCCGCGACGCTGGTCGCCAGTTCATGCACAACGCCATTCTCGACGTTGAGCACCCTGCCCCACGGCCAAGGCAACGCGACATGCAAGCCCGGGCCGAACACCTCTACCGGTTTGCCAAAGCGCTCATAGATGCCACGCCCCTGCAGCGGCACTTCGTGCACGCCAGTCAACAACCAGCCCACCAGCACCACCAGGGCCAACACCGGCAAAAAAGCCCGGCGCATGTAGCTGAAGGCCCAGATCTGGCGCAAGTCGATGCCAAAACGGTTGTGCAGTTCATGTTGCAAGGCCAGCAACGGTTGCGGCGGCCAGCGCAGTAGATCGGCGATGACACTGCGGCCCAGCAGCGTCGGTTCCAGGGCGTCTCGGCGCGGGATGAATAACGACAGCACAGCACGCAGCAAAAACTCGGCCGCCACCACGCCCGGCAACAGCCCCATCAGCACGGCCAGGCGCAGCGGCCAGATGGACGTTTCTGCGACGAACAACAAACACAAAGCGCCGAGCACCAGCACGATGATCGCCACCCGCGTCAGTTGCGCCAGCGGCGGCGCTTCCGGCCACTCACCGGGAGATTGCTGGGCCAATTGCCGCTCGAACACTAATAGCCCGAATGCCAACAACAACGACAACACCGCCCCCACACTGGCGGGGACACCGAGGGCGGCAGCCGGCAGTTGCAAATTCCAGGCTTGCTCCAGGCCCAGCAATACCAGCAATGACCAACCGGCCAGCCACAACGCAGGCGCACCGATCTGTTTCAGCAGACCGACCCCGCGTGCGCCGATTCGCTCCAGCAGCCGCTCATACCAACCCAGGTTATCAACCGGTTCGTTTTCCACAGGCAGGTTATCCACAGCTGGCAGCAGCGCCCTGCTACGCCATTGCGTCACCCACCAGGCCGATTGTAAACCCGCTACCAACACCAAGAGTCCCGCACCTTGGCTGACCAGCAGAACCGGCCACAGCGATTGCGGCGAAAACACCCCGATAAAAAAAGCCAGTACCAACCCCAAACCCGCCACGCTTCCCAGGGCGAAGGCGATCTGCTTCAAACGGCGCCCTTGGAACGACGCCTGCTGAAAACGCGGCCATTCGGCCAGTTGTGCCCCTTCGACATCAAGATCGACTTGCATACCACCCCAACACTCGTGGCGATCAAAATCCGGCCCGTGGACAAATGCCACTGAGGCTGCGTTATATGCCGTTACCTTATAACGATTCCTGTGAAATTTCCGTTTTGAATTCTTCATGACAAGGCCAGCGCAGGCCTCTTGACTTAAGCCTTGACCGAAATCTGCGGAAACGCTCATATTACGAGCATAATTTTCTATCAGGCCAAGCAGGAGAGCAGCGATGAGCAACTACGACGTGATCATTCTGGGCGGCGGACCCGGCGGGTATAACGCGGCGATTCGGGCCGGGCAGTTGGGGTTGAAAGCCGCCTGTGTCGAAGGCCGAGCCACCCTGGGCGGCACGTGCCTGAATGTCGGCTGCATGCCCTCCAAGGCCTTGCTGCATGCCTCGGAACTGTACGAAGCCGCCACGGGAGCGGAATTCGCCAACCTGGGCATTGAAGTCAGCCCCACCCTCAACCTTGCGCAGATGATGAAGCAGAAGGACGAAAGCGTGGCCGGCCTGACCAAGGGCATCGAGTTTCTGTTTCGCAAGAACAAGGTCGACTGGATCAAAGGCTGGGGCCACATCGACGGGCCCGGCAAGGTGATCGTTACCGGCGACGATGGCGCCAAGACCGAACTCAGCGCCAAGGACATCGTCATCGCCACGGGCTCGGAACCTATGCCGCTGCCAGGCGTGCCAATCGACAACCAGCGCATCCTAGACTCCACCGGCGCCTTGTCCCTGGGTGAGGTGCCCCGGCATCTGGTGGTGATCGGCGCTGGCGTCATTGGCCTCGAGCTGGGCTCGGTCTGGCGGCGCCTGGGTGCCCAGGTGACCATGGTGGAATACCTCGATCGCATCTGCCCGGGCGTGGACGGCGAGGCCGGCAAGACCTTGCAGCGGGCCTTGGCTAAACAAGGTATCCAGTTCAAGTTGAGTTCGAAGGTCACCGGCGCCACGACCTCGGCCAACGGCGTGCAATTGCAGATCGAACCGGCGGCGGGCGGCGAAGCACAGCCCCTGGATGCCGATTACGTGCTGGTCGCCATCGGTCGTCGGCCTTACACGCAAGGACTGGGGCTGGAGAACGTCGGGCTGAGCCTTGACCAGCGCGGCATGCTCGCCAACCAGCATCACCGGACCGAAGCGCCCGGCGTCTGGGTCATCGGTGATGTGACGTCCGGACCGATGCTGGCCCACAAGGCCGAAGACGAAGCCATGGCCTGCATCGAACAGATCGCCGGCAAGGCCGCCGAGGTCAACTATGCGCTGATTCCCAGCGTCATCTACACCCGTCCGGAACTGGCCAGCGTCGGCAAGACCGAGGAACAACTCAAGGCCGAAGGCCGTGCCTACAAGGTCGGCAAGTTCCCCTTCACCGCCAACAGCCGAGCCAAGATCAACCATGAGACCGAAGGGTTCGCCAAGGTCCTGGCCGATGAACGCACCGATGAGATCCTTGGCGTGCACCTGGTAGGCCCGAGCGTCAGTGAGATGATCGGTGAATACTGCGTGGCCATGGAGTTCAGCGCCTCAGCCGAGGACATCGCCCTGACCTGCCACCCACACCCTACCCGCTCTGAGGCGTTGCGCCAGGCGGCCATGAATGTGGAGGGGATGGCGACACAGATGTAGGAACTACGCAAAGCGGGAATGAACACCTGTGGCAAGGGAGCTTGCTCCCGCTGGGTGGCGCAGCCGCCCCAAATCGGCTGACGCGATTTTCGGGCAAATCGCATCAGCCGATTCTACGACGGCTGCGCCGCCGAGCGGGAGCAAGCTCCCTCGCCACAATCGGTGTTCGCCCGTTAGCTGGCCGACATCCGCGCCTTGCGCCGGCGCCGACTGATCAATCCCAACGCCACGGCCACCACCAGCACGGCCCCGCCCACTTCCAACCAGGCCTTGTAAGGTCGCAGCGCCGAACGCATCGGGTCCAAGGCCTGGGTCACGTAGCGTTTGTTCGCCTTGCTGAAGTCCGGTTCCTGGCATTGATGACCGAAATCCCCGGCCCAATCCACGTACGGGCCTTCCTTCACATAACGTTGATACAGCGCGCTTTGCTCCTCAAGGCTGGAGTTGTACCCCACCGCTTTGCACAGCACCGCCGCAAACGCCTGGCTGGTATGCGGCAAATGATCCGCCGCCTGGCTCGCCAGCGCCGTGGCGACGAACCGATAGTGATAACGCACATCCGGCTGCGCGGCGCTGGCCAGCTGGCGTTGCACTTCGCCTTCGGCCACCAGCGGCCCGACCTTCAGCTCAACCGGTTCGAGGCTGTAATTGCCTCCCAGGCTGGCGTAATCCGGCGCCATCTCATAGCCAAGCAACTCCATGCCCCATTTGCGCGCCATCCAGGACGCATTGAAATAGGCCTCGGCCCGTCGGGTTGGCCACCATTTGGACTCCGCGTCCTGGCGCAATTGCCCATAGGCGCGGGCCTTGTTCTGCAAGTCTGCGTTATCGAAATAAGCCGGTGCCTCATCAAAGCGCCCTTCCCTCAGCAAGCGACGACCCAGCAGATTGCGCAGGCTCGCAGCCACCGGCAGCGGCACGTAGTTGTCCCGATCCTCCTGACTCAACGCCGGTGGCGCCGGAACTTGGGCGTCGACGTACTGCTTGAGCTCATCCACCGTCAGCACACGCTCGGCGACTGCGGCAGCGTCGTACCAATAGTTGCTCTGGCCGCGATAGAGCTGATCGAAGGCTTGCAGGTAATCGCCGCGCTGCAAGGCCAGGATCGCGCTTTCACCTTCGACCCGGCACTTGGGCTGCACCGACTCGAAGTTCCAATCCGGTGTCCGCCGGCTGCCCCAGGATTCATCGTTCGGGAAAGCCTGGGCAGCCTTGGCATAAGCCGCCGCCGCGGCCACTTTGTCACCGTCGCGCAAGGCCAGCTTGGCACGCACCCACCAGGCCAGGCCGGTGTCGGCAGCCTTTTGCACAAAAGCCTGGGCACTGGCGTAATCGCCGTGCTGGTAACTCACCGCCGCCAAACGGTCGGCATCGTCCAGATTGTCCCGGGCGTTGGCTTGCAACAGTTCGAACAGCCTTTTCTCGCCCGAGGGTTCTTCACCGTCCCACCAGCCGATGCGGCTGAGCAGGTAGGCGGTGACCAACCGCTGCACCAACGGAGTCTTGAGCAGTTCGCTCAAACGCTCATCCGGCTGGACGCTCAAATCACCGGCCAATTGCAGCAACGAGCTGTAGCCGACCGGAGACCCTTGCAGGTTCTGGATCGCATAGAGGCCGATGGCACTGTCCCAATCGTCAGCGGTGTAGGCCACCCGGGCTTCTTCGCCAAGGCTGGCGACGCCCAGTTCCAGCGGATCGCTGAAGCCGGCAATGCTCAACTCGCGGGCCAGGCGAAACGCCGCTCGCGCCTGGTCCTGCAAGACCACAGGGTCGCCGCTGCCGGCCTCGGTGCTCACGGCGAACAACGCCCGGCCAAGGGAGTATGCGGCCCAGGTGCTGCGCAACCGACGTTGGTCAGCCGGTAACGCCAGCAATTGCTGGAACGCCTCCACAGCACGCTGATGCTCACCGATGTTGAAAGCCGCCGCGCCAATCGCATACAGGCGCAGCTCATCAGGCAGGTTGGCCGCTTCGGCTGCCACCTGGTCAACATCGGTCAGGGCCCGCAGGCGCTCCACCACCGCTTGCTGCGGCGGGGTCAGGCCGATCTGCTCGGCCTGGTTGCGCTGTTCAACGTAGGAAGGCGGGTCGTCATAGCTGTAGTCCGGGTTGCGTGTCGCCTCGGTGGCCGGCTTGAGCCCGGCAATCGCCTGGCCGAGGCGGCTGACCTCGAAGCGAAAGCTGCCTTCGGGTAATTCGGCCAGCGACTGGGCGCGGTTATCCAGCAGGCGCATCGGGAAATCCGGCCCGCAAGCCAGCACCGGGCCCAGCGGCAGGCAAAGGCTCAGGCACAGCAGGTGACGAGGCCACTTACGGGTAAACATTGAAACCTCCTTGGTCAATTTTCGTACAGCGCGCCCAACCGATTGCCCGTTGGCTGCCAGCCGCCAAGCGGCCTTCCTGAATGCGGGTGAAAGTAAGCAGTCCGGGGGTTTGTTGCAACGTATAACCGGCCAAGGCATCGACGCCGTCACACGCACCGACAGCCAGCGTCAGGCGCTGGGGCCAAGGGCTGTCGAGATTGCCCTGGTTAACCAGGCGAATATCGTACAAACCACCCTGCTCCCCCCACTGCAACGCCAAGCGACTGTCCAGGTTATCTCCCCGGGCGACGGCGCCGAGCGTGGTCAGGCTCCACGCACGTCGGTCGCCGGCCAGCGGCAGGCGAAACCAGATCAATCCAGCGAGATGTTTCGGCGGATCGGCACGCAAAACTGCCGCAAGCCCGGCCACTTGTTGCGGATCGGCCAGCAACTCCCGCCGCTCGCCACCGCGATCGATCGGCACTTCGCTTTCCACCACCGGCGCGCCACTCTCCTGGGTCAGAAGCGCCACGCCGTATGCCGGCAGGGCCAGATAAAACGGCCGTGTGGTGATGTCGCTCCAGCGTTGCGCCCAGTGCCGGGCCTGTTTCGGATCGAACAATCCCTGCCTCGGGTCGCTCACCGCGTGGACCTGCAGCACGCTGCTGTCCACCGTTTCCAACAACCCAGGCAATGCCGGGCTGTCGAGCCAGGCCGGTAGCGCGGTAATACTCAACCGCACGTTGGCCGGCAGGACATGCCGCAGTTGACCGAGGAACTTTCCATAAGCCGGCAACCGCGCGTTGCCCGCATCGTGGTCGATTTCTACCCCTATCGGGGTCAGGCCTTGGGCTTGCCAATCGCCCAGCACCTGCTGGATCTGCGCGATCACCTCGCCCTGGTCCAAAGCCTTGAGCTGACCGTCCAGGCGAATCACAGCGATCAGCGGACGGCCATCAGCCTTGAGCAAGGCCGAATCGATCCGCGCACGGCTCCAGCCCGCCCCGGGAAAAGCCTGCAACGCCAGCACCCGCAGCGTGGAAAAATCTCCCCGGCTTTGACGCAGCGCCAGCGCGTGGGCCGGGGTCCATTGGCGTTGCCAGATGTAGAGCTGTTGATCGAGGGCCGGGGCCGGAGGTTGTTCGCAGCCCCCCAAAAGCAACACGGCAAGGGCAAGGGAGAGCCGGAAAAGAAATGTCATGCAGCCTTCCACCCATAAAGCCCCGCAGATTACGCCACCCGGATCCCGGCGAACACCTGTGGCGAGGGAGCTTGCTCCCGCTTGGGTGCGCAGCGCCCACCAAAAAGGGGTCGCTGCGCAACCCAGCGGGAGCAAGCTCCCTCGCCACAGGCGCTATGAAAGCCCGCCCGGCTTACGCGCAATAATCACCTGACTCTTGGCCACCACCGCGTCCAGCGCCTGCTTGATCTGCGCCCCACGCGGTGAGTTCAGCACCGCTTGCCAGGTGGCGGCCCAATGATTGAGCAACGGGTGGTCGGCGTTGCTGAGATCGACCTTGGCTTCCCAGAACAACAGCATCCACATCGACCAGTAGAAACCGTATTGGCTGTGGCTCAACACCGTAAGCCCGGCCTCGCTGACCATCGCCTTGAACTGCTCTTCGCTGATGATGCGAATGTGGTTGGGCTTGCGGAAGTACTCCGGCGCGGCAATGTCTTTCTGCAGGTCTTCGGAGCTGGGGTGCGGCACGCTCAACAGGTACAGCGCCCCGGGCTGGCCGACCCGTACCAGTTCGGCAAGGAACTGCGCGGGGTCGTCGACATGCTCGATGACTTCGGTGGACACCACCCGCGTGGCCGTGGCATCGGCAATCGGCAGCGGGTTGCAGTCGGTCACGTGGCACTCGACTTCGCGCGCAGGGGTGTCGCTCAAGCGTTGGCGAGTGGCCTCGACCTTGGCCGCGTCGATGTCGGCGATGATGATCTTCGCCCCGCGCATCGCACAAAAATGCACGTTACCGCCATCGCCGCATCCCACGTCCAGCAGCGTGTCTCCAGGGCTCACCGGGAAACCGGTGAACAGCTCGTCAGTTTGCTGGTTGAACCAGCCGCTGAGCACCGCATCGTGCAACCCGAGCATGTACGGGTCGACCTTGTCGGCGACCGGCTCAGCGGGCGCGGGCGTGCCCATGGTGAGTTTCTTCAAAAGGCTCAGCATGACGGGGCTCCAGAGGCAGGAAGGACGGTTCGGTTGGCGGCCAGGCGTTCAACCAGTCGGGCGCCACGATTGCGCATGGGCATTTCGACCCAGCGGTAGTTGAGTTCGCTCAACAGCCCGATCAGCGACAAGGCACAGGCCAGGGCCAGCCAGGGATGGCTTGCCGGATCCGGCGAGCCCAAGGGTGCGAAACGAAACCACAACTCGCGCAACAGGAAAAACACCGGGATGTGGATCAGGTAGATCCCATAGGAACGACTGCCCACCCAGGTCAGCGCCGCTTTAAAACGGCTGCGAGGCAACAGGTAATCCCGATCATACGAGGCCACCCAAACCAGCACGGCACTGAGCACTGCAATGACCCCGAGACGATAGAACGACAAATTGAAGTGCTCGGTCGCGATCCAGGCCATCACGCTGCCCAGGCCCACCACAAACAGCCCCCCCAAGGGCGGGCGGCGCAACCATGTGGGCTCGAACCGCCAGTAGCTAGGCCGCAGGCTCCAGATCGACAACAACACACCCAACGCCAAGGCATCGGTACGGATCACCGAAAGCCACAGCGCCCGCCAGGTGAAAAACTGCACCAGCACCACCACCAACAGCACCCAGACCAGATAGCGGCGCGAGACAAACACCAGCAGCGGTAGGATCAAATAGAACTGCTCTTCCAGGGAAAGCGTCCAGTACACGAAGCTTGCGCCGTATTCATAGTGCATGAATGCATCGGCAAAACGCAGGTTGGCGAACTGCAGGAGACCAGCCAGGGTCGCCTGCAGGTTGGCCTGCACGCTGCCGAACGCGCCGGAACGGTTCAGGAAGAACACCGCGAACAACACCAGCAGCAGCCAGAGCCAGGCCGACGGCAACAGGCGAAACGCCCGGCGAATCCAGAAATCCCGGGTGACGATCCAGAATTGCCGAGGGCTGTCGCAGCGACGCAATTGCGGGATCAGGCTGCGTCCGATGACGAACCCGGATATTGCGAAGAACAGATCCACGCCCCACCACAGTTGGAAGCTGTCGGCCAGGGCTGCCAGGCCCGGCCATCCGCCAGGAAACGGCATGCCTTGCAGGTGATGGAACAGCACACCCATCACCGCAACGGCGCGCAGCAATTCGATATCCATGATCCGCTTGCTGCTCATGAAGTGCTCTCGGAGAAAGGACCGGGTTTACGCGCGATGATGACCTGGCTCTTGGGCATGAACCGGTCCAGCACCTGTTTGATCGCCAGACCGTCGGGTTGCGTCAGCAAGTCCTGCCAGAGGCTCGCCCAGCGCTCCATCAACACTGGATATGGCGCCTGGATACGGTCGCGCACGGCACCCTCGAGGTCCCGGCCAGCCGCCTGTTCGCTGGCCCAGAAGAAAATCATGCCCATGACCCAGAAAAATCCGCTGGCCTGGCGATGCTCGATTACCAGCCCGGCCTCCTCAACCAGCGCGGCAAATCGTTCGGCACTGAAAATCTGCACATGATTGGGCGCTTGAAAGTAGCCCGGCGGCGCGATGCCTTGTTGCAAATGCTCGCCCACCGATGCCGGCACGCTGAGCAAGTACTGCGCCCCTGGCCGGCCCATACGCACCAGTTCTGCCATGAACGGCTCCGGCTCATGGATATGCTCGAGCACCTCCATGCAGACGATCTTGTTCGCACAGCCATCGGCCAGGGGCAGCGGCAGGCTGTTGCTGACCAGGCCGAGGAAAGGCGCACCGGCCTGGGCCTCGACCTGGCGGGCCAGTTCGCGCACCTTGTCTTGTTCGCTGTCGGTAAAGATCACGGAGGCCCCCTGGCGCATTGCAAACAGGGTCGCCACGCCTTCGCCGCAGCCGACATCCAGCAAGGTGTCGTCGGCCGTGATGGCAAAGCCTTTGAGCAATTCGCCGGTTTCACTGCGAAACCAGCCGTCGAGCATCGCGTCGTAGAGGCCGGCATCCCGGGGCGAAACGGCTGCGGCCTGCGGTGGTGAAGGTTCCACCGCAGGCCTGAGCCCCGTCAGCCATCGGCGGATCATGACTCCTGCGCGTTCCGACGCCGCTCAGGTATGGCTTCGAAAAAAACCCGTAAACGCTGCTCGGCGTTGGCCTGGCTGCAGAACTTCTCCAGGCTGCGCACGGCGTGGGCCGACATGCGACGGTAACGCTCAGGGTCGTTTTTGGCCACGTCATAACTGGCTCGGTAGGCCGAACACAGCGAGTCCCAATCAGTGACATAACGCAGGGTTCGGTACGCGGCCCGGGGGTCGTGGGGCCAGGCGGTCAACTCCTCGGTCGACTCCACCACGAACGCATTGTCGTGGTCGATGTAGTCGGCCATCGCCGTGTTCAGCGGCGCAATCGCCGGACGGCCGCAGGACATGAACTCCATCAACGGCAGGCACTGCCCTTCGCCATAGGAACTGTTGACCACATATCGGGTGGCTTCCACCAGCCGCTCGTAATCCGCGTCCGCCAGGTATCCATGGATCAGCACGATGCGGCAGCGGTACGACTGGTTCTTGTAGACGTGATGGAGCATGTCGGTAAGCGCGGCAGTGACGTCGTGATGCGTCAGCTTGAGCACTAGAGTCGCGTCGGAAACGTCGCGGAACGTCGCGCAAAATGCACTGATCATGTCCTTCCAGTTCTTGCGGCCGTCATAAGGGTTGAACACAGAGGTATAGATCACACCGTCCAGGAGCAACTCGCAATCCTGCGCCGGGCCGTCCAGCACCAGCGGCGTACCAGCCTGATGCGCCGGCGGACCATAAGGCCGCAGGTCGGTGGCGCGGCTGTCGATCAACAGACCACACAATTGCAGGCGCATGTGATCCACCGTCGGCCGCTGGGCCAGCACCGCGCCGCGCGCCGCAAAGCGGTCCCACACCGGCGCCGCGATCGCAGTGATGGGGAAGTCCTCTCCCATCACTTCACGAACGGTTTTAACGGTGAAGCTGGAGTGGGTAATCGCCATGCCGGTTGCGCCCAGGACCACCCGCCAGTCGTGCCGCGGCTCGCCCTGCCAGCTTTCGGTAGGAATGGTGCTGAATTCCCAGGCGAATACCGCAATTGTCGGGCAAGCGTAGTGGGCAGCGGTACGATGAGGGGGGGAGAACGACAGGAACACGCAATCCTCGCCACGTCCCAGGCAATCGGCGTACAGCTGATCGACCTCGTCGTCAGGCCGAGTCACTTCGACCACCCGCCCCAACCGCTCCAAAACCGGGCGAAACTCCTTGAGCACGAAGAAATAGCTGTACTCGGGCTTGCCGAGGTTTTCCAGAATGTTGCTCTGGTTGGTTTCCGAATAAATGATGATCAACATGAGGCGGTACCTGCCTGGAGCACCAACGGCAGCCCTTCGTCACAGCCGGGCACAGCCAGGAAATCCGCCAGGCGCTGCTGCACCGGGGTGAACGCGCAATAGCGGCGCATCCGCTCGTTCGCGGCAACGGCCATGGCCTGGTAGGCCTGCGGCTGGTGCTTCGCCATGGCGTAGCTCTGCTGGTAGGCGAGTTTCAACGAGCCCCAGTCGGGCCGATGGCGCAGGGTGCGGTACAAGATGCGCGAGTCTTCCGGCCATATGGTCGGTTCGCGGCTGGACTTGACGATGAAGGCAACCTCGGCGTCGATGTAGTCGCGCATCGCCGTGTGGTCTGGTGCGATGACTGGGCGGGCGCAGGACATGAACTCCATCAATGGCAGGCACAGGCCTTCGCAGCGGGACGCATTGACGTAGAAACTCGCCGCGCCATACAACCGGGCGAATTGTTCGTCCTCCAGGTAACCGTGCAACACCACCACCCGGCAACTGAACGGCGAGAGCTGGGATAGCAGCGTCAGCAGCTCGACGTAGTAGGTCGACAGGTCGTTCTGAGTCATTTTCAGTACCAGCGTGGCGTCCTCGACGTCGCGCAGGGCCCAACAGAATGCGGTGATCAAGTGATGCCAGTTCTTGCGACCGTCATCGGGGTTGAACACGCTGACATACACCACACCGCTGACGTCGGTCTCCACCATCTGGCTGGTGTCCGGCAGGACGGCCTGGGGATGCTCCGGTGGCGCGGGCTCTGGAATGGGTGCAAGAACAGGCTCTGGAACGGCCTCGACGATCACCGGCGGTGGTGTCGGCCCCCTCAGGATCCTGCTGACCGCCACGCGCATCGGCACCGGTATCAAGTCGCGGACCGCTTCGCGGTACCAGCACAACAGGTTGTGCTTGAACAGCCACACAGGGCCCTGCTCGGTCTTGCCAGTAAAGGCACGAATCATTTCACGCAGGTAATGGCGGGAAATGAATGCCCGCCGCCGCCAAGTCAGGGGCGTTGGCTCGATGACTGACTCGATGATCGGTTCTGGTTCCGGTTCTGGCTCCGGCGCCTCTTCGATGATCGGCGCGATCAGGCCGTCCGCCGAAAGCCCGAGGGGCCGGCTGTCGATGATGCAGCCCTTGATCTGCAAGGTCGTTCCCGGGTTCACCGGCAAGCTTGGGTGTTGCTCACGAACCGCCGCGAAACGCTCCCACAGCGGCGTGGGCAATACCAACACCGGGAAGTCCTCGCCCAAAGTTCGACGGATCGCCTCGGCCGTGTGGCTGGACAGCGTAATCACTCGACCATGCCGAGCTAGCGTGCGGCTCCAGTCATGGCGCAGGTCGTCGTCCCAGTGCTCGGCCGGGATCGAATCGAACTCCCAGGCCACCACGCAGACCATCGGACAAAGCAGGTCCAGCGGCGTCTTGTGCGGAGGTGAGAACGAAAGGAACAAGCAGTCCTGCCCAGCCGCCTGCAACGTTTGGTAAAGCGGATCGACCTCGGCGACCGACGACACCACGTGCACCGGCCCCAGGCTTTCCAGTACGGGACGATAAGCCTTGAGCACGAAGTAATAGCTGTACTCAGGGCGGCCGAGGCTCTGACTGATGGAGTGATCGTTTACGTCCGAGTAAAGAATGAAGTTCATGGGATCCCATCATGGCGCCGCCATCCCGGCAGCCCCACTTCATGACGGTCGAGTCACGCATCGAGCCGGCCCGGGGCCGCCACGCGTCGTTCGTCTTGCTACCCGTCTCGTTCTTGTTTTTTTGTAGTCCGGCCCTAGCGATCCGACTCAAAGATCAGCACCAGGAGCAACGTGACGAGCGGCATTCTAAACACATCCACCAAGGGTTCGTGAACCGCTCGGCGAGAATAAACCCGCTATAAATATGAGAACTGACCGGTCACGGTTTGCGCTGTTGAAATTACTTCGAAATTGGCACAGATTGGCAACCAAACAACTACAACAAACGCTTCTCCAGATCGATCGTTGAGTGATTTTTCCCCGATCTTACGGAAATTTCCCACTCAGTTCGCGCTAGACGAAGCAGCCGTCGAAGGGGGCTGGTGCTTGAAAAAACGTCTGTTCGTTACGGGCCTCAGCGGTTTCGTTGGACGTCACCTCAAATCTCGACTGAACGGTCATGATTCGGCGTGGCAGGTGATGCCTGTCGCTGCCCGCTACGACCTGACGGATGCCAAGACCCTGGAAGGCCTCTGGCCCGAGATTCCCGACGCCGTGATCCACCTGGCGGGACAGACCTTTGTCCCCGAAGCCTTCCGCGATCCGGCACGCACCCTGCACATCAACCTGCTGGGCACCTTGAACCTGCTCCAGGCCCTCAAGGCCCGGGGTTTCACCGGCACATTCCTGTATGTCAGCTCCGGTGATGTCTATGGCCAGATCAGCGAAGACCACCTGCCGATTACCGAACTGCAACTGCCCTCCCCGCGCAACCCGTATGCCGTGAGCAAGCTGTCGGCCGAACTGCTGAGCCTGCAATGGGGCATGAGCGAAGGTTGGCCGGTGCTGGTGGCCCGCCCGTTCAATCACATCGGTCCCGGGCAGAAGGACAGCTTCGTCATTGCCAGCGCCGCCCGGCAAATCAGCCGGATCAAGCTGGGCCTGCAACCGGCTCGGCTGCAAGTGGGCGATATCGACGTGACCCGCGACTTCCTCGATGTCGGCGATGTGATTTCGGCCTACCTGGCCCTGCTGGACAAAGGCGCCCCGGGACAGGTCTACAACATCTGCTCGGGCCGCGAGCAGAGCATTCGCAGCCTGATCGAACAACTGGGCGATATCGCCCAGGTCGACGTGCAACTGATCCAGGACCCTGCGCGTCTTCGCCGCGCAGAACAGCGTCGCGTCTGTGGTAGCCCAGCCAAGCTACGACAGGCCACCGGATGGACGCCTGAAACAACAACACAACAATCCTTGCGGGCGATCCTGTCCGACTGGGAGATACGGGTACAACAAGAATGAAAAGTGCATTGATCACAGGGATCACCGGTCAAGACGGCGCGTATCTGGCCAAGTTGCTGCTCGACAAGGGTTACAAAGTCCACGGCCTGGTGGCGCGACGCAGCAGCGACTCGCGCTGGCGACTGCGAGAGATGGGTATCGAACAGGACATCGTTTACCTGGACGGTGACATGGCCGATGCCTGCTCCGTGCAACGGGCCGTGATCAAGTCGGCGCCGGACGAGGTGTACAACCTGGCCGCGCAAAGTTTCGTCGCGGCCTCCTGGGACCAGCCGGTGACCACCGGCATCGTCGACGGGCTGGGGGTCACCCACCTGCTCGAAGCCATTCGCCAGTTCAGCGTGCATACGCGCTTCTACCAGGCGTCCACCAGCGAAATGTTCGGCCTGATCCAGGCCGAACAGCAGGACGAGCACACTCCGTTTTACCCACGCAGCCCCTATGGCGTGGCGAAACTGTACGGCCACTGGATCACCGTCAACTACCGGGAAAGCTTCGGCCTGCATGCCAGCAGCGGCATCCTGTTCAACCACGAATCACCGCTGCGCGGCATCGAGTTCGTCACCCGCAAAGTCACCGACGCCGCTGCACGCATCAAGCAGGGCAAGCAGCAGGAATTGCGCCTGGGCAATATCGACGCCAAGCGCGACTGGGGCTTTGCCGGCGATTACGTCGAGGCCATGTGGCTGATGTTGCAACAGGACATCCCCGACGATTACGTAGTGGCTACCGGCGTCACCACCACCGTGCGCGAGATGTGCAGGATTGCCTTCGAACACGTGGGCCTGGACTACCGTGACTTCGTCAAGATCGACCCGGCGTATTTCCGCCCGGCCGAAGTCGAAACGCTACTCGGCAACCCGGCCAAGGCACAACGCGTCCTGGGCTGGAAGCCCAGGACCGACCTCGACACCCTGATCCGCATGATGATGGATGCGGACATGAAACGCGTCGCCAAGGAGTAGGCCGTGCTCATTCCAGTGATTCTCTCCGGCGGGGCCGGGACGAGGTTGTGGCCGGTGTCCCGCGAAGGCCACCCCAAACCCTTCATGCTCCTACCCGATGGCCAGTCGCTGCTGGGCAAGACCTATCGGCGTGCCGCGGGGTTGTTCGACGGCCGGGGCGACATCGTCACCGTCACCAATCGCGAGTACTACTTCCAGAGCCGCGACCACTATCAAAGCGCCCACCTGGAGCGTCATCGCGGTCACTTCGTGCTCGAACCGACAGGTCGCAACACCGCGCCGGCCATTGCTACCGCCGCGCTCGCGGTGCAGGCGCTGCACGGTGACGATCCGATCCTGGTAGTCATGCCTGCCGACCACCTGATCCAGGACGAGGCCGCCTTCCAGACCGCCGTGGCGCACGCCGTGGAACTGGCCAAAAACGGCCACCTGGTGACCTTTGGCGTACTGCCCTCGACGCCGGAAACCGGCTTCGGCTATATCGAACGGGGCAAGCCCCTGGACACCAAGGGCGCGGCCAAGGTTGTGCGCTTCGTCGAAAAACCCGACCTGCAGACCGCCACGCAATATCTGGAAAGCGGCCGCTTCCTGTGGAATTCGGGGATGTTCTGCTTTTCGGTCAAGACCCTGCTGGCGGAGCTGCAAGCCCACGCCCCCGAGCTGCTGGAACAGGCACGCGCCTGTGTCACGGCCAGTACGGCGGTGGAAACCTCAGGGTGTGTGCAGCAGGAATTGTCCGCGACACATTTTGCCGAAATGCCAGACATCTCCATCGACTATGCCTTGATGGAACGCTCCGCCAATGTCGTGGTGATTCCCGCGGCATTCGACTGGAGCGATATCGGCTCCTGGAGCGCCGTCGCCGGCCTGGTGCCCGCCGATGCGCAAAACAACCGCGCCACCGGCGAGGCCCTGTTTATCGACAGCCAGAACAACTTTGTCCAAAGCGACGGCCGCCTGGTGGCCGCCCTGGGCGTGGAAAATCTGATCATCATCGACACCGCCGATGCCGTGCTGGTGGCCCATGCCGACCGCGCCCAGGATGTTCGTCGCGTCGCCCGGCAACTCAAGGACAAGGATCACGAAGCCTATCGCCTGCACCGTACGGTCAGCCGGCCATGGGGCAGCTATACCGTGCTCGAAGAGGGTCCACGCTTCAAGATCAAGCGCATCGTGGTCAAGCCTGGCGCATCGCTGTCGCTGCAAATGCACCACCATCGCAACGAACACTGGGTGGTGGTCGAAGGCATGGCCAAGGTCACCAACAACGGCTCGGGTTCGCACCTGGTCGCCAAGAACGAATCGACTTTTATCCCGGCCGGCCACAAGCATCGCCTGGAGAATCCCGGCGTGATCGATCTGGTGATTATCGAAGTGCAAAGCGGCGAATACCTGGGGGAAGACGACATCGTTCGCTTTGAAGATCACTACGGCAGGGCTGACTCATGTTGCTGAGCTTGCACTACTCATTATGGAGTTACCGCGGTTTTATCCTTGGCAGCGTCAAGCGTGAATTCCAATCACGCTATCGTAACTCGCTGTTCGGCGCGTTGTGGACAGTGCTCAACCCGCTGTCGATGATTCTCGTCTACACGGTGATTTTTTCCCACATCATGCGTGCCCGCCTGCCCGGGGTGGAAGACGGCATGGCCTACAGCGTCTACCTCTGCGCCGGGCTGCTGACCTGGGGGTTGTTCGCGGAAATCACCACCCGCAGCCAGGGCATGTTCCTGGAAAACGCCAACCTGCTGAAGAAGATCAGCTTCCCCCGGATCTGCCTGCCGGTGATCGTGCTGTTCAACGCCGGGATCAACTTCGCGATCATCCTCGGGCTGTTCCTCGGTTTCCTGTTGATCACCGGGCGCTGGCCGGGCATTACCTTGCTGGCATTGGTGCCGCTGCTGGCCCTGCAGGTGATGTTCGCCGCCGGGCTGGGCATGCTGCTGGGGATCCTCAATGTGTTTTTCCGTGATGTCGGGCAGTTGTTCGGCATTTGCCTGCAATTCTGGTTCTGGCTCACGCCGATCGTTTACCCCATGACGATCCTGCCGCCGCCGATCCAGCAACTGCTCGCCTTCAATCCCATGACCGCCCTGATGCAGAGCTACCAGAACCTGTTTCTCTACAACCAATGGCCGGTCTGGAGCTCGCTGGTGCCGTTGCTGGTGGTCGGCCTGCTGTTATGCACCTTGGGCTTGCGCATGTTTCGTCGGCGCGGCGGTGAAATGGTGGACGAACTCTGATGGGACATTTACGCGTCAGTGGCCTGGGCAAGGCCTACAAACAGTACCCGAACCGCTGGAGCCGGCTGTTCGAATGGTTGATCCCCTTTTCCCGCCAGCGTCATCAATTGCACTGGATCCTGCAAGGCGTGGATTTCGAGATCCAACCCGGGGAAGCCGTCGGCATCGTCGGGGTCAACGGTGCCGGCAAAAGCACGTTGCTCAAGATGATCACCGGTACCACGCAACCCACCTGCGGCCACATCCAGTTGCAAGGTCGTGTCGCCGCGCTGCTGGAACTGGGCATGGGCTTTCATCCGGACTTCACCGGTCGCCAGAACGCGTTCATGGCCGGTCAGTTGCTGGGCATGCAGGTGGAGGAAATCGAAGCCTTGATGCCCGAGATCGAAGGGTTCGCCGAAATCGGCGAGGCCATCGACCAGCCGGTACGCACCTATTCCAGCGGCATGCAGATGCGCCTGGCCTTCAGCGTCGCCACCGCCCGGCGTCCGGACATCCTGATCGTCGACGAAGCGCTGTCGGTGGGCGACGCCTACTTCCAGCACAAGAGCTTCGAGCGCATCCGCAGCTTCCGCAAGGCCGGCACCACGCTGCTGATCGTGTCCCACGATCGCTCGGCGATCCAGTCGATCTGCGACACCGCCATTCTGCTCGAACACGGGCGCATGGCCATGCGCGGCAAGCCCGAAGAAGTGATGGATTATTACAACGCGATGCTGGCCCAGCGCGAAGGCCAGGTGGTCCGCCAGGAAATGCTCGCCAACGGCCAGGTGCGCACGATTTCCGGCACCGGCGAAGCCGGCATCATCGATGTACAACTGCTCAACCGTCAGGAACAGCCGGTGGAAGTGGCCGAGATCGGCCAGCCGATGGTGTTGCAAGTGCGGGTTGAAATCCGCCAGGACATCGAGCGGCTGGTGCTGGGCTTCCTAATCAAGGACCGTCTTGGCCAGCCCATGTACGGCATCAATACCCATCGCCAGGACAAAGCCGTGACCGACCTCAAGGCCGGCGAACAGATCACCTTCCGCTTCAGCTTCGACATGCGCCTGGGCAAGGGCAATTACTCCGTTGCGCTCAGCCTGTCGCGGCTGGACTCGCACCTGGACCGTAATTTCGAATGGCGCGACTACGGGCTAGTGTTTCACGTGATCAATAATCGCCAGGAAGATTTCGTCGGCTGTTCCTGGCTCCAGGCCGAGACCTGCATCCAGCGTTCGAGCCAGACTGCCGTCGAGGCGTTACCGCAAAAGGAGTTGCCATGAGCCGCCTGTTGGTGGAATGCACCTACGTATTCGAACACCCGGAAATCAATTCCGGCATTCAGCGCGTCGTGCGCAATGTAATTCGCGAACTGCCGGCCAAGGATGGCGAGCGTGAATGCATTCCCGTGGTCATGCTGCAGGGCAAATTATACGAGGCCAAGAGCCTGGCCCCGCTGTCGATCGATAAACTGGATCTGGTCAGCCTGAGGATACGCTGGGAACAGATGGCCAACCTGTTCTGGTTCTGGCATCGGACGCTCGCACGGCAGTGGCCCTTCAGCCGATCATTGTGGGCCCGTCGCCTCCTGTACATTGGCTGCCGCCTGTTCGCCTTCGGCTTCTTGAGCATACCGATACGTTTGTTCGACCGCGCCCTGAAAGGCCAAGAGCTGCCGAAGCGTTGCGTACCGCTGGAGCATCGGGCCGGCGATCAGCTGGTCTTGCTCGACTCATCCTGGCACTCGGATATCTTCCCCCTGGCCGAACAGCTCAAGCGCGATGGCGTCGGGATCATCTCGGTGGTCTACGACCTGATTCCCCTGTCTCATCCACAATTCTGCGATGCCGGGCTGGTCAAGGTGTTCAACCACTGGTTCGACTGGATTGCCCGCACCGCGGACGGCTACATCGCCATCTCCGCCACCATCCGTGACCAGTTGCGCCAGGAAATGGTCCGGCGCATTGGCGAGCAGCAGGTACAAGAACGCTGGTTCGATTATTTCCACCTGGGCAGCGAACTGGACCAGATTAACGCCGCCCACGCCGTCGACCCGAAGTTGCTGCGGTTGTTCAAGCGCCCCGAGCCGGTGTTCCTGATGGTCAGCACCATCGAGCCGCGCAAAAACCACGCCTATCTGCTCAATGCATTCGAGCGGGCCTGGGCTGCCGGTTCCCAGGCGCGGCTGTGCATCGTTGGGAAGATCGGCTGGAAGTGCGAGGCGTTGATCGAACGTATCGAGTGTCATCCTCAACGCAACAGCCGCTTGTTCATGTTCAACAACCTCTCGGACCAAAGCCTGGAACACGCCTATCGACACGCCACTGCGCTGGTGTTCCCGTCCTATGTGGAAGGTTTCGGCCTGCCGCTGGTGGAGGCCATGCAGCGCGGCTTGCCGGCAATGGGCAGCGACATTGAAGTGTTTCGGGAAATCGGCGGTGATTTCATGGCCTATTTCGATCTCGACGAACCCCAAAGCCTGGCGGATCTGGTCACCGAAATGGAACATACCGGGGTATTCCCGGCCAAGCGCAACCTGGATCACTGGCAATGGCTGAGCTGGCGCCAAGCCAGCGCGCAACTGGTAGAACGGATCGAGAGCCACGTTAGCGAAGTCATCGTCGATCGGGAAACAGCATGCGGATAGCCCTCAACGCACGCATCCTCCAGGCGCCACGCACCGGCATCGGCCAATACGTGTCGGAACTGGCCACCGCCCTGGCCCGTGAGCCTGATGTGCAGTTATCGCTGTTCCACGGCTGGGGCTGGAACTCGCAGCTGCCACAAGCGCCCACGCCTGGCTATTCGAGACTCAGTCCCTTGTTGCGGCGGGTTCCGGGCGCCTATCAGGCGCGACGCTGGCTGGAACAGAAGCGCTTCGACCAGGGCCGTCCCCAGGCCATCGACCTGTATCACGACCCCAGCCTGTGGCCGCTGGCCTTTGACGGCCCGACGGTGATGACCCTGCATGATCTGACGCATGTGCGTTATCCCGAGACGCAACCACCCGCACGCCTGAAAGAAATCGAGCGACGGCTGGCCCGGGCGGTGGAACAGGCGCAGTTGATCATGACTGTTTCGCAGTTCATCGCCGATGAAGCGCAACAGCATTTCGGCCTCCCCGCCGAGCGCCTGCGGGTCGCGCCGCTGGGCGTGTCGGCGCGTTTCCATCCGCGCGAACCCGCAGCCATCGACACCGTACTCAAGGCCCATGGCCTGGAGCACGGCCGTTACTTTCTATGTGTCGGCACCCTGGAACCGCGCAAGAACCTGTCACTGGCCCTGCGTGCCCACACCGGGCTTCCTGAATCCGTACGTCAGACCTTTCCTTTGTTCATCGTAGGAATGAGCGGATGGCAACAGGCACAGCTCAATGATGAGTTGAAAGACGCCCTGGCTGGCGGTCATGTTTGTCTGGCGGGTTACCTGCCTGACGAACAGGTCGCCCAACTATTGGCGGGGGCACGGGCATTGATTTTCCCGTCCTACTACGAAGGCTTTGGCCTGCCGGTGCTTGAAGCCATGGCCAGTGGCACACCGGTGATTACCACCCGCTGCTCGGCGATGCCCGAGGTGGCGGGGCCAGCCGGCAATTACTGCGAGCCGGACGATCCGCAAGGCATGCGCGAAGCCATGGGCCGGTTGATGGAAGATCCCCAGCACTGGCAAGCGTGTCGCGAAGCGGGGCTGCAACAAGCGGCGCTTTTTTCCTGGGAACGCTGTGCGAAGGTCACCGCCCAAGCGTATCGCCAGGTCTTGGGAGGTTGAATGCGAGTCCTGCACTTTTACAAAACCTATTTGCCAGACTCCATGGGCGGCATCGAACAGGTCATTTTCCAGCTGTGCGACAGCACTGACCGGTTGGGTGTCGATAACACCGTGCTGGCCCTGAGCGGGCAGCCGGCGCCCGAGCCAATCAAGATCCGACAGCATGTCGTTCATCAGGCGCGATTGGACTTCCTACTGGCGTCCACCGGCTTCTCCTACAGCGTGTTCAAGAAATTCCGTGAGCTGGCCGCCGAAGCGGACGTGATCAACTACCACTTCCCCTGGCCGTTCATGGACCTGGTGCATTTTTTCACCGCCGTGAAAAAACCCTACGTCGTGACCTACCACTCGGACATCGTTCGCCAGCGGCACCTGCTCAAGCTCTATCGCCCCTTGATGCGGCGCTTTCTGGACGGCGCCGAGCGCATCGTCGCGGCGTCGCCGAACTACGTTCATACCAGCGACGTGCTCAGGGAATATCCCGCCAAGACCCGGATCATCACCTACGGCCTGAACAAGACCAGTTATCCACAGCCTGACGCCGAGCGCATGGCGGGGTGGAAGGCAAAACTGGGCGAGCGTTTCTTTTTGTTCGTGGGGGTGATGCGTTACTACAAAGGCCTGCACATTCTGCTCGACGCCCTCAAAGGCGTGGATTACCCCGTGGTCATCGTGGGCGCCGGCCCGCTGGAAAAACAACTGCATGCCCAGGCGGCGGCATTGGGCCTGCGCAACCTGCATTTCCTCGGACGCCTGGGGGACGAGGACAAGGTCGCGCTGCTGGAATTGAGTTATGCCATCGTGTTCCCTTCGCACTTGCGCTCCGAAGCCTTTGGCATCTCGCTGCTCGAAGGCGCGATGTTCGGCAAGCCGATGATCTCCAGCGAAATCGGCACCGGCACCAGCTACATCAATGTCCACGAAGAAACCGGCCTGGTAGTGCCACCGAGCAATCCCGAAGCTTTTCGCGAGGCGATGCGCACCCTGTGGGAAAACCCGGCACAAGCCCAGGCCATGGGCGCCCGAGCCGAAGCCCGCTACCGACAGTTGTTCACGTCTGAAGAGATGGGCCGCAAGTGGGTGCGGCTATACGAGGAACTGCTGGAGGAAAAGGCGCTTTCCTACGCCTGATCCTCCAATGGATTCCCTGTTTGGGCGGGTTGCCTATTCAACGGCTCATGAATGCTTTTGCAACCCGACAACCGTACGCGGCATGCCCACGAACCCGGGCAAGGCTTCGATCCGCGCCAACCAGGCCCGCACATGGGCATAGTCCTCCAACGACACATTGCCTTCCGGTGCGTGGGCGATGTAGCTGTAGCCGGCGATGTCCGCGACAGTCGCAGCGTCACCCGCCAGATAAGCACGGTTGCTCAACTCTTGATCAATGACTTTCAGCACGTTGTGGGAACGGGCGATCACGTCCTCAGCGTTGTAGGCCGCGCCAAATACGGTGATCAGTCGCGCCGTGGCCGGGCCCGCATGGATCGGCCCAGCCGCCGCCGACAACCAGCGCTGCACCCGGGCGGCGCCAACAGGATTGGTCGGCAGCCAGCGGCCCTTGCCATATTTGTGCGCCAGGTACACCAGGATCGCGTTGGAGTCCGCCAGCACCACGCCGTCATCGTCAATGACCGGTACCTGGCCAAACGCATTGAGCGCCAGGAAGTCCGCCTGTTTGTGCGCGCCCTTGGCCAAGTCGACGAAGACCTCTTCGACCGGTAGCCCGAGCAACGAAAGCATCAATTGAACACGATGGGAATGGCCGGACAGCGGGAAGTGATAGTGCTTGATAGGGTTCATGGTCGACTCCGCAGGAAGTGACGCCATCAGCACAACGGCGTCGATGGGGTCATCTTCCACTCCAGGCAAAACCAAGAGAATCACCCAGAAATGCAATCCATTGTTTCAGCCAGCGAAACAATGCTTCAACCGCTCAAGGCCGGATGCTCGCGCAGTGCACCGACGACGAAATCGACAAAACTGCGGACCCGCGCCGGCGCATTTCGCCCGCCCTGGTACACCACATGGATCGGCAGAGGCGGCAATTCAAAATCGGCCAGGACGATTTCCAGTTCCCCGGCCGCCACGTTGCCTGCCACTTGGTAAGACAGGACCCGCGTCATCCCCAACCCCTGGCAGGCGGCGGTGATCGCGGCCTGGTTGGCCGTCACCACCAGCCGAGGCGCGGGCCGGACGGCCAACGGTTGGCCTGAATCGATGAAGGTCCAGCTTTTGACCTGGCCAATGGCCGAGGATGCCACCACGGGCATTCGCTCCAAATCCTCCGGATGCCGGGGCCGCCCGTGGCGTGCGAAGAAATCCGGGGAGCCGCACACCACTCGCCGTACTTCACCGACCCGCACGGCGTGCAGGTTGCTGTCCGGCAGTTCGCCAATGCGCAGGGCAACGTCGATGCCCTCCTCCACCAGGCTGACCGTGCGGTCCAACAGCAAAGCGTTGATGCTGACCTCAGGGAACCGATGCAAGTAATCCACCAGCAGCGGCGTGACGAACGACTGACCGAACAGCACGGGTGCGGTAATCGTCAACTGCCCCCGGGGTTGGACGTGGCTGCCGGCCGCTGAATCCTCGGCTTCCTGCAAGTCGCTCAGGATCCGGCGACTGTCCTCGAGAAAGCGCTGGCCGGCTTCGCTCAAGTACACGTTGCGGGTGGTGCGCACCAGCAATGGCGTGCCGATGCGTTGCTCCAACGCCGCCACCGCCCGCGTGACGCTGGCCGCCGACAGCCCCAAGCGCCGCGCTGCCGCCGAAAATCCCGACGCCTGGGCCACGGCGAGGAAAACCTGCATTTCCTGGAACCTGTCCATCCATCCCCCGATGAGAAATCCTGATACAAGTTTTCTGCGCGTCTCAAAGCAGCGCTACGCGGCCATTGTAGAGGCCTGGGCCAGTGAACCACAGCGTAGCGCAGCCAGACACCGGGACATTGGCTCGGCCAAGGGCAATTGCCCTTGGTACCATTCCTCTGCATGACAATTTCATGACCAAAGGAAGAACCCTTCTGTGGGAGCGAGCTTGCTCGCGATGGCGTCAGTCAGTCACACACCCTATGGACCTGGCACACCGCTATCGCGAGCAAGCTCGCTCCCACAGGGTGAGTGTGTTGTTCAATGGATTGGCTTCAACGAAAGGCCTGTTTCTTGTGAATATTCTTTACCGCGCTTTAAACCACCCCCGCGCCACCCTCATCGCCCTGATTGGCTGCGTACTACTCGTCCCCATGGGCCTGCGTCTCGCCCTGGGCTGGTCCGACCCGCTAGGTTATCTCTCGGACCTGGGTATCGGCGGGTTGCTGATCGTGCTGCTCCATCGCCGTCCCGGGTGGCTGGCGTTCCCGGTATTGCTGGCTTGGAGCGCGTTGACCCTGGCCAGCATCGAATTGGTCAGTGCGGTCGGGCGGATGCCCAATCCTTCGGACGTGCATTACCTGACCGACCCACAGTTCGTTGAAAACTCCACCAGCGGCGGCTTCTCCCATCCCTGGCTGGCCGCGCTCCAGCTGTCCGCGCTGGTGTTCTGGCTGGTTACTCAATGGACCAGCCGCCCACGCCAGGCGCCACGCTTGCCTCGCCACGCCTGGGCCGTGCCCGTGTTGCTCCTGTTGGGCCACGGCGCGCTGCAAGCCTGGCGCCCCAGCGAGGCGGACCAATGGAACGTGTTCAACCTGCCTCACCAACTCGTCACCGCAGGTATCGCCGCCGGGCAGGACCAGGCCCGGCAATGGCTCGACGGCGATGCGGTGGACCCGGCCCCACCGATGGAGGGGCTGACCCGCCTGGATCTCGATGGCAACAGACTGTTGGCCGAACCGGGCCGTGCGCGCAACGTCCTGGTCATCGCCCTGGAGGGCATTCCCGGTGCCTACGTGGGCGCCAACCGCCAGGCCTTGAAAAGCAGCTATCAGGAGAACCTGATGCCGCACCTCAGTGCCTGGGCCGAGCGCGGCATGAACACACCCGATTACGTCCTGCACAGCCACCAGACCATTCGTGGCCTCTACGCGATGCTGTGTGGCGACTACGACAAGCTCGATAATGGCACGCCCAAAGGCGTCGAAATGCTCAACCAGACCCAGCGCAACCAGGCCTGCCTGCCGGCCCAGTTGCGCCAGAACGGCTTTTCCACGCATTTCCTGCAGGGCGCGGGCCTGCGGTTCATGGCCAAGGACCGGATCATGCCGCACATCGGCTTCGACACGACCTTGGACATGGAGTGGTTCACTCGCCCCGCCTACCTGGAATTCCCTTGGGGTATGGACGACAAGTCCTTCTTTGAAGGCGCGTTGGACTACGTCGGGCAACTGCAACAAGCGAACAAACCCTGGATGCTGACCCTGCTGACCGTGGGTACGCACCAGCCCTACTCGGCACCGGATGACTACCTGCAACGCTACGACACCGCCAAGCAGGCAGCGGTAGGTTACCTGGACGATGCCCTGGAAAACTTCCTCGCGGGCCTGGAGCGCCAGGGCATCCTGGACAACACCCTGGTGGTCATCACCTCGGACGAATCCCATGGCATCGACGACGTGCGGCTGGCCTCGTCCTGGGGATTCAACCTGACGCTGGCGCCGGAGCCGTTGCCCCGGATCAAGTCAGGCACCTACGGCCACGTCGACTTGACCGCCTCGATCCTCGATTACTTCGGCTTTACGGTGCCCACGTCGTTGTCCGGCCGCTCGATGTTCAGGGACTACCCGACGGGCCGGGAAATCATGTCGTTCACCAATGGCAAACTGCGCTACCACGACGGCAAGGGCACGTTCACCGAGTGCGATTTCCTCCAGCATTGCCGTAACTACGCCAGCGACGGCTTCATCGCCGACCGCGCCACCTATGGCGGGCAATACAGCGGCCAGCGCGCCAGGCTGATCGGCGCCCGGGCCACGGCCCTGGACCAGACGCTGTTACGCACTCCCTTGAACCAGCATTATCAATTTGGCAGTGCGGATAAAATCCCGCTGCCGGCCCAGGTCACCAACGACTGGACCGACAACCTGATCGGTGCCCAATACCTGGAAATGCCCAAGGGTTCACAGACCCGCGTCAGCCTGACCATCCGCGCCGTGGACGCTGACCATGCCGCCTACATCTCCCTCAAGGCCAAGGAGTTCGAGCAGGATGTGCCAATGGACCTGCCGACAGACGTGGCGGTGACACCCGACCAGCCGCTGGTGATGAACCTCCGTTTCGACAACCCGCAGCAGCGCAAGGCGTTTTCCTTCCATCTGCTCGGTCATGGCGTCGGCGCCATCGAGATCAGCGACTTCAGCGTCGTGACCGAACTGCCGGACCAGACCGACCAGCCGCAATACCTGGACGATATGCAGGAAGACCGCGAGGCCCAATCCAGTTGAACAAAAAACGCGCAGCCATGGCTGCGCGTTCTAATGTTCGGCTCGTGCTTGATCAAGACTTGATCAATTGCATGATTTCGAATGCGTTCAATGCCGCACCCCGCAGTAACTGATCACCACTGATAAACAGGTCCAGCCCGTGCTCGCCGTAGATCAGGTTGTAGCGAATCCGCCCGACTTCCACCGCATGCTTGTAGGTGGAGGTCATGGGCATCGGATAAGCGCCGAACTCGGGTTCATCCACCACTTCAACTCCCGGTGCGCTACGTAATAGCTCGCGCACCTGCTCCAGCGACTGGATGGGTGTGTTGAACCGCAGGCTGAGACTCTCGGCATGGGAGCGCAAGGTCGGCACCCGGACCGCGGTCGTGCTGATCGCCAACATCGGTTCATCGAGTACCTTGCGCAATTCCCAGACCACTTTCATTTCTTCACGGGTGTAACCATTGGCTTCGAACGAATCGACCTGGGGAATCACGTTGAAAGCCAGGTTATGGGCGAAGTGCTCGCTATCATCACGGTCGCCATAATCACTGAAGGACTTGGCTTTCTCTCGCAGTTCCAGCATTGCCGGCTGCCCCGCACCGCTGGCGGCCTGATAAGTGGAAATGATCGCACTCTCCAACCCGAAGGCCTGATGCAGCGGCCCTAGCACCATCAGCGCAATAGCCGAGGAGCAATTGGGGTTGGCGATCAGTTTTTCGCCCTTGTAACGCTGACCGTTGATGGGCGGCACCAGGAGCGGAATCGCCGGGTGATAACGGAAGGCCGAGGAGTTATCGATGACGTAGGCATTTTCAGCCAGACGCTCGCCATACTCCAGGGCGAAGGCCCCGGAGACACACAGGAAGACGATATCGCACGAGGCGCACCCCTCGACCGAAAAGGCTTCGATCAGGTGTTCGACCTGACCCACCTTCAGGCGCTTGCCCGCCGAACGGCCAGAGGCCATGCACACCACTTCATAATCGGTATTTTCAAGCAATTGCAGCATGGTCATGCCCACTGCACCGGTGCAGCCCACCACGGCGATTTTCTTCATTTCGATTCCTTATCCTGAAAAACCTGCGCCATTCCCGGAAAGTGACAGCGCTGCGGGTATGTCATGCCGTACGCAACTGCGCGGACACGTTGGCGGCTGCCGCTGCACGCTGGGCCCGGATGGAGTTCCAGGTAAACAACGCAAGCGCCAGCCAGATGAACGAAAATGCCGCCAGTTTCAATGCTGAAACCGGCTCGCCATAAACGAACGCAGCCAACAGGAAGTTGCAAATGGGCGGCACAAATTGCAGGAAGCCCAGCGCGATCATCGACAGCTGCTTGGCGGCCAGGCTGTACCACCACAGCGGCAGTACCGTGATCAGCCCCGTGGCGACCAACAACAGGTCGCGAGTGCCTGACTGCAGGAATTGATGGCCCACGCCGTGGGCCTGTGCCAGCAGCAGGAATACCGCTGCAAACGGAAGCAGGACTGCGATCTCGAGCGTCTGGATAACCACCGGGTCGCCCGGGACCTTCTTCTTGAAGAGGCCGTAGAAGGAATAGCAAAAACCGATGACCAGGGCGATCCAGGGGAAGGAGTGCAGGTTCAGCAACTCGAACGCCATCAGCGTCACGCCCGCCACGGCCAGGAAAATGGCCCAGGTCTGCAAGACGCTGAGGCGTTCCTTGAAGACCAGGCGTGACACCAACATGCTCATGATCGGGCTGAGGAAATAGCCGAAGGCAACCTCCAGCACTCGCCCCGTCATGATTGCGTAGATGTACATCAGCCACCACAGCCCTAATACCGCAGAGACCGTCAGCACGTTGACCGGGCGAACCGTCTTAAGCGTGGAACGCAAGGTTGAGACTCGTGCGGTCAGCAAGACCAGTGCAACGAGAAACAGCTCGGCAAACACCACCCGCCAAGACAGCAGATGGTACGCGTCGAGCCCGGCCAGCGGTTTGTACCAAAGCGGGTAGGATCCCCAAAGCAGCGTAGCGCCGAGCCCGAAAGCCACGCCTTGTCCGGATTCATTTCTGGCTGTCATGGGCCACCTCGGTGTTGAAAGCGCGCATAGCGTTATCCACAACTATTGGGGAGAAGAATGCGCGTGATTGTCGGTTGTTCGGCAGCCGAGGAACGACGGAAACTGACAAGGCGTGCCTTGGCAGCCACCCGTTCCGGGCCGACATCGGTCATGCTGCTGTCACCGTCACAAGGCGCAGCCAGCCTGGGTGTTGCCAGCGATTGTAGGAGGGCGGGACAGTCCGCTACAGTGCGGCAGACGACAATAAACGGTAGCTTTACGCCAAATGCTGACACCTCCAGGAACAGTGGCCATCCTCGCCTACGAAGGCCTTTGCGTATTCGAATTCGGTATCGCCCTGGAGATATTCGGCCTGCCGCGTCCGGAACTGGACATTCCCTGGTACAGCCATCAAGTCGTGGCCGTCGATCAGGGGCCGATGCGTGCGTTCGGCGGCCTGCAGATTGGCGTCGACGCCGGGCTCGAGGCACTCGAAACCGCACGCACCATCATCGTTCCCGGTTGGCGCAGCCGTCAGGAGCCGCCTCCCGAAGCCCTGTTGCAGGCCTTGCGCAAAGCCCATGCCCGAGGCGCACGCTTGCTATCGATCTGTTCGGGAGTATTCGTCCTCGCAGCCACCGGCCTGCTCGACGGCGAAACCGCAACCACCCATTGGCAATTTGCCCAAGAGCTTGCCGAACACTACCCGCTGATCAACGTCGACCCGAACGTGTTGTATGTGGACGCCGGGCAATTGATCACTTCAGCCGGAAGCGCGGCGGGCATCGACGCCTGCCTGCATCTGATTGCCCGCGACTGCGGCACCCACGTCGCCAACTCGGTGGCCCGGCGCCTGGTCATGGCCCCACAACGCACCGGCGGCCAGGCCCAATTCATCGTCGCGCCCGTGAGCAAGTCGCCACGCAATGAACTGAGCGGTGTTTTGCAATGGATTCGCGAAAACCTGGATCAATCCCCCAGCGTGGGCGACATGGCCGCCCGCGTCGCCATGAGCGAGCGCACCTTCCTGCGACGCTTCATCGAGACGACAGGCCTTGCACCCAAGGCCTGGCTGCAACAGGAGCGCCTCAACCGGGCACGGGAACTGCTGGAAAGCACCGACCAGCACACAGCCAGCATTGCCCAGGCTTGTGGGTATCGCTCGGTGGAAAGTTTCCGCGCAGCCTTCCGCAACGCTGTGGGTTTGCCACCCTCCACCTACCGTGAACGGTTTGGCAGACGTGAAGCCAGTCCCCAGGCAGCCCTGAAGGCTAATCCAGCAACCGATGCAACTTGGCGTACTGCAACAGCATGATGGTCTTGCCGTCGCAAATCTCACCGCGCTCGATCATGTCCAGGGCCTGATCGAGCGACATTTCCAGCACTTCGATCTCTTCACCCTCGGCTTCCAGGCCGCCGCCTGCGTGCTGCTTGTCTTCATCGAAGTACTCGCCGACGAAAAAATGCACCCGCTCAGTCACCGACCCCGGACTCATGAAAGCGTCGAACACTTTGCGCACGTCCTGGATGATATAGCCGGTTTCTTCCTGGGTTTCCTTGCGGATGCAGGTGTGCGGGTCGTCGTTATCCAGCAGGCCGGCGCAAGTTTCTATCAACAAGTCGTCGTGCCCGTTGACGAAGGCCGGGAAGCGGAATTGCCGGGTCAACACCACGGTCTGCTTGGCCTTGCTGTACAGCAGGATGGTGGCGCCGTTGCCACGGTCGTAGGTCTCGCGCGTCAGCTCGCGCCATTGGCCGTTGCGGCCGAGGTAGTCGTAGGTGGTCTTGCGCAGCACGTACCAATCGTCCGAGAGGACTTCGACGTGCTTGATGCGTACGCGATCCTTGATGCCGATTGCCTGTGTCATTTGACCACTCCGTTCGGGACCCGCGGTCCCCTTTGAAAACTCCATTCGCACCTCTTTCAGGCTCACAAGAAAACTCACGATGGCCCATCGTTTTTTCTAGTTCGACAAAATCTGTCCGCTCATTAAATCTTCGACCAGCCCTGAGCCTGCGGGGATTCCATCAATAAAAAAGAAACCGGACGAGAATTCCTCATGGGCATCAATCTGAAATTCGGCCACAAGATTCTTCTGGGTGCCTGTGTCATCGTGATGGCGGTATTCCTGTCTTTCTCGTTGTTCAACGACCATCGCCAGCAAGCCAGCACCCGCGAAGCACTGCACCGCAACCTACAGGCCACCGGCCAGTTGCTGGGCGCGAACCTCGACAGCTGGCTGGCCGGCCGCATCCTATTGATCGAAGGTGCCGCCGAAACCATCGCCGCCGATCCCACCCCGCAGACCATCGGCGCAATTCTCTCCCAGGACATCATTACAAAGACCTTCATCGCCAGCTACGTCGGCCTTGAAGACAGTCGTTTCTTTATCCATCCCGAGCGGGTAATGCCCGACGGGTATGATGTTCGCCAGCGCGCCTGGTACAAAGACGCGGCTCGCAGCCTTGAACCCGTGCTGACCGAACCCTACATCGGTGCCGGTATTGATTACCTGATCATGACCCAAGCGGCGCCGATCAAGGTCGATGGCAAGGCCGTGGGTGTGCTGGGGGCGAGCCTGAGCCTGGAGCAACTCGCCAAAATCATCAATGCCGTGGACCTCAACGGCATAGGCTACGCCTTCCTGGTCAGCGACGACGGCAAGATCCTGGTGCACCCGGACAACACACGAGTGACCAAGACACTCGCCCAAGCGTTCCCCGAAGGCCCGCCGAGCATCAACAGCGCCTTGAATGAAGTGCAGGAAAACGGCCGAACGCGGATCGTCACTTTTACACCCATCAACGGCCTACCCTCGCTGCATTGGTCCATCGGACTTTCAGTGGATAAAGACAAGGCCTACGCCGTACTCCACGCGTTTCGCGCTTCGGCGTTGGTCGCCACATTGATCGCCATGCTGGTGACCGTCGGTTTGCTCGGCCTGTTGATCAATGCCCTGATGCGACCATTACGCAGCATGGGCTCGGCCATGCAATCCATAGCCGATGGCGAAGGCGACCTGACCCAGCGCCTGCACAGCCTCTCCCGGGATGAGTTCGGCATGATGGCCGGGGGGTTCAACCGCTTCGTCGAACGTATCCAGCAGTCGATCCGGGAAGTCCTGGCGTCCAGTGTCCAGCTCACCCAATTGGCGGCACAGGTCAGCCAGGCGTCAAACGCATCCCTGAAAAGCTCTGACACCCAAGCGGCGCTGACCCATAACGTCGCCACGGCTATCAATGAGCTTGGGGCCGCAGCCCAGGAAATCGCTCGCAGCGCCGCTCATGCTTCAAGCCGCGCCTCTGATACCAGGGATCAGACCCAGGAAGGCCAGTCGGTGGTGCAGCGCAGTATCAGCGCCATGTCGCAACTCTCGTCGCAGGTGGTCAATACCCGCCAGGACATCGAAAGCCTGAATGAGAAAACGCTGAAGATCGGACGTATTCTCGACGTCATCAAAGGCATTTCCGACCAGACCAACTTGCTGGCCCTTAACGCTGCCATCGAGGCCGCCCGCGCCGGAGATGCCGGGCGCGGTTTTGCAGTGGTCTCGGACGAAGTCCGTACGCTCGCCCATCGCACCCAACAGTCCGCTCAGGAAATCCACAGCATGATCGAGGAACTGCAAGCAGGTGCCGGCAGCGCCGTAAGCGCCATGCTCGAAAGCCAGCGTCACAGCGACGACAACGTCACTACCGCCAGGCTCGCAGGCGAGCGACTCAATCGCGTGCTGATGGGCATCGGCGAAATCGACGAGATCAACCTGTCGGTGGCCACCGCCACCGAAGAACAAACCTCGGTGGTGGACAATCTGGATCGCGACATCAGCCACATCAATGACCTGAACCAGGAAATGGTCGGCAATTTGCAATCCACCTTGCAGGCCTGCACAGAACTGGAAAACCAGTCACGCCGCCTGCAACAAATGGTCAACACCTTCAAGATCTGAGGCTCGTTCACAACCGGGTAGGCGGGACGCGGGGCAATGCGCGTTTGTGGGCCGTCTTGAGGTAGGCGCGTTCAATGATCTGTCGCGCCTGCGGCGACACCTCTTTTCCCATCAGGTACCCATCGATTTCCTCGTAGCTGCAGCCATACGCCACTTCATCGAGCTTACCGGGTGCCAGGTCTTCCAAATCGGCGGTCGGTGCCTTGCGCACCAGGTTGGCGGGGGCGCCCAGCGTATCGGCCAACAATCTCACCTGAGTCTTCGTCAACCCGGACAACGGGGCCAGGTCGCACGCGCCGTCGCCAAACTTGGTGAAAAACCCCATCACCGCCTCCGCTCCATGATCGGTGCCAACCACCAACCCATTGCTCAGATTGGCAATGGCGTATTGCGCCAGCATCCGTGCCCGGGCCTTGGCGTTGCCTTTGGCAAAGTCGGTGAGTTCGGCCGAAGGCTGCAAGCCATCGATGGCGATATTGCCCATCAACCCGTCAACGCAAGCGGCGATGTTGCTGGTGGTGATCACGTCCGGCCGGATGAAGTCCAGGCACGCCTGGGCGTCTTGCTCATCTGCTTGAACCTTGTAGGGCAACCGGACTGCGATAAAACGCGCCTCGTAGTCTTCCTCTCGCAATTGCTCCACGGCCAACTGGCATAGGCGGCCGGCGGTGAGGGAGTCGACGCCGCCACTGATCCCCAGGACCAGGGACTTGCAACCCGACTCGCGCAAGATCTGCTTGATGAATTCGATCCGGCGGGCAATCTCGGTTGCTTCGCCACCCCGTGTGAGTTGACGGTCGATGCCCAGTTCCCGGGCAATGCGTTCTTGCACAAGCGTAGTCATATCAGGCTCCCAGCTGTGGATTGATCAGGGCGACGTTGAACACTTGGGCGGCGTACCGCAGAAACGAGGCATCCTCGCAGACGTTCTTGATCGGGTCGTCGGAGAACTTCACGACCGGCTCGCCGTGGACCCGCACCAGTTTCATGACGATGCTCAGCGGTTCGACGCCATCGACATCGCAGGCCAGGCTGGTGCCCATGCCAAAACCGAATTTGGCCTTGCCACGAACATGCCGCAGGATCGGCAGGCATTTTTCGAAATTGAGGCCGTCGGAAAACATCAGGTCCTTGGTGCGCGGATCGACGCCCAGTTCCTGGTAACGCTTGAGCACCTTGTCCGCCCAGACGATCGGGTCACCGGAATCCTGGCGCAGGCCGTCATAGAGCTTGGCGAAGTACAGGTCGAAATCCTTGAGGAAGAAGTCGGTGCTGATGCAGTCCGTGAGCGCGATGCCGAGCCGGCCGCGATACTCGCGCACCCAGTTTTCCAACGCCGCGTTCTGGCTCTCGCGCAAGCGCCCGAGTTGCTGGTGCACCATCAGCCATTGGTGAGCCATTGTGCCAATCAGCGGGAGATCGAACTCGTAGGCCAAGTGAGCGTTACTGGTGCCGACAAAGACCCCAGGAAAATCGCTGCGCATAATATTCACCACTTCACGCTGGGCCCTGAACGACAGCCGCCGCCGGGTGGAGAAGTCTGAAACGCGAAACTCGGCGAGTTCTTCACGGCTGGCGTTTTTCTCCAGCCATTCGAACTTCTGGTACAGCTTGCGGGTGACGTCGGCCAACTCGACCTCGGGGTATTTCTCGCGGTTGCGCAGTTCGCTGACCATCGCCAATACCGGTTGCTCGAACATGATGCAGTGCAACATCGGGCCACGGACGCGGATGTGCAGTTGGCCGTCGACTTCCGAAACGTGTATGTAGCGCAAATTGAAGCGAAACAGGCCGAGAAACTGTTCGAAGTCCGGTGTCAGGTACTCACGAAAACGCTTGTTGAACAGAAACCGCTGCTCTCCCTCACGCAGCTGCAGCCCGGCAAGCTTCTCCAGCTCCACACGAATGTCCGGGATCAGGTGACCGAGGCGCTCCTTGGAGCGGACGATGAATTGGTATTCCACCTCGACATTCGGGTGCTGGTGCAAGACCGCCTGCATCATGGTGAAGGTGTAGTAGTCGGTATCCAGAAGACTCTGGATGGTGCCGCTGTTTGAATCGAATGCGCTGTCCATGGCTCTTCCTTATGCGTTTGCCAGGCGGATGGTTTCTTCGCGGGTCAAGGCCACCGAAATCCCCGCTTGCTGCATGTCTTGGATGGCCTGGATGGCCCCCTCCTCACTGATGGCCCGGCAGGCCGGGAGGTGAATGATCACCTTGAAGCCAGCGGCGGCCAGTTGCAGAGCGGTGGTCTTGACGCAGAAATCCAACGCCAGCCCGCCAACAATCACCTGCTGCACACCCAGGCCGTTCAGGTACTCGATCACCCCGGTGGACAGCTTGCCGTGCAGGTCGTGGTAGCACGCGCCGTAGGGGTGCAGATCCGGCTCGACACCCTTCCAGACGAAATAGTCGTAGTCATAGGGGCTCGGCAGTTGATCCAGCAGGGCGAAACCTTCGGTGCCGGGAACGCAGTGGCTGACCCAGGTGATATCGGCATGCTCGAGCCCGGTCGGCACGAACATCTGTGCATGATCGGCGACCACCCACGGAGCCAGGGGCGAATGGGCGTCCTTGCTGCCGATGCGGAGGCTGGCCAGGGACGCGATGAAGTTCAGCTCACCGGCAATCTGGTCACCGCCCGGCACCGGAAGCTCATCGGGGCATAGCGGCGTGAAGCTCTTTTGCGCATCGACATCGAAGGAAGCGGTTTTCCGGGTCAGGCTGTTCATGCTGGGTTTCTCCTCTTCATGGCGACGAGAGTACATAAGGTGTACTTTCATGACAAGCCACTCACAGCAAATATTTTTGACGAACCATCCTTAACAATGGCTATGGCTCAGCACAAATCATGTTTTCACTAAAAAGATTTTGCTGATAGAGTACACGTCATGTACCAAAAGAGAATGTGCCATGTTCGAGATTGCCCTTTATGGCGGCGCCTTCAATCCTCCGCACGCCGGTCACGCCCAGGTAATGATCGAGGCCTCACGCCTGGCCAGACGCGTGCTGGTGGTCCCCAGCTTCCGGCATCCTTACGGCAAACAAATGGTCGACTATGACGTTCGCCTGAACTGGCTGGAATCGATCGTCGAAAAGGTGCAGCCACTGTGCTGCGCCGAAGTACGCGCAAGCCGGGTAGAACAGGTCGTGGCCCGTGGCGTTGAGGGCGCAATCTACAGCTACACCCTGCTCGCCCACCTCGCCGACAGCCTGGCCCTGGACGGCAAGCGGATTGCATTGGTGGTGGGCCGGGATGTCGCGGATCGGCTGCCGACCTTCTATCGCGGCCAGGAATTGCTGGAGCGTTTTTCCATTCTTTGCGTGGAGGAAAAGATCCACGTACGCAGCACGGTGGTTCGCGAACGACTGGCGTTGGGCGAGCCGCTTCCCTCCGACTGGATGGCTCCCGGCATGAACCCGTTAAACTATGACCTTTATGCGACCCACGGAAATCGACATGCCCACTAGCACAGCCCCCGCGCGCGACTATCTGCACACCATCGACCTCTGTGTGCTGCGCTTGTGCCGGGAGACCCAGGCGCTGGAAATCCTCTTGAACCGCCGGGAAGCCGAGCCGTTCGCCGGTCACTGGGCGCTGCCCGGGATCGTGGTCAATGGTGACGTCGAAGATCTCACGCTGAACGACGCCGTGGAGCGCCTGCGCAGCTCAAGCAAAGTGGGCATGCCGCTGGCCTGGATCGAACAGGTCGGCACCGTCGGCGACGCGTTCCGCGATCCGCGCTGCTGGTCGTCCTCAACGTTCTACCTGGCGATTGTCAGCGAGGCGGTCCAGCTCGCCGAACACCAGGGGTTTTTCCCGCTCAAGGACGTCGCCGACGCCTCGATCAAACTCCCTTTCGACCACAACAGCCTGGTGGCTGCGGTCCAGGAGCGGTTGTTGTCCAAAGCCCTCTATAGCAGCCTGCCGCTGATGTTCCTGGGCCCGGAGTTCAGTGCGCCGGAAGCGGTGGGCGTTTTCTCCGTGGTGCTCGATCGTCCGGTGCTCAAGACCAGCATGCGCCAGCGTTTACTGAAGATGACCGAGGCGGGCTACCTACAGGAGACTGGCCGCAAGAAAAGCGGCGACGGCGGCCGCCCGCAACGCACGGTGGAAAACCTCAAGCCGGCCAGCGTTTACCTTTTTGATCGTTGTTTTCTGGAGTAGGGCTTAGGGGGCAAGCACACATGATGGTTGGTATCTGCCCCTAAGTTAGAAAAAGTGAAAGTATTTTTTCATATTCATAAAGGAAATCGAAAAATACCTTCCAATCCAAATTTTTTGGTTTCTCAAAGAATCAGCGCAGATGTCAGGTCGGGTTCCTCTTCAGCTATTGGGTGAAGGGTTGGGGATAGGCCCCAAAAGTGCCAGCCATGCGTAAGGAACGATGCGGCCTGGACGAATGAGCGGGTTTAGCAGTGCTAAACCCGAACAGATTCATTACATAGGATCACCAAGGAGCCTGGCTCTTGGTGGACAACTCACTCCACCGTCACAGACTTCGCCAAGTTACGTGGCTGGTCCACATCAGTCCCCTTGAGCACGGCGACGTAGTACGACAGCAGTTGCAGCGGGATGGTGTAGAGGATCGGCGACAGGATGTCGTGGATGTGCGGCATGTGCACCACGTGGGTGCCTTCGCCATTGGTCATGCCAGCCTTCTCGTCAGCGAAGACAATCAACTGGCCGCCCCGGGCGCGCACTTCCTGCAGGTTGGACTTGAGCTTTTCCAGCAGCTCGTTGTTCGGCGCGACGGTGACCACCGGCATGTCGTTATCCACAAGCGCCAGCGGGCCGTGCTTGAGTTCACCGGCCGGGTAGGCCTCGGCGTGGATGTAGGAGATTTCCTTGAGCTTCAAGGCCCCTTCCATCGCCACCGGGAATTGCGCGCCACGCCCGAGGAACAGGGTGTGATTCTTCTCGGCGAACAGTTCGGCGATTTTTTCCACCGTGCTGTCCATCGCCAAGGCTTCGCCCAGGCGGGCTGGCAGGCGGCGCAGCTCCTCCACCAAGGTTGCCTCGACCCCTTTGCCCAGGGTACCGCGCACCTGGCCCAGGGACAGGGTCAGTAACAGCAGGCCCACCAGTTGCGTGGTGAACGCCTTGGTCGACGCCACACCGATTTCGCGACCGGCCTGGGTCAGCAGGGTCAGGTCGGATTCGCGTACCAGCGAGCTGATGCCGACGTTGCAGATCGCCAGGCTGGCGAGGAAACCCAGTTCCTTGGCGTTGCGCAGGGCGGCCAGGGTGTCGGCGGTTTCGCCGGACTGGGAGATGGTGACGAACAGCGAATCGGGTTGCACCACCACTTTGCGATAGCGGAACTCGCTGGCCACTTCGACCTGGCACGGAATACCGGCCAGTTCCTCCAGCCAGTAACGGGCGACCATGCCGGCGTGATAACTGGTGCCGCAGGCCACGATCTGCACGTTGCGGACCTTGGCGAACAACTCGGCCGCCTGTGGACCGAACGCCTGGACCAGTACCTGGTTCTGGCTCATGCGGCCTTCCAGGGTGCGTTGGACCACGGCCGGTTGTTCGTGGATTTCCTTGAGCATGAAGTGGCGGAACTCGCCCTTGTCGGCGACATCGGCACCGTCGCGGTACTGGACGGTTTCACGTACCACGTCATTGCCGTCGAGGTCCCAGATCTGCACGCTGTCGCGGCGAATTTCGGCAATATCGCCTTCTTCCAGGTACATGAAGCGGTCGGTGACCTGGCGCAGCGCCAACTGATCGGACGCCAGGAAGTTTTCCCCCAGGCCCAGGCCGATCACCAATGGGCTGCCGCTGCGGGCCGCCACCAGGCGGTCAGGTTGTTTTGTGCTGATGACCGCCAGGCCATAGGCACCGTGCAGTTCCTTGACGGTGGCCTTGAGGGCGACGGTCAGGTCCACCAGGTCCTTGAGCTTGTGGTTGAGCAGATGGGCGATGACTTCGGTGTCGGTGTCCGAGGTGAACACATAGCCGAGCGCCTTGAGCTGTTCACGCAGGGCTTCGTGGTTTTCGATGATGCCGTTGTGCACCACCGCCAGCTCGCCGGAAAAATGCGGGTGAGCGTTACGCTCGCACGGCGCGCCATGGGTAGCCCAACGCGTGTGGGCGATGCCCAGGCGACCGAGCAGCGGTTCGGCTTCCAGCGCCTGTTCCAGCTCGCTGACCTTGCCCGGACGACGCATGCGTTCGAGCTTTTCGTCGTGGGTAAACACCGCCACACCGGCGCTGTCATAACCGCGGTACTCCAGGCGCTTGAGGCCCTCGAGCAAGATTGCTGTGATGTTGCGTTCAGCTACAGCGCCGACAATTCCACACATGCTATTTCTCCTGGCTGACAGGCGCGCAGATCACAGTAATGCCGCGCGCCTGAATCTGATCGCGGGCCTCTACGGGCAGGCGATCATCGGTAATGAGGGTATGGACGCTGCTCCACGGCAGTTCCAGGTTGGGGATCTTGCGGCCGATCTTGTCGGCCTCCACCATGACGATCACTTCCCGGGCAACCTCAGCCATCACGCGGCTCAAGCCCAGCAGTTCGTTGAAGGTGGTGGTACCTCGAACCAGATCGATGCCGTCGGCGCCGATGAACAGTTGGTCGAAGTCATAGGAACGCAGGACCTGCTCGGCCACCTGGCCCTGGAACGACTCGGAGTGAGGATCCCAGGTACCGCCGGTCATCAACAGCACCGGCTCGTGCTCCAGTTCGCTCAGGGCATTGGCGACGTGCAGGGAATTGGTCATCACCACCAGGCCCGGCTGTTGGCCGAGTTGCGGAATCATGGCCGCCGTGGTGCTGCCGCTGTCGATGATGATGCGCGCATGTTCGCGGATCCGCTTCACGGCGGCCCGGGCAATGGCCAGTTTGTACTTGGAGACGGTTTGCCCGTTATCGGCCACCAACTCCTGCGGCATCGGCACCGCGCCACCGTAGCGACGCAGCAGCAGGCCATTGGTTTCCAGGGCGGCGAGATCCTTGCGAATCGTAACTTCCGAGGTTTCGAAGCGTTTGGCCAACTCATCCACACTGACCTCACCCTGCTCTTGGAGCAAGGCAAGAATATTGTGACGGCGTTGTGGCGTATTGCGCTTTGACATGGTGAAGTAAGTTTCGATTCGAAAGATAACGTAACTAATCAAAACCTATTGCAGGGATATCGTCAAGGCGGGAGAAGAAAAATTCAGAAATCATGCGACTCCTGTGGGAGCGAGCTTGCTCGCGAAGGGGCCAGGTCAGGCAATGCTGCTTTACCTGATACACCACTATCGCGAGCAAGCTCGCTCCCACAGGGGGATTGTGGATAACTTTAGGGCTTCTTGATTTTCTCCGGCCGCTTCCAGCCGTCGATGTTGCGTTGGCGGGCGCGTCCGACTGCCAATTGGCCTTTATCCACATTCTGAGTCAGGGTCGAACCGGCTGCCGTGGTCGCGCCGCTGGAGATATCCACAGGTGCCACCAAGGAGTTGTTCGAGCCGATGAACACATCTTCACCCAACACGGTTTTCCACTTGTTAGCACCGTCGTAGTTACAGGTGATGGTCCCGGCGCCAATGTTGGTGCGGGCGCCGACTTCAGCGTCACCGAGGTAGGTCAGGTGCCCGGCCTTGGCGCCTTCGCCCAGGTGAGCATTCTTCAGTTCAACAAAGTTACCCACATGGGCACGGGCTTCCAGCACAGAGCCTGGGCGCAGGCGGGCAAACGGGCCAGCATCGCTGCCCTCCCCCATGACCGCACCGTCGAGATGGCTGTTGGCCTTGATCACCACGCCTTTGTGCAGGGTGCTGTCCTTGATCACGCAGTTCGGGCCAATGACCACGTCGTCTTCGATGACAACCTTGCCTTCGAGGATGACGTTGATATCGATGAGCACATCGCGACCCACGCTGACTTCACCGCGCACGTCGAAACGGGCCGGATCGCGCAGCGTCACGCCTTGGGCCATCAGGCGGCGGGCGGCGCGCAATTGATAGTGGCGCTCCAGTTCGGCCAATTGCCGGCGATCATTGGCGCCCTGCACTTCCATGGCGTCCAACGGCTGCTCGGTGGCGACCACCAGTCCATCGCTGACCGCCATGGCGATCACGTCTGTCAGGTAGTACTCACCCTGGGCGTTGTTGTTCGACAGACGACTCATCCAGTCACCCAGGCGCTCAGCCGGCACGGCCAGAATCCCAGTGTTGCCTTCAGTGATCGCGCGCTGGGCTTCGTTGGCGTCCTTCTGTTCGACGATGGCGGTCACTTGGCCGTCGACGTCACGCACGATGCGGCCATAACCGGTGGGGTCGTCCAGCTCGACGGTCAACAGGCCCAACTGTTGTGGCGCGACATGCTTGAGCAGGCGTTGCAAGGTGTCGACTTCGATCAGCGGCACATCGCCGTAGAGAATCAGCACCGTATCCGCCGTGATGAATGGCACTGCCTGGGCCACCGCATGGCCAGTGCCCAGTTGTTTGTCCTGCAAGACGAAATTCAGGTCATCGGCGGCCAGGCGTTCGCGCACAGCATCGGCACCGTGGCCGATCACCACGTGAATGCGCTGTGGATCAAGTTGCCGGGCGCTGTGGATAACATGGCCGAGCATGGAATTGCCAGCTACCGGGTGCAAGACCTTGGGCAGCGCCGAACGCATGCGGGTGCCTTGACCGGCCGCGAGGATAACGATTTCGAGAGACATGACTGGCTACCAATCCTGGGTGGTCAGCGGCTGCGACCAGATGATGAGTGTCGGGAAAAGAAAAAAGGGTAGCCGAGGCTACCCTTTTTAATCAATCGCACAGAAAGCAGACGGCTTAGCCGCCGAACTTCTTGCGGATCTGCTGGACGGTGCGCAGCTGGGCTGCGGCCTCGGCCAGACGTGCAGCAGCGGAACCGTAATCGAACTCCGCGCCTCGCTCGTGCAGGGCCTTCTCGGCAGCCTTGACGGCTTCCTGAGCGGAGGCTTCGTCGAGGTCGGCAGCACGTTGCACAGTGTCGGCAAGGACCTTGACCATGTTCGGCTGAACCTCGAGGAAACCACCGGAGATGTAATACACCTCGGCTTCCCCGCCCTGCTTGATCAAGCGGATCGGACCCGGTTTCAGATTAGTGATCAGCGGTGCGTGACCCAGAGCGATACCAAGATCACCCAGCTCACCATGCGCAATCACCATCTCGACCAGACCGGAGAAGATTTCCCCTTCCGCACTGACGATATCGCAATGGACTGTCATAGCCATCTGATTGCCTCAACCTAAATTAGCGCCCGTTGCCGGGCGCCGGGATTACAGTTTCTTGGCTTTCTCGATCGCTTCTTCGATGCCGCCGACCATGTAGAACGCTTGTTCTGGCAGGTGGTCGTAGTCACCGTTGAGGATGCCTTTGAAGCCAGCAATGGTGTCTTTCAGGGAAACGTATTTACCCGAGGCACCGGTGAAGACTTCAGCCACGAAGAACGGCTGCGACAAGAAGCGCTGGATCTTACGAGCGCGGGATACCAACTGCTTGTCGGCTTCCGACAGCTCGTCCATACCCAGGATCGCAATGATGTCCTTCAGCTCTTTGTAGCGCTGCAGCACGTACTGGACGCCGCGAGCGGTGTCGTAGTGCTCCTGGCCGATCACGTTCGGGTCCAGCTGGCGCGAAGTCGAGTCCAGTGGGTCAACCGCTGGGTAGATACCCAGGGAAGCGATGTCACGGGACAGAACGACGGTGGCGTCCAAGTGGGCGAAGGTGGTCGCTGGCGACGGGTCGGTCAAGTCATCCGCAGGTACGTATACCGCTTGGATCGACGTGATCGAACCTTCCTTGGTCGAAGTGATACGTTCTTGCAGAACGCCCATCTCTTCAGCCAGGGTCGGCTGGTAACCTACTGCCGAAGGCATACGGCCCAGCAGTGCGGATACTTCGGTACCGGCCAGGGTGTAACGGTAGATGTTGTCGACGAACAGCAGAACGTCGTTACCTTCGTCACGGAACTTCTCGGCCATGGTCAGGCCGGTCAGGGCTACGCGCAGACGGTTTCCCGGCGGCTCGTTCATCTGGCCGTAGACCAGTGCCACTTTGTCCAGAACGTTGGAATCCTTCATCTCGTGGTAGAAGTCGTTACCCTCACGAGTACGCTCACCCACACCGGCGAACACGGAATAACCGCTGTGCTCGATGGCGATGTTACGGATCAGTTCCATCATGTTTACGGTCTTGCCCACACCGGCACCACCGAACAGACCGACTTTACCGCCCTTGGCGAACGGGCAAACCAGGTCGATAACCTTGATGCCGGTTTCCAGCAGGTCGTTGCCGCCTGCCTGTTCAGCGAAGGATGGCGCAGGACGGTGAATGCCCCAGCGCTCTTCGGTGTCGATCGGACCAGCTTCGTCGATCGGGTTACCCAGTACGTCCATGATCCGGCCCAGGGTCGCTTTACCGACCGGTACGGAGATGGCAGCGCCAGAGTCGACAACGTCCAGACCGCGCTTCAAGCCCTCGGTGGAACCCATCGCAATGGTACGAACGATGCCGTCGCCCAGCTGCTGCTGAACTTCCAGGGTAGTTTCCGCGCCTTGTACTTTCAGCGCGTTGTAGATGCTCGGTACGCTGTCGCGTGGAAATTCCACGTCGATAACGGCGCCGATGATTTGAACGATACGTCCGCTACTCATAGCTGGATCCTCTGAATATTTGAACCGTTAAACCGCGGCAGCGCCGCCGACGATTTCCGAGATCTCTTGGGTGATCGCAGCCTGACGCGCCTTGTTGTAGATCAGCTGCAAATCGCTGATCAAATCACCGGCGTTGTCGGTAGCGTTCTTCATCGCGATCATCCGCGCTGCTTGTTCAGCTGCGTTGTTCTCGACCACCGCCTGGTAGACCTGCGACTCCACGTAGCGGACCATCAAGCCGTCGAGCAGCTCCTTGGCATCCGGTTCGTAGAGGTAGTCCCAGTGGTGCTTGAGTTCCTGTTCCGGGGTCGCCACCAGTGGGACCAATTGCTCCACGGTTGGTAGCTGCGTCATGGTGTTGATGAACTTGTTGGATACCACGGACAGACGGTCAATCCGGCCTTCCAGATAAGCATCCAGCATCACCTTGACACTGCCGATCAGGTCATTGATCGACGGCTCTTCACCCAGGTGGCTGATAGCAGCGACGACGTTGCCGCCGAAGTTGCGGAAGAAAGCCGCACCCTTGCTACCAATCACGCACAGATCGATCTCGACGCCTTGTTCGCGGTTTACAGCCATGTCCTTGACCAGGGCCTTGAACAGGTTGGTGTTCAAGCCACCGCACAGACCACGGTCACTGCTCACCACGACGTAACCGACGCGCTTGATGGCGCGTTCGATCATGAACGGGTGGCGATATTCCGGGTTGGCGTTGGCCAGATGACCAATCACCTGGCGGATGCGCTCCGCATAAGGGCGGCTAGCAGCCATGCGCATTTGTGCCTTGCGCATTTTGCTGACCGCCACTTTTTCCATGGCGCTGGTAATTTTTTGCGTGCTTTTGATGCTCGCAATCTTACTGCGAATCTCTTTTGCGCCTGCCATGTAACACCTATCAGGTTAGCAAGCGGGAGCCTTGCGACTCCCGCTGCGGCTTACCAGGTTTGGGTGGCCTTGAACTTCTCGATACCGGCTTTCATGCCCGCGTCGATTTCGTCATTGAAGTCACCCTTCACGTTGATCTTGGCCAACAAGTCGGCGTGATCGCGGTTGAAGTAAGCAATCAGCGCTTGTTCAAAGCTGCCGACCTTGGCGATTTCAACGTCAGTCAGGAACCCACGCTCAGCGGCATACAGCGACAGCGCCATGTCAGCGATCGACATCGGTGCGTATTGCTTCTGCTTCATCAGCTCGGTAACGCGCTGACCATGCTCAAGTTGCTTACGGGTCGCTTCGTCCAGGTCAGAAGCGAACTGGGCGAATGCCGCCAGTTCACGGTACTGGGCCAGGGCGGTACGGATACCACCGGACAGCTTCTTGATGATCTTGGTCTGAGCGGCACCACCCACACGGGATACCGAAACACCGGCGTTCACAGCAGGACGGATGCCCGAGTTGAACATGGCCGATTCCAGGAAGATCTGACCGTCGGTGATGGAAATCACGTTGGTCGGAACGAACGCGGAAACGTCGCCAGCCTGGGTTTCGATGATCGGCAGAGCGGTCAGGGAGCCGGTCTTGCCGGTCACTGCGCCGTTGGTGAACTTCTCTACGTACTCTTCCGAAACGCGGGATGCGCGCTCCAGCAGACGGGAGTGGAGATAGAACACGTCGCCTGGGTAGGCTTCACGGCCTGGTGGACGGCGCAGCAGCAGGGAGATCTGGCGATAAGCCACTGCCTGCTTGGACAGATCGTCATAAACGATCAGCGCGTCTTCACCGCGGTCGCGGAAGAATTCACCCATGGTGCAACCGGAGTACGGTGCCAGGAATTGCAGCGCTGGAGATTCCGAAGCACTGGCAGCCACGATGATCGTGTTGGCCAGGGCGCCGTTTTCTTCCAGCTTGCGAACCACGTTGGCGATGGTCGATTGCTTCTGACCAATGGCTACGTAGACGCAGAAAATGCCGCTGTTCTTCTGGTTGATGATCGCGTCGATCGCCAGAGCGGTCTTACCGATCTGACGGTCACCGATGATCAGCTCACGCTGGCCACGGCCGACAGGGATCATGGCATCGACAGCCTTGTAGCCAGTCTGTACAGGCTGGTCTACCGACTTACGCCAGATCACGCCAGGAGCAACTTTCTCGACCGCGTCGGTCTCGGTGTTGTTCAGCGGACCTTTGCCGTCAACAGGGTTACCCAGTGCGTCGACGACGCGACCCAGCAGTTCCTTACCAACCGGAACTTCGAGGATGCGGCCGGTGCACTTGGCGCTCATGCCTTCAGCCAGAGAGGTGTACGCGCCCAATACCACGGCACCTACAGAGTCTTGCTCCAGGTTGAGGGCCATACCGTAGACGCCGCCCGGAAACTCGATCATCTCGCCGTACATGACGTCGGCCAGACCGTGAATCCGCACGATGCCGTCAGATACGCTGACGACAGTGCCTTCGTTACGGGCTTGGGAGGTCACATCGAGCTTGTCGATGCGGCCCTTGATAATTTCACTTATTTCGGAAGGATTGAGTTGCTGCATTGCTCTGCTGCCCCTTCAAACTCAAGATTTCAATGCTTCGGCAAGTTTCGCGATTTTGCCGCGAATCGAGCCATCGATAACCAGGTCGCCGGCGCGGATGACAACGCCCCCTATCAGGGACTTGTCTTCCTCGACTTGCAGGCGCACTTCCCGGTTGAGTCGTGCACTGAGAACCTTGGCGAGTTTGTCTTGCTGTTCTTGGTTCAATGCGAAAGCACTGGTCACTTCCACGTCTACCGACTTCTCTTGCTCGGCCTTATACAGGTCAAAAAGAGTGGCGATCTCCGGCAGAAGCAGGAGACGGTCGTTTTCGGCAACGACGTGAATGAAATTCTGTGCCTTGGCATCGAACTTGTCGCCGCACACGTCAATGAACGTGGCGGCCTTTTCTGCGCTCGTCAGTCGCGGGGCCTTGAGCACGCGCTGCATGGTGTCGTCTTGCGACACCGCTGCAGCCAGGCCGAGCATGGCTGACCAATTGGCCAGTTGCTGGTGGGCCTGAGCGTGCTCGAAGGCCGCCTTAGCGTAAGGTCGGGCCAACGTGGTCAGTTCTGCCATGATCGCCCTCGCTTAGATTTCAGCAGCCAGTTGGTTAACCAGCTCTGCGTGCGCGTTTTGATCGATTGTGGCACCCAGGATCTTCGAAGCACCGCCAACGGCCAGAGCACCCACTTGGGCACGCAGCGCGTCTTTGACACTGTTGAGTTCCTGTTCGATCTCGGCTTGAGCCTGAGCCTTCACACGGTCAGCTTCGACGCGAGCCTGTTCACGGGCTTCGTCGACAATCTGGGTACCGCGTTTCTTGGCTTGCTCGATGATTTCAGCTGCCTGAGCTTTCGCTTCGCGCAGTTGCTGACCCACTTTCTCATGGGCCAACTCCAGGTCGCGAGCTGCACGGCTGGCAGCGTCCAGACCATCAGCGATCTTCTTTTGACGTTCGTGCAATGCCGCAATGACCGGAGGCCATACGAACTTCATGCAGAACAGTACAAAAATCAGGAACGCAACGGACTGGCCAATCAGGGTCGCATTAATGTTCACGCCAACACCTCGCAGTTACGTTGTCCATCACACCAATCTACTCGAGACATCCGAGTAATTAGCCAGCGATTTGACCAACGAACGGGTTCGCAAAGGTGAAGAACAGAGCGATACCAACACCGATCATGGTCACGGCGTCGAGCAGACCGGCCACGATGAACATTTTGACTTGCAGCATTGGAACCATTTCTGGCTGACGCGCTGCGCCTTCCAGGAACTTGCCGCCCAACAGGCCGAAACCAATTGCGGTACCCAGTGCGCCCAGGCCGATCAACAGTGCAACAGCGATAGCGGTTAGACCAACTACAGTTTCCATCTTTCCTCCCGACTTTTACGTCGTATGGTTTAGGTTTTTTAGATTAAAGCGGTAAAACAAATCGTTTCTCAGCCCGGTTCGGGCTCCTTCCCGTTTGACCGGGAAGGACATCAGACTAGTCGAGACTGGCCTTAATGGTTTTCTTCGTGCGCCATCGACAGGTAGACGATGGTCAACATCATGAAGATGAACGCCTGCAGGGTGATGATCAGGATGTGGAACACAGCCCACGCCCATTGCAGGACCACACCCAGGCCGCTGAGCCACAGCAGGCCGCTGCCGAACATCACAGCGATCAGGATGAACACCAGTTCGCCGGCATACATGTTGCCGAACAGACGCAGTGCCAGAGAAATCGGTTTGGCGATCAGGGTCACGAATTCGAGCAGGAAGTTCACCGGGATCAGCAGGGCTTGGACCAGGATGTTCTTGCTGCCGAACGGGTGCAGGGTCAGTTCGCCGATGAAGCCGCCGATGCCCTTGACCTTGATGCTATAGAAAATGATCAGTGCGAAGACCGAGAAAGCCATGCCCAGGGTCGCGTTCGGGTCGGTGGTCGACACGGCGCGGAAGGGGATGTGTGCATCGCCGGAGATAAGGATGGCCAGCTGAGGAATCCAGTCAACCGGTACCAGGTCGACGGCGTTCATCAGGAACACCCAGACGAAGATGGTCAGTGCCAGCGGTGCGATCACCGGGCTACGGCCATGGAAGCTGTCTTTCACGCTGCCATCGACGAATTCGACCAGTACTTCAACGAAGTTCTGCAGTGCACCAGGCTGACCGGAAGTCGCCTTCTTTGCCGCCATGCGGAAAAGAAAAACGAAGATCAGACCCAATGCGACCGACCAGCCGAGGGTATCGACGTGGAAAGCCCAGAAGCCCATTTCCTTGGCTTCTGCTGCGGTGTGGGCAAAGCCCCAGCCGCCGTTGGGTAGCTGACCGAAGGTCAGGTTCTGCAAGTGGTGCTGGATATAGCCCGAAGCGGTTGTCTCTGCCATGGTTGCCTCAAACGCCCTAAGGTCTCGAAAGTCTTGTTCTCATTAGCAGGGGAGCGAACCAGCTAACCAGTTGGGTCAGCACGAAGACGCTGAATACAGCCAGCGGCGCCAGTGGCTTCACACCTGCGAACGTCAATGCAAACAGCACTGCCGTCAAAATCAGTTTCCCCGCCTCGCCGGCATAAAAAGACCGGACGATAGCCTGGGCTGCTCGGGCGCCGGAAAACCGAAAGGCCCTGTGAGCGAAGTAAATATTGGGAAGCAAGGCTATCAGGCCTCCGCAAAGCCCTGAGTATCCGGCGACGACTCCTTTCCATTGCCAGAGCGCCAGTGCGGCGATCAATACAACGGCGAATTGGGCCATCAAAACCGGGAAAACTGCCAGACGATGGAACGGCAAGCGGTTTGGCGTGCGGGTTTCCATCGCTTTTGCTCTCCAATGGTCGGCCGCCATAATTCAATAACTTGGCATAATTTGTGCCGACAAAATGCGCGCAGAGTATAGGGGCGGTTCTGCCCCTATTCAACTGTCAGGTAGTGATTTCCGACTGCGCGCTACAAGAGCAATTGTTTCAGCGAATGTGTGCAAGGACGCCTTGCAGCTCATCGAGGGAGTTGTAGCCAATCACCAATTGCCCTTTGCCCTTCTTGCCGTGGCGGATCTGCACCGCAGAGCCCAGGCGCTCGGCCAGGCGCTGTTCCAGGCGAGCGATATCAGGATCGGTTTTGGGTGCCTCGACAGGGGCCGGTTTGCCACTCAGCCACTGACGAACCAGTGCTTCAGTTTGGCGCACTGTCAGACCGCGTGCGACAACATGTCGCGCCCCTTCAACCTGTTGATTTTCCGGCAAACCGAGCAATGCACGGGCATGACCCATTTCCAGGTCGCCATGGGACAGCATGGTCTTGATGACTTCCGGCAACGCGATCAGGCGCAGCAAATTGGCCACGGTCACGCGGGACTTGCCCACCGCCTCGGCAACTTGTTGCTGGGTCAGCTGGAACTCCTGCTGCAAACGTTGCAGGGCCACGGCTTCTTCAATCGGGTTGAGGTCTTCGCGCTGGATGTTCTCGATCAGCGCCATGGCGATGGCGGTTTCATCCGGCACATCGCGGACCATCGCCGGAATGGTTTCCTGGCCGGCCTGCTGGCTGGCGCGCCAGCGACGTTCGCCGGCAATGATCTCGAAGCGCCCGTTGGCGATCGGCCTGACCACGATCGGCTGCATCACGCCCTGGCTCTTGATCGACTGGGCCAATTCTTCCAGCGCCTGGGGATCCATGTCCCGGCGCGGCTGGTATTTGCCGCGCTGGATCAGGTCCAGCGGCAGGTGCTGCAACTCGCGTTGATCGACCTGTACGGCCTGCTCTTCCAGCGAACTGACAGTGGGACCACTGAGCAGTGCATCCAGTCCACGTCCGAGACCTCGTTTCTTGACGGCCATGGGGTTTCCTTAAGTTGGCTGGGCTGCAGCGGTGCGTGGGTTACGGCGCTGACGGCGAACCATCTCGCCCGCCAGGGCCAGGTAGGCCAGCGCACCACGGGATTGTTTGTCGTAGGCCAGGGCCGGCATGCCGTAGCTGGGCGCTTCGGCCAGGCGGATGTTCCGCGGGATGACCGTGTCGTAGAGCTGCTCGCCGAAGTGTTCCTTGAGCTGGGCCGACACATCGTTCATCAGGCTCAGGCGCGGGTCGTACATGGTCCGCAGCAGGCCTTCGACCTTCAGGTCCGGGTTCAGCAGTTCGGCGATGCGCTTGATGTTATCCACAAGGTCGCTCAAGCCTTCCAATGCGAAATATTCGCACTGCATGGGGATAATCACCCCATCGGCCGCCACCAGGGCGTTGAGGGTCAGCATCGACAGCGACGGCGGGCAGTCGATCAGGATGTAATCGTAGTTTTCCCGGATCGGCGCCAAGGCGCTGCGCAGGCGGCTTTCCTTCATCTGCATTTCCAGCAGCACCACTTCGGCCGCCGTCAGGTCACGGTTGGCCGGCAGCAGTTGATAACCGCCGTGTTCGGAGAAGTGCATGGCCTGGCCCAGATCGCATTCGCCGATCAGGACGTCGTAGATGGAGTTTTCCAAGCCATGCTTATCCACACCGCTACCCATGGTGGCGTTGCCCTGTGGATCGAGATCGATCAACAGCACCCGGCGCTTGGTCGCGACCAGGGATGCTGCGAGGTTGATACAGGTGGTGGTCTTGCCCACACCACCCTTCTGGTTCGCTATCGCGAATACCTTAGCCATTCTTGCTTGTGTTCCCAATCATGCCGTGCGGCGCAGTATCAGCAGATGGCGTTGGCCTTGGCAACCGGGTACGGCCAAGGCGTGTTCGCTATCAAGGTGGAAGTCTGCCGGCAATGCTACCAGCTCATCGGCCGGATGAACGCCCTTCATTGCCAGCCAGCGCGTATCGGCGTCGCCCAGGTGGCGCGTCCAGTTGCTGAAGTTATCCATGCTGCTGAACGCCCGGGAGATGATCCCGTTGAAAGGCTGTGCAGGCTGGAACGCTTCGACACGGCTGTGGATAACTTGCAGGTTATCCAGTTTGAGTTCGAGTTTGACCTGGGTCAGGAAACGAGTTTTCTTGCCGTTGCTGTCCAGGCAGGTCACTTGCGAGTCGGGAAACAGGATCGCCAGCGGGATGCCCGGCATGCCACCGCCACTGCCAACATCCAGCCAGCGACCGTTTTCGATGAAGGACATGACGCTGAGGCTGTCGAGCAAATGGCGCGAGACCATTTCATCCGGATCGCGCACGGCGGTCAGGTTGTAAGCCTTGTTCCATTTGATCAACAACGCCAGATAGCCCAGCAATTGCGCGTGCTGGGCTTCGGTCAAGTTGACACCAAGCTGACGGGCACCTGTGGATAACTCTTCAGCGTGTTGCGAGGTGACCATCGAACTCAAGCGCTTTGCTCCAACTGGCGGCCCGCGCCGCGTTTTTTCAAATGAATCATCAACAGGGAAATCGCCGCTGGCGTGACGCCGGGAATGCGCGAGGCCTGGCCTAGGGTCTCTGGACGGGTCGCACCGAGCTTGCTCTGGATTTCCTTCGACAACCCGGAAATGCCGGTGTAATCGATATCCACAGGCAGCTTGGTGTCCTCACTGGCGCGCAGACGGGCGATTTCGTCTTGCTGACGGTCGATGTAACCGGCGTACTTGGTCTTGATCTCGACCTGCTCGGCCACTTGTGGATCTTCCGCCCCTTGGCCGGTCACTTCCACCAACCCGGCATAATCGATTTCCGGGCGGCTCAAGAGGTTGAGCAGGTTGTATTCGTGGGTCAGCGGCGTGCCAAATTTCGCGGCAATGGCATCGCCCTGCTCGGTACCAGGGCGAACCCAGGTGCTTTTCAGGCGCTGCTCTTCCAGTTCGATGCTTTCACGTTTCTTGCAGAACGCGGCCCAACGCACATCATCCACCAGCCCCAGCTCACGACCTTTCTCGGTCAGGCGCAGGTCGGCGTTGTCTTCGCGAAGGATCAGGCGATATTCGGCGCGGGACGTGAACATCCGATACGGTTCCTGGGTGCCCAAGGTAATCAGGTCATCCACCAGTACGCCGATGTATGCCTCATCGCGGCGTGGGCACCAGCTGTCCTTGCCCTGGGCGCGCAGTGCCGCGTTGGCACCGGCCAACAACCCTTGGGCGCCGGCCTCTTCGTAACCGGTGGTGCCGTTGATCTGCCCGGCGAAGAACAGGCCGCCAATGACCTTGGTTTCCAGGCTGTACTTCAGGTCACGCGGATCGAAGTAGTCGTACTCGATGGCGTAGCCCGGGCGAACGATGTGGGCGTTTTCCATACCGCGAATCGACTGCACGATCTGCAATTGCACATCGAACGGCAGGGAGGTTGAGATCCCGTTCGGGTACAGCTCGTGGGTCGTCAGGCCTTCCGGCTCGATGAAGACCTGGTGGCTTTCCTTGTCGGCAAAGCGATGGATCTTGTCTTCGATCGACGGGCAATAACGCGGGCCGATGCCTTCGATTTCACCGGCAGCGGAATACATCGGTGAACGATCGAGGTTCGCCGCAATGATTTCATGGGTGCGGGCATTGGTGTGGGTGATCCAGCAACTGACTTGCCGTGGATGCTGTTCCTTGTTGCCCATGAACGACATGACCGGGATCGGCGTATCGCCAGGCTGCTCGGTCATCACCGAGAAATCCACAGACCGACCGTCGATACGCGGTGGCGTACCGGTTTTCAAGCGCCCGACACGCAACGGCAGCTCACGCAAACGGTGAGCCAGAGCGATCGACGGCGGATCACCAGCACGACCGCCGGAAAAGTTCTGCAAACCAATGTGGATAAGTCCGCCGAGGAAGGTCCCGGTGGTCAGCACCACGGAATCGGCGAAGAAACGCAGGCCCATCTGTGTCACGACACCGCGTACTTGATCCTGCTCGACGATCAGATCATCGGCCGCTTGTTGAAATATCCACAGGTTCGGCTGGTTTTCCAGGATTTCGCGGACAGCGGCCTTGTACAGGACTCGGTCGGCCTGGGCGCGAGTAGCGCGCACGGCTGGGCCTTTGCGGCTGTTCAATACGCGAAACTGAATACCACCTTTATCGGTGGCCATGGCCATCGCGCCGCCTAGGGCATCGATTTCCTTGACCAGATGGCTCTTGCCAATCCCACCAATGGCAGGGTTGCAACTCATGGCACCGAGGGTTTCCACGTTATGCGTCAGCAACAGGGTTCTTGCCCCCATGCGTGCTGATGCAAGTGCTGCCTCGGTACCGGCATGACCGCCGCCGATGACGATCACTTCAAAACGGGAAGGGAAATCCACCACGCACCTCGTGCCTGCTTAATTCAGGTAATTCGGAAATAGGTCTTGAGCCTGGCCAGAGCGTTTTTCGAGCCAGGTCGGCAAGTATAGGGACTTCCCCTTTCCTAAAGAACCCTTTGCACAAAATTTAACCAGCTGTGGAAAACTCGCGGTTAAAGAAATTAAAAAGAAAGAAATTTATAAAATCTTTGTTTTTATGTTTATTCTTACTGAGCCTCCTATCTGTGGATAACATTACACAGGCCTTTATTTTAAATGTGTACAGAGATTCAAAACCCTGTGGTTAGGTGGCAATGAGGGGGTTGGATAACCGGTGTAAGCCTGTGGATGAATGGGCCTGTTATCCACAGAGGCGGTTATCTTCAGATTTGAGGGGGGTTTATCAACCGACCTCTGTGGCAGTTATTCACAGGGCTTAATCCACAGAAAACCGCCGCGGATGGATCACCGCAGCGTCCACAGGCAAGCCGCCATCAATGGCAATCGTTTCAAAAACAGAGAGGAGGAACCGGGTTTGCGTTGGACTCGAGAGGCTTCGAGGACAAACCCGGTTTGAAAAGCGGGGTTATTTACCGATGCAGAAGCTGGAAAAGATCCGCCCCAACAGGTCATCGGAGCTGAAGGCGCCGGTAATTTCCCCAAGGGAATGTTGGGCCTGGCGAAGGTCTTCGGCCAATAACTCACCCGCCCCCGCCAAGGTCAACTGTGCGCGACCGTGTTCCAGGGCGGCGCTGGCATGGCGCAAGGCTTCAAGATGCCGCCGGCGGGCGCTGAAGCTGCTTTCCGAGGTCTGCTCATAGCCCATGCAGGCCTTGAGGTGTTCACGCAGCAGTTCCAGGCCTTCACCCGCCGCCTTTGCGCTCAGGCTGATCGTCACATGGCCGTCGTTGCTGACCTCAAGGACAATCGCTTCCCCGGTCAGGTCAGCCTTGTTACGGATCAAGGTGACTTTCGCGGGATCCGGGCGGACTTCGAGGAATTCAGGCCACAAGGCAAATGGATCGTCCACTTCCGGTGCGGTGGCATCCACCACCAGCAGGACCCGGTCGGCTTCACCGATGGCCTTGAGCGCCCGCTCAACGCCGATTTTTTCCACCCGGTCATCAGTGTCGCGCAAACCTGCGGTATCCACTACGTGCAGTGGCATGCCATCGATGTGGATATGTTCACGCAGGATGTCCCGAGTGGTGCCGGCGATCTCGGTGACAATCGCCGCCTCGCGCCCGGCCAGGGCATTCAACAGGCTGGACTTGCCGGCATTCGGCCGCCCAGCGATCACCACGGTCATCCCATCGCGCAACAAGGCACCCTGCCCCGCTTCGCGCAGTACGGTGGATAACTCATCGCGTACTTTATCCAGCATGCTCAGCACGTGGCCATCGGCTAGGAAGTCGATTTCCTCTTCCGGGAAATCAATCGCGGCCTCGACGTAAATCCGCAGGCCGATCAATTGTTCGGTGAGGTTATGCACACGCAGGGAAAACGCACCCTGCAAGGATCGCAATGCGTTGCGGGCCGCCTGTGCAGAACTGGCTTCGATCAAATCGGCGATCGCCTCGGCCTGGGCCAGGTCGAGCTTGTCGTTGAGGAATGCCCGTTCACTGAACTCGCCCGGCCGGGCCAGGCGACAGCCCAGCTCCAGGCAACGCTTGAGCAACATGTCCAGCACGATGGGGCCGCCGTGCCCTTGCAGTTCCAGCACGTCTTCGCCGGTGAACGAATTCGGCCCCGGGAAATACAAGGCCAGCCCCTCGTCGAGGACCTGCTGGTCATCACTGAAAAACGGACCGTAATGAGCAAACCGCGGTTTGAGTTCGCGACCGCTGATTGCCCTGGCCGCGACACTGGCCAAGGGCCCCGAAATACGGACGATGCCGACACCGCCGCGACCTTGGGCGGTGGCAACGGCGGCGATGGTTTCACGCGGTGCGCTCATAAACCGGTATCCAGACAAAAGTGACAGATAGCAAAACGCCCCACTAGGGGGCGTTTTGTGTGGTTATCCACAGAGCAAGTTACGCCTCGGCTTTTTTCGTAGCCGCTTCGATCTTACGCGTGATGTACCACTGCTGAGTAATGGACAACACGTTGTTCACAACCCAGTACAGCACAAGACCCGCCGGGAACCACAGGAAGAAGAAGGTGAAGATGATTGGCATCATTTTCATCACCTTCGCCTGCATCGGGTCCGGAGGCGTCGGGTTCAGCTGCTGCTGGATGAACATGGTCGCGCCCATGATGATCGGCAGGATGAAGAACGGGTCCTTGATCGACAGGTCAGTAATCCACAGCATGAACGGTGCCTGGCGCATCTCCACGCTTTCCAGCAGCACCCAGTACAGCGCCAGGAACACAGGCATTTGTACAAGAATCGGCAAGCAACCACCCAACGGGTTGATCTTCTCTTTCTTGTACAGCTCCATCATGGCCTGGGACATTTTCTGCCGGTCATCGCCATGTTGTTCTTTCAGCACGGCCAGTTTCGGGGCCACTGCGCGCATGCGAGCCATGGATTTGTAGCTGGCGGCCGACAACGGGAAGAAAATCCCCTTGATCAGCATGGTCAGGAAAATGATCGACCAACCCCAGTTACCGACGATGCTGTGGATATGTTGCAGCAGCCAGAAGATCGGCTGGGCAATGAACCACAGGAAACCGTAGTCCACGGTCAATTCCAGACCTGGGGACAACTCTTTCAGTACCGCCTGGCTTTTAGGACCGGCGTACAGAATGGCACTGGTTTCGACTTTTGCACCTGGCGCGGCGGTCAATGCCGGGCCGGTGTAGCCGACGATGTAGTTGCCTTTGCCATCTTTACGCGTCTGGACGACGTTGTTTTCGCCCTTCTGCGGGATCCAGGCAGTTACAAAATAGTGCTGCAGCCAGGCAACCCAGCCACCTTGAACGGTTTCCTTGAGCTGTGCCTTGTCCATGTCTTTCATGGACACTTTCTTGTACGGCTCCGAACTTGTCCACAGGGCGGCGCCCAGGTAAGTCGCGGTGCCGGTGGCCGTGCTGGAGGAAGGATCGTCGCTGGCGTCCCGCTTGAGTTGCGCAAACATCGCGCCGGACCAAGGCTGGGCGCTCTGGTTGTCGATCAGGTAAGAGACGGTTACGTCATACAGGCCACGTTTCAAGGTGAAACGCTTGATGTAGTTGACGCCATCCTTGCTGAACTTCAGGTCGACAACCAGTTGGTCCTGACCGTCAGCCAGTTGATAAGTCTTCTTCTCGGCGGAGTAGACCGGGCGACCGGCCGGGCTCGAATCCGGGCCGTTGGTACCGATCAGGCCACTTTGAGCCAGATAGGTGCGCTCGTTACCGTTGTCGAACAACTGGAACGGGACTTCCGGATGATCCTGGCGACGTGGGTACAGCGGCAGCTTCAGCTGGGCGACGTCACCACCTTGTGGATCGATTGCCAGCTCGAGCACGTCCGTCTTGATCTGGATGAGATCTTTGCTTACGGCCACCGGGGCTTCGGCGGGAGCGCTGGTATCGCTTGCCGCGCGCGGGATGTCGTCATTGCTGGCAGCATTGTTGCCAACTGGGGCATCCGGCAGGCTCGGTGCGGTATTGCTGGCTGCAACATTCTGAGTCGGCAGGGCAGCCTGGCCATAGTCCTGGTTCCATTTAAGGACCATGACGTAGGACACGATTGCCAGGGCGACGATCAGGATCGTGCGTTTGATATCCATGATTACTCGGCCATCGAAGAAGAACGGGAGGTAGGGATAGGCGGAACCGGGTCATAACCGCCGGGATTCCACGGATGACAGCGACCTAAACGACGAAAGGTCAGCCAGCCACCGCGCAGTAGGCCATGATTTTCTATGGCTTCGTACGCGTAGCAGGAACAACTGGGGTAGAAACGACAGTGACTGGCCATCAAAGGACTAATGGCATAGCGGTAAAACTGGATCGGAACGAGTGCCAGTTTACGCATCGGGACTGTCTACCCCTACAGTTTCGGTGTTGACTGCTGGTACTGGCTTGTTGCGGGCCAGACGTTTCCAGAGCTTGCCGAAATGCTGAATCAATTCGGGGTTTTCTACGTCACCCAAACCTTTGCGCGCGACGATAACAATGTCCCATCCAACCAGTGAATCCTGGTTCAGGCGAAACGATTCGCGCATCAGACGTTTGAGGCGATTGCGCTGAACAGAGAGCTTGACGCTCTTTTTCCCGATAACCAGCCCTAGTCGGGGGTGATCGAGATCGTTACTGCGCGCAAGGAGCAGGAGATTTTTCCCCGGAACCTTGCCGGTAGGGGAGTCAAAGACTGCCTTGAAATGCCGGGGTGTAAGCAGACGCTTTTCCCGACTGAAGTCCTGACTCACCTCCAGTGCCGGATTATCAAACTGCCAGACGCGCACGACCTTTGGCGCGACGACGCGACAGGACGGCACGACCGTTCTTGGTAGCCATGCGAGCACGGAAACCGTGGGTACGAGCGCGTTTGATAGTGCTTGGTTGGAAAGTACGTTTCATGTCGTGTTACCTGGTTCGTCCACAACGGGCCGGAATGGCCCCCGTTTTAAGAGACCGGGGATTCTAGAGAAAGCAAGCCTCTAGGTCAATTTCCAACCAGCGTTTCCTTTAAATAGATATCCGGACGCTTGGGCGGATTCATCACACGACGCTAGATATAGAAATAAAGAAGGGAATTATTTAAAGCTTTTCTGTAAAGCTTATAAAAGCAAGGCCGCCACCTGTCTGTGGATAACCATGTTCAGGCCTTGTAGCACGCCATGTACAGAGAATGACAACTACAGGGGAAAGCAGTGGCCAGCCTGTGCTGCGCTGTCGGATAAGCTGTGTGTGGAAAGCCATGTTATCCACAGGCCGGTTATCCACCGACTTTCGCCCCCACTTGTGCAACGACCTCAGGCCCGGTTATCCACAGAGCTTATCCACTGACCGCCCGTCGTCTTTCTCGCGGTTAACGCATTGATAAATCATGGGCGATCAGCAAGCTGCATGTGGATAAGTGGGCGTCTGCTCGCTACAATGGCCGCTTGTTTTTGCCTCACCGGCTTTCAACTTAGGGGATATCCGTGTCAGTGGAACTTTGGCAGCAGTGCGTGGAGCTTTTGCGCGATGAGCTGCCTGCCCAACAATTCAACACTTGGATCCGTCCACTACAGGTCGAAGCCGAAGGCGACGAGTTGCGTGTCTATGCACCGAACCGTTTCGTTCTCGACTGGGTCAACGAAAAGTATCTGGGCCGGGTCATGGAACTGCTCGACGAGCATGGCAATGGCATGGCGCCTGCGTTGTCCTTATTAATAGGCAGCAAGCGCAGCTCGGCACCGCGCGCCGCACCCAATGCGCCGCTGGCCGCCGCAGCGTCACAGGCCCAGCAGGCTGCAACGGCACCGGTTAACAACCATGCCGCCCCGGCACCCGCGCCTGCCCCGAGCAAACGCAGCGCACAAAAGGTCGCCGAGGTCAGCGAAGAGCCCTCCCGGGACAGCTTCGACCCCATGGCCGGTGCCAGCTCCCAGCAGGCGCCGGTGCGTGCCGAACAGCGCACCGTCCAGGTCGAAGGTGCGCTCAAGCACACCAGCTACCTGAATCGGACCTTTACCTTCGAGAATTTCGTCGAAGGTAAATCCAACCAACTGGCTCGCGCTGCGGCCTGGCAGGTCGCGGATAACCCCAAGCATGGCTACAACCCGCTGTTCCTTTATGGTGGCGTAGGCTTGGGTAAGACCCACTTGATGCATGCGGTGGGCAACCACCTATTAAAGAAGAACCCGAATGCCAAGGTCGTGTACCTGCATTCCGAGCGTTTCGTGGCCGACATGGTCAAGGCGCTGCAGCTGAACGCGATCAACGAGTTCAAGCGTTTCTACCGTTCGGTGGACGCTCTGCTGATCGACGATATTCAGTTCTTCGCCCGCAAGGAACGTTCCCAGGAAGAGTTTTTCCACACCTTCAACGCATTGCTTGAAGGCGGGCAGCAGGTCATTCTCACCAGTGACCGCTACCCGAAAGAAATCGAAGGCCTTGAAGAACGTCTCAAGTCGCGTTTCGGCTGGGGCCTGACGGTGGCCGTCGAGCCGCCCGAGCTGGAAACCCGGGTCGCGATCCTGATGAAGAAAGCCGACCAGGCCAAGGTCGAGCTGCCTCACGACGCCGCGTTCTTCATCGCCCAGCGTATCCGCTCCAACGTGCGTGAGCTCGAAGGTGCCCTCAAGCGGGTGATCGCTCACTCGCACTTCATGGGCCGCGACATCACCATCGAGTTGATTCGCGAATCCTTGAAGGACTTGTTGGCGCTTCAGGACAAATTGGTTTCTGTGGATAACATTCAGCGAACTGTTGCGGAATACTACAAAATCAAGATTTCTGACCTGCTGTCCAAACGCCGTTCGCGTTCGGTAGCACGTCCGCGTCAGGTGGCCATGGCCCTGTCCAAGGAACTGACCAACCACAGCCTGCCGGAAATCGGCGATGTGTTTGGCGGACGCGACCACACCACCGTGCTGCACGCCTGCCGCAAGATCAACGAACTTAAGGAATCCGACGCGGACATCCGCGAGGACTACAAGAACCTGCTGCGTACACTGACCACTTGATGACCACCAGCGCAGCTTATTAAGGCAAGGGACTAGACCATGCATTTCACCATTCAACGCGAAGCCCTGTTGAAACCCCTGCAACTGGTCGCAGGCGTCGTCGAACGCCGCCAGACCTTGCCGGTACTTTCCAACGTGCTGCTGGTTGTCGAAGGCCAGCAATTGTCGCTGACCGGTACCGACCTGGAAGTCGAGCTGGTCGGTCGTGTGCAACTTGAAGAACCGGCTGATCCGGGTTCCATCACCGTGCCGGCGCGCAAGCTGATGGACATCTGCAAGAGCCTGCCCAACGACGCGCTGATCGACATCAAGGTCGATGAGCAGAAGCTCGTGGTCAAGGCCGGTCGCAGTCGCTTCACCTTGTCGACCCTGCCGGCCAACGATTTCCCGACCGTGGAAGAAGGCCCAGGTTCGCTGACCTGCAGCCTGGACCAGAGCAAATTGCGTCGCCTGATCGAACGCACCAGTTTCGCCATGGCCCAGCAGGACGTGCGTTATTACCTCAACGGCATGCTCCTGGAGGTTTCCGCCGGCGTCATCCGCGCCGTTGCCACCGACGGGCATCGCCTGGCCATGTGCTCGATGCAGGCTGATATCGGTCAGCCTGATCGCCACCAGGTGATCGTGCCGCGTAAAGGTATCCTGGAACTGGCTCGCCTGCTGACCGAGCCGGACGGCAACGTCAGCATCGTGTTGGGCCAGCACCACATCCGCGCCACCACCGGTGAGTTCACCTTCACCTCGAAGCTGGTCGACGGCAAGTTCCCTGACTATGAGCGCGTGCTGCCAAAAGGCGGTGACAAGCTGGTGTTGGGCGATCGCCAGGCCCTGCGCGAAGCCTTCAGCCGTACCGCGATCCTGTCCAACGAGAAGTACCGTGGCATCCGTCTGCAACTGGCCAATGGTCAGCTGAAGATCCAGGCGAACAACCCGGAGCAGGAAGAAGCGGAAGAAGAAGTAGGCGTTGAGTACAACGGCGGCTCCTTGGAAATCGGCTTCAACGTCAGCTACCTGCTCGACGTGCTGGGCGTGATGACCACCGAGCAAGTGCGTCTGATCCTGTCCGACTCCAACAGCAGTGCGCTGGTGCAAGAGTCTGATAACGACGATTCGGCTTACGTTGTCATGCCGATGCGTCTGTAATCATGCCCAGCAGAAGCTAGATGTCCTTAAGTCGCGTCTCGGTCACCGCGGTGCGCAATCTGCACCCGGTGACCTTCTCCCCCTCCCCCCGCATCAATATCCTTTACGGCGCCAACGGTAGCGGCAAAACCAGCGTCCTGGAAGCCGTGCACCTGCTGGGGCTTGCCCGTTCGTTTCGCAGCACCCGTCTGCTGCCGGTCATCCAGTACGATCAACTGGCATGCACCGTGTTCGGGCAGGTGGAGCTGGCAGAAGGCGGTCATAGCGCCCTGGGGATCTCGCGGGACCGGCAGGGCGAGTTCCAGATCCGCATCGATGGGCAGAACGCTCGCAGCGCTGCTCAGCTGGCCGAGATCCTGCCATTGCAGTTGATCAACCCGGACAGCTTCCGTCTGTTGGAGGGCGCACCGAAGATTCGTCGGCAATTTCTCGACTGGGGCGTGTTCCACGTGGAACCGCGGTTCATGGCGACTTGGCAACGCCTGCAGAAGGCGTTGCGCCAGCGAAACTCTTGGCTGCGACATGGTACACTTGACGCCGTTTCGCAAGCGGTTTGGGACAGGGAACTGTGCCAGGCCAGCGCTGAAATCGATGAATACCGCCGCGCTTACATCAAAGCCTTGAAACCGGTCTTCGAGCAGACCTTGAGCGAACTGGTTGAGCTTGAGGGCCTGACGCTCAGCTATTACCGAGGCTGGGACAAGGACCGGGAATTGAGCACGGTGTTGGCTGGCTCGTTGCAGCGGGACCAGCAGATGGGCCATACCCAGGCTGGACCGCAACGCGCTGACTTGCGCCTCAGATTGGGCGCGCATAATGCCGCGGACATCTTGTCCCGGGGGCAACAGAAGTTAGTGGTGTGTGCCTTGCGTATTGCCCAAGGACACCTGGTCAGCCAGGCCCGGCGTGGTCAGTGTATTTATCTGGTGGATGACTTGCCGTCCGAGTTGGACGAAGCCCACCGTCGCGCGCTTTGCCGCTTGTTGGAAGACTTACGCTGCCAGGTGTTCATCACCTGTGTAGACCACGAATTATTGAGGGAAGGCTGGCAGACGGAAACGCCAGTCGCCCTGTTCCACGTGGAACAGGGCCGTATCACCCAGACCCACGACCATCGGGAGTGAAGGCATTGAGCGAAGAAAATACGTACGACTCAACGAGCATTAAAGTGCTGAAAGGCCTGGATGCCGTACGCAAACGTCCCGGTATGTACATTGGTGACACCGACGATGGCAGCGGTCTGCACCACATGGTGTTCGAGGTGGTCGACAACTCCATCGACGAAGCCCTCGCCGGCCATTGCGACGACATCAGCATCATCATCCACCCGGATGAGTCCATCACCGTTCGCGATAACGGCCGTGGCATTCCGGTAGACGTGCACAAAGAGGAAGGCGTTTCCGCCGCCGAGGTCATCATGACCGTCCTCCACGCTGGCGGTAAGTTCGACGACAACTCCTACAAGGTCTCCGGCGGTCTGCACGGTGTAGGTGTTTCGGTGGTGAACGCGCTGTCGGAAGAACTGGTCCTGACCGTTCGCCGCAGCGGCAAGATCTGGGAGCAGACCTATATCCACGGCGTGCCCCAGGCACCCATGGCGATCGTTGGCGACAGCGAAACCACAGGCACCCAGATTCACTTCAAGGCTTCGAGCGAAACCTTCAAGAACATCCACTTCAGCTGGGACATCCTGGCCAAGCGGATTCGTGAACTGTCCTTCCTCAACTCCGGTGTCGGCATCGTCCTCAAGGACGAGCGCAGTGGCAAGGAAGAGCTATTCAAGTATGAAGGTGGCTTGCGGGCGTTCGTTGAGTACCTGAACACCAACAAGACCCCGGTCAACCAGGTGTTCCACTTCAACGTCCAGCGTGAAGACGGCATCGGCGTGGAAATCGCCCTGCAGTGGAACGACAGCTTCAACGAGAACCTGTTGTGCTTCACCAACAACATCCCGCAGCGCGATGGCGGTACTCACCTGGTGGGCTTCCGTTCGGCACTGACTCGCAACCTGAACAACTACATCGAACAGGAAGGCCTGGCGAAGAAGCATAAAGTCGCCACCACCGGTGACGATGCCCGTGAAGGCCTTACTGCGATCATCTCGGTGAAGGTGCCGGATCCGAAGTTCAGCTCCCAGACCAAGGACAAGTTGGTGTCTTCCGAAGTGAAGACCGCCGTTGAACAGGAGATGGGCAAGTACTTCTCCGACTTCCTGCTGGAAAACCCGAACGAAGCCAAGCTGGTGGTTGGCAAGATGATCGACGCCGCCCGTGCCCGTGAAGCGGCGCGCAAGGCCCGTGAGATGACCCGCCGCAAAGGCGCGCTGGACATCGCCGGCCTGCCGGGCAAACTGGCTGACTGCCAGGAAAAGGACCCTGCCCTGTCCGAGCTGTACCTGGTGGAAGGTGACTCCGCTGGCGGTTCCGCCAAGCAGGGTCGCAACCGCCGCACCCAGGCCATCCTGCCGCTCAAGGGCAAGATCCTGAACGTCGAGAAGGCGCGTTTCGACAAGATGATTTCCTCCCAGGAAGTCGGCACCTTGATCACGGCGTTGGGCTGCGGCATTGGCCGCGAAGAGTACAACATCGACAAGTTGCGCTATCACAACATCATCATCATGACCGACGCTGACGTCGACGGTTCGCACATCCGTACCCTGCTGCTGACGTTCTTCTTCCGTCAGTTGCCGGAGCTGATCGAGCGCGGCTACATCTACATCGCCCAGCCGCCGCTGTACAAGGTCAAGAAAGGCAAGCAAGAGCAATACATCAAAGACGACGACGCCATGGAAGAGTACATGACGCAGTCGGCCCTGGAAGACGCGAGCCTGCACCTGAATGAAGATGCCCCAGGCATTTCCGGTGAAGCCCTCGAGCGCCTGGTGAACGACTTCCGCCTGGTGATGAAGACTCTCAAGCGTCTGTCGCGCCTGTACCCACAGGAACTGACCGAGCACTTCATCTACCTGCCCGCCGTGAGCCTGGAGCAACTGTCCGATCACGCAGCGATGCAAGATTGGCTGGCCCAGTACGAAGTACGCCTGCGCACCGTCGAGAAATCCGGCCTGGTCTACAAAGCCAGCCTGCGTGAAGACCGTGAACGTAACGTCTGGCTGCCGGAGGTCGAGCTGATCTCCCACGGCCTGTCGAACTACGTCACCTTCAACCGCGACTTCTTCGGCAGCAACGACTACAAGACCGTCGTATCCCTGGGTGCGCAACTCAGCACGTTGCTGGACGAAGGTGCGTACATCCAACGCGGTGAGCGCAAGAAGTCCGTGACCGAGTTCAAGGAAGCCCTTGAATGGCTGATGGCCGAAAGCACCAAGCGCCACACCATCCAGCGATACAAAGGTCTGGGTGAGATGAACCCGGATCAGCTGTGGGAAACCACCATGGACCCAGGCTCGCGCCGGATGCTGAAAGTCACCATCGAAGACGCCATTGGCGCGGACCAGATCTTCAACACCCTGATGGGTGATGCAGTCGAGCCTCGTCGTGACTTCATCGAGAGCAATGCGCTGGCGGTGTCCAACCTGGATTTCTGATCCCTTCAGTTGCACCGCTCCAAAAAAAGCCAACGCTTATGCGTTGGCTTTTTTTTACATTTGAAAAACCTGCACCGTTTTCAGGCCTGTGGATAAAAAACCGGGTAACTCGGTAACACCTTGGCACAAAGCCTTCACGCTCAATAGGTTAGGAATTGAGTGAGAGCCCCGGATAACGGGGCCTAAGGTTTTTTGGCGCAGAACTTGCGTGTTAAATAAATTACACATCGTTTCTTTAAATTGACAGGGAAGCGGTGGGTACGAGGTGACACGAATAAATCCAACACCAAGGGTAGTCTCAATGAGCGGTACGCAAACTTCCAATCATCTGGAGCAAGGGCTCAAACCCCGGCATGTAACGATGCTATCTATCGCCGGCGTCATCGGCGCTGGCCTTTTCGTGGGCTCCGGCCACGCTATCGCAGCGGCCGGTCCAGCCGTGCTGCTGGCTTACGCTGCGGCGGGTGCCCTTGTGGTGCTGGTGATGCGGATGCTGGGTGAAATGGCAGTGGCATCGCCGGACACCGGTTCCTTCTCCACCTATGCTGACCGTGCGATTGGTCATTGGGCCGGTTTCACCATCGGCTGGCTCTACTGGTGGTTCTGGGTCCTGGTGATTCCGCTGGAAGCCAACGCCGCCGCAACGATCCTGCATGCCTGGTTTCCGAACGTGGCGATCTGGGCCTTCACCTTGGTCATCACCCTGCTGCTGACGGTCACCAACCTGTTTAGCGTGAAAAATTACGGGGAGTTCGAATTCTGGTTCGCCTTGGTCAAGGTGGTGGCGATCATCGGCTTCATTGGCTTGGGTGTGATGGCGATCTTCGGCGTGCTGCCCACCAGCCAGGTCAGCGGTGTTTCGCACCTGTTCGACACCCAGGGCTTCCTGCCCAACGGTATGGGCGCGGTGTTGGGGGCCATCCTGACCACCATGTTTTCGTTCATGGGCACCGAGATCGTGACCATCGCGGCGGCCGAATCGAAGAACCCTGGCCAGCAGATTTCCAAGGCGACCAACTCGGTCATCTGGCGGATTGGCTTGTTCTATCTCGTCTCCATCTTCATCGTCGTTGCCTTGGTGCCGTGGAACGATCCGCTCCTGGCCAGCGTCGGTTCCTACCAGACAGTCCTGGAACGCATGGGCATCCCCGATGCCAAACTGATCGTCGATATCGTCGTCCTGGTGGCAGTCACGAGCTGCCTGAACTCGGCGCTGTATACGGCTTCGCGGATGATGTTCTCGTTGGGCAAGCGTGGTGATGCGCCGGCCGTTTCCCAGCGCACAAACAAGAGCGGTACACCTTACTGGGCGGTGATGCTGTCGACCGGGGCGGCCTTCCTGGCGGTATTCGCCAACTATGTGGCACCGGCTGCTGTGTTTGATTTCCTGCTGGCCAGCTCCGGCGCCATTGCATTGCTGGTGTATCTGGTCATCGCGGTTTCGCAGCTGCGCATGCGCAAACAACGCATGGCGCGTGGTGAAAAAGTCGCTTTCAGCATGTGGCTGTTCCCTGGCCTGACCTACGCGGTGATTGTCTTCATCGTCGGGGCCTTGACCATCATGCTGTTCCAGGAAGCCCATCGCGTGGAAATCCTCGCGACCGGTCTGCTGAGTGTCTTGGTGGTGATATCCGGCGTGCTGGTACAGCGCCGTCGGATCGCAAAGGCAGGAAGCTTGGTACCAACGATCGGTTGATATCCATTGTGTGGCGAGGGAGCTTGCTCCCGCTTGAGCGGGCTGGCGCTCCAGTGCGAAGCGCTCACAAAAGGGGCTGCTGCGCAGCCCAGCGGGAGCAAGCTCCCTCGCCACGGATGTATCCAATACCTAACTCGCGACAGACGCTTCGCTCCCCGCCGCCACACTCTCCAATCGATACCCGTACCCATAAATCGTCAGCAATTGCCAACCCCGGTCTGCCGTCAGGCCGAGCTTGTTGCGCAGGCGATAGATATGGGTGTCGAGCGGGCGGGACGAGGTCATTTCCTCGTGGGTCCAGAAGCGTTCGTAGAAATACTCCCGAGACAGCGGCCGGCCCAGGTTGGCGAACAGGCACCGGGCCAGGCGGTATTCCCGCTCGGTCAGGCTGATGGGAATACCGGCGCGGGTGATGGTCAGCTCGGCGTCGTCGAACGCCAGGTCATTGAACACCAGCACGTCGTTGGCTGGCGCACGTTGCAGGTTGTGGCGGCGCAGCACAGCGGTGACCCGGGCCTTGAGCTCGTTGGGCCGGAAGGGTTTGCTCACATAGTCGTCAGCACCGGCGTTGAGGGCCTGGACGATGTCGTGCTCGCCGTCGCGACTGGTCAGCATGATGGCGGCCGGTGGTGAATCCATGTGCTCGCGGGTCCAGCGCAGCAATGAAAGCCCGCTGATGTCAGGCAGTTGCCAGTCGAGGATCAACAGGTCGAAGGTTTCCCGGCGCAGTTGCCGCAACAAGTCCTCGCCTCGTTCAAAGCTGTGCAGGGTCCAGGCCTGCTCGCCCCTGCCGGGGATTTGTTGCAGGGTCTGTTCTACCCGGCGCAGCTCGGCCGGTTCATCGTCCAGTATGGCGACACGCATGGAATGCGATTCCTTGATCTCGAGAGTAACGGACATCTTCAGGTGGCAATGAAACGCAGCCGGTGGCGGATTCGTTGTCATTGACCTGTCGCTGGCTGCGACAATACCGGCTCGCGGCACAGAGGGAAAGGCAGCAGCGCGCCACCTATCGAGTCCCGTTATAGTCATGGGCTTTGCAGGCCCGTAAAAAAATCCCCATTCTTGAGGTTGGCCAGGAGGCCTATGAGTAACCAGCGTCGCCGTGAAAGTCGTGAGCCAACCCAGGTCCAGCGGTTGTTTCGTCAGTTGGTGCGGGAGTGGTTGTGGATAAGTTTGTTGTTGTTGCCGCTGACGGCCTTGCTGTCATTGAGCAGCCAAGCGACGGGTAACCATCCAGGCGCTGTGTTGTTATCGGTATGTTTGGTGGCCTGTGTATTGGGCTTGTTGCTGCTGCGCCCGCACCTGGCCTTGTGGACAACAGTGGGTGGCATGAGCCTGGCTCTGTTGATCAGTGCCGTGCTGGGCGCGCGAGGCTGGTGGTGGTCGCCCATGGCAAGTGTGCTGGGCATCCTGTTCGGCTACCTGATCTGGAATTGGCGCCGCCTGAGCGTGGTACTGGCCTATTTCGGCTGGGAGCTGGCACGCCTGGACGCGGAACCCAAGGTCTTCCCGGAACGTCGCCGCGCCTCCTACACCGGCAGCGACCGCTTGCAGGGGCAGATCATGGCCCTGGAGCAGGCCATGAGTCGAACCCGCGACACCCGACGCTTCATTGCCGACGGCCTGGAATATTTGCCGGTGGCAACCATGATCTGTGACCCTCAAGGCAAGCTGTTGCTCGGCAATCGCAAGGCGCGCGAGTTGTTCGGCCATGGCCTGGCGGGTGGCGACGTGCTGGAGCATCTCGGGCAATTGGGTTACCCAGGGTTGGAGCAGGGGGCGCATCACCGGTTATCCACATTGCCCTTGGTGGAGTTTCGCGACATTCGCGAGCGCAGCTTGCGCCTGGAACGGGCGGCGTTGTTGCCGGTTGATGGCGATGCGCCGATTGGCTGGTTGTTGAGCCTCACGGACCTGAGTGCCGAACGTGAGGCTGAAGAACAGCGCAGCGTCATGCTGCGTTTCCTTTCCCATGATTTGCGCGCCCCGCACTCGGCGATCCTTGCATTGCTCGATGTGCAGCGGCATCAGGTCGGTGGGGATAATCCGCTGTTCGACCAGATCGAGCGCCAGGTACGTCGCGCCCTGGACCTGACCGAGGGCTTCGTGCAATTGGCCAAGGCCGAATCCGAGGCGTATCAATTCCAGCCGACGCTGTTCGCCATGCTGGTTCTGGATGTGCTCGACCAGGCGCTGCCCATCGCCCAGGCAAAACGCATCCAGTTGATTCATGAAATAGAGGATGAAGAGGCAATGGTGAGGGCGGATCAGCCGTTGCTGACTCGTGCCCTGTTCAATCTGCTGGAAAATGCCATCAAGTACAGTGTGCCCGACGCCTGCATTTCGCTGCAGGTTCACTGCACCCCGGGCTGGTTGATCTGCAATGTCGTCGACCAGGGCAAAGGCATCAGCGCCGAAGAACTACCAGACCTGTTTAGTCAGTACCGACGGTTTTCCTCGGCTCACGGGGTCGATGGAATTGGCTTGGGGCTGTCGATGGTCAAGGCTGTGGTTGACCATCACGAGGGGAAAATCGAATGCCGTAGCGTGGTGGGTAAAGGCACGACGTTTAGCCTGCGTTTCCCATTATTGGAAGATTGAAAAGATCGCAGCCTTCGTCTGTATGAGCTGCCGAAGGCTGCGATCTTTGGGTGCTATAAAAAACTTATGCACCTGAAGGTGGGTTTTATGTGTTTAGGAAATATGTATTAAAAACATAGACATACAGCATAAAAGCACCGGATTCAGAAAAAACGGTACACAGGTTATCCACAGATCTCAAACAGCGAGCTGGTCTGTGGTGGCCGGTGTTGTCGGGGTCGGGGGCAGCGAGCCCATTTCCCGTTGTGTCTGTTCATTCCAGGCTTGGACACGGTCATTGAGGTCGGCGATGGCGCGGGGCCCAGTGCCTTCGGCATACATCGGCGCGCCGATCACCACAGTGATGACGCCTGGTGTTCTGATCCAGCCAGCCTTGGGCCAGAATTTGCCGGCATTGTGTGCAATCGGCAGCACGGGTAGATCGGCGTTCACGGCCAATGCCGAACCGCTACGGGAGAATTTGCCGACGGTTCCATAAGGAACACGGGTGCCCTCGGGGAAGATCAGCACCCAAACGTTATCCTTGAGCAGTTCGTCGCCCTTCTTCGCGACCTGCTTGAGGGCTGCCTTGGGGTTGTCGCGATCGATAGCGATAGGGCGCAGCATCGCCATGGCCCAGCCGAAGAACGGCACGAACAACAGTTCACGCTTGAGTACTTGGCTCAACGGTTCGAAATAGGCCGAGAGAAAGAACGTTTCCCAGGTGCTCTGGTGGTTGGACTGGATCACGCAGGGTCGGTCAGGCACGTTCTCGGCACCTTTGACCTCATAGCGGATGCCCAGGAACACTTTGCTCAGCCACAGTGCGCAGCGGCACCAGTACACATTGATGAAACGGTAGCGAGCCTTGAACGGCAAGAAAGGCGCGATAAAAAAACTCAAGGAGCACCACAGCAAGGAACTGGTGCCCAACAGCAGGTAAAAGAGAAAGGCTCTGATGGCCTGCAATATAGACATAGCGGCATTTACCGTTGCGGGCAGAGCCCGCCTGTTCAAGCGCTTCCCGAACAATCCTTGATCAGGTTGTCTTGGGAGCTCTAATTGTGGATAAGTTCAGCGGCAATCGCCGCCAAGTCGTCAAAAATCAAGGTGCCCACCGGTAGGGTCTTGCCCAGAGTCTTCTCGCCTTTCCCGGTCTTTACCAAAACTGGCTGACAATCGACGGTCTTGGCCGCCTCCAGGTCACCGAGGCTGTCGCCGACGAACCACACACCCGCCAGTGTCACGCCGTAATGCGCGGCAATGGTTTTCAACATGCCCGGCTTGGGTTTGCGGCAATCGCAACCTTCGTCCGGCCCATGCGGGCAATAAACGATCAGCCCGACTTCCCCGCCCTGCTCCGCCACCAATGCACGCAGGTGCTCGTGCATGGCTTCGAGCACGGCGAGGTCATAATAACCGCGGGCAATGCCCGACTGGTTGGTGGCAACCGCCACCGTCCAGCCGGCCTTGCTCAACTGCGCGATGGCTTCGATCGAACCGGGTAGCGGCAACCACTCCTCCACCGATTTGATGTAAGCGTCGGAGTCGTGATTGATCACCCCGTCCCGATCGAGAATCAGCAGTTTCAACAGCAGCACCTCAACCCAGCACGGAAATATCGGCAATATTGAGGAACAGGCTGCGCAGGCGTGCCAGCAATGCATAACGATTCTTGCGGACGTCTTCGTTGTCCGCATTCACCATCACGGCTTCAAAGAACGCATCGACCGGCTCGCGCAGTGCCGCCAGGCGCGCCAGTGCCTCGGCATAATCGCGTTTTTCCATGAGCGGTTGTACCGACGCATACGCCTGTTGAATCGCCGAGTTGAGCGAAAACTCGGCGGCATTATCAAAGTAACGTGCTTCAACGGCTTTGACGGAAGGCTCGGCCTTGCTCAGCAGGTTCGACACACGCTTGTTCACCGACGCCAGCGCTGCCGCTTCCGGCAATTTGCGGAACGCCTGCACCGCTTGTACACGCTGGTCGAAGTCCAGGGCCGAACCTGGTTTCAGGGCACGCACCGACAGATAGGTAGCAACATCGACGCCTTCGTCTTCATAACGCGCACGCAGGCGGTCGAAGATGAACTCCAGCACCGCATCGGCCAGGCCGGCAGACTTGACCTTGCTGCCGAACGCATTGACGGCGAATGCCACGGCGTCGTTCAGGTCCAGGTCCAGCTGCTTGTCGATCAGGATCCGCAACACACCCAGCGCCGCACGACGCAAGGCATAAGGGTCTTTGCTGCCGGTGGGCAGCATGCCGATACCGAAGATGCCGACCAGGGTGTCGAGCTTGTCAGCGATCGCCACGGCCGCACCGGTCAGGGTGGTCGGCAGCTCGGCGCCGGCACCGCGGGGCATGTACTGCTCGTTCAGTGCCAGGGCCACGTCCTGCGGCTCGCCATCGTTGAGGGCGTAGTAGTAACCGGCGACGCCTTGCATCTCCGGGAACTCACCAACCATCTCGGTGGACAGGTCGCACTTGGACAGGATGCCGGCACGGGCCGCGCGCTGGGCGTCGCCGCCGATGCGTGGGGCGATGAACGCGGCCAGTTTCGATACGCGCTCGGCCTTGTCGTAGACGCTGCCGAGTTTTTCCTGGAACACCACGTTCTTCAGACGCTCGTTGAAGCTTTCCAGCGGTTGCTTCTTGTCCTGCTTGAAGAAGAACTCGGCATCGGTCAGGCGCGGGCGAACGACTTTTTCGTTACCGGCGATGATCTGCTGCGGGTCCTTGCTTTCGATATTGGCGACCGTGATGAAGCGCGGCAGCAACTTGCCTTCGGCGTCCAGCAGGCAGAAGTACTTCTGGTTGTCCTGCATGGTGGTGATCAGCGCTTCCTGCGGCACTTCAAGGAAACGTTCCTCGAACGAGCACACCAGCGGCACCGGCCATTCCACCAACGCGGTCACTTCGTCCAGCAGGTTGGCCGGCACGATGGCGGTGCCTTCCTGCAGGGTGGCCAGCTCTTCGGTGCGCTTGCTGATCAGTGCGCGGCGCTCGTTCGCGTCGGCCAGTACGTAGGCGGCACGCAGGTCGGCCAGGTAGTTGGCCGGCGAGGTGATGCGCACGCTCTGTGGATGATGGAAGCGGTGACCGCGAGAATCGCGACCGGCCTTCTGGGCCAGGATCGTGCAATCGATGACCTGGTCACCGAGCAACATCACCAGCCACTGGGTTGGACGTACGAATTCTTCCTTGCGCGCGGCCCAGCGCATGCGCTTGGGGATCGGCAAGTCATTGAGGGAGTCTTCGACGATGGTCGGCAACAGGCTGGCGGTCGGCTTGCCCTTGATGCTCTGGCTATAGCGCAGCTTCGGGCCGCTCTGGTCGATTTCGCTCAGGTCCACGCCGCATTTCTTGGCGAAGCCCAGGGCGGCTTGGGTCGGGTTGCCGTCGGCATCGAACGCGGCCTGGCGTGGCGGGCCGTCGAGGTTGATGCTGCGGTCTGGCTGCTGGGTCGCCAGGGCGGTGATCAGCACGGCCAAGCGGCGCGGCGCGGCGTACACCTGTTTGGCTTCGTAGCTCAGGCCGGCAGCTTGCAGGCCTTTGTCGATACCGGCCAGGAACGCATCGGCCAGGGTGTTCAGGGCTTTGGGTGGCAGTTCTTCGGTGCCCAGTTCAACCAGAAAATCTTGAGCACTCATTGTGCAGCCTCCAGCTTAGCCAACACTTCATCACGCAGGTCCGGGGTCGCCATCGGGAAGCCCAGCTTGGCACGGGCCAGCAGGTAGGCTTGCGCAACGGAACGCGCCAGGGTGCGCACACGCAGGATGTATTGCTGGCGCGCGGTCACGGAAATCGCCCGGCGTGCATCCAGCAGGTTGAAGGTATGGGACGCCTTCAACACCATTTCATAGCTCGGCAACGGCAGCGGCTGGTCCAGCTCGATCAGGCGCTTGGCTTCGCTTTCATAGAAATCGAACAGCTCGAACAGCTTGTCGACGTTGGCGTGTTCGAAGTTGTAGGTCGACTGTTCCACTTCGTTCTGGTGGAACACGTCGCCGTAGGTCACTTTGCCGAACGGACCGTCGGCCCACACCAGGTCGTAGACCGAATCCACACCCTGCAGGTACATGGCCAGGCGTTCGAGGCCGTAGGTGATTTCGCCGGTGACCGGGTAGCACTCGATGCCGCCCGCCTGCTGGAAGTAGGTGAACTGGGTCACTTCCATGCCGTTGAGCCAGACTTCCCAGCCAAGGCCCCAGGCGCCCAGGGTTGGCGACTCCCAGTTGTCTTCGACGAAACGGATGTCGTGCACCAGTGGGTCGAGGCCCACGTGCTTGAGGGAGCCCAGGTACAGCTCCTGGAAGTTTTCCGGGTTCGGCTTCAGCACGACCTGGAACTGGTAGTAGTGCTGCAGGCGGTTCGGGTTTTCGCCGTAGCGGCCGTCAGTCGGGCGGCGGCTGGGCTGCACATAAGCGGCGTTCCAGGTTTCCGGGCCGATGGCACGCAGAAACGTGGCAGTGTGGAAAGTGCCGGCGCCTACTTCCATATCGTAGGGCTGAAGTACCACGCAACCTTGCTCGGCCCAGTATTGCTGGAGGGCGAGGATCAAGTCTTGGAAGGTACGCACGGCTGGCGTAGGCTGGCTCACGAAATTCACCTGTTTCTTGGGCTGCGATTTAAAGAGCGGGAGTATACCCGATTCGTTCGTGCGCACGCCCCCTGGAGCCTTATGCCACGCTGCTTTTGGTGTTCTGACGATCCTTTGTACATGGCTTATCACGATCAGGAGTGGGGCACGCCGCTGCGCGATGCGCAGGGTTTGTTCGAGTTGCTTTTGCTCGAAGGGTTCCAGGCCGGTCTGTCCTGGATCACCGTTTTGCGTAAACGCGAGCGCTACCGGGAAGTGTTGTACGGCTTCGATGTGCAGCGCGTGGCGCAGATGAGCGACGCGGAAATCGATGAGCTGATGCTCGACCCCGGCATCATCCGCAACCGCCTCAAGCTCAAGGCCGCCCGCCGCAACGCCCAGGCCTGGCTGGCCCTGGAGGACCCGGTGGCGTTCCTCTGGTCGTTCGTCGGCGATAAACCCATCATCAACCATTTCAAGGATCGCAGCGAAGTGCCGGCCATCACGCCCGAGGCACTGGCAATGAGCAAAGGTCTGAAAAAGGTCGGGTTCACCTTCGTCGGGCCGACCATTTGCTACGCCTTGATGCAGGCCTCGGGCATGGTCATGGACCACACCCAGGACTGCGACCGCTACGCCGAGCTGGCAAACGGCGGTTAGAATAGCCGGCTCGCAACACGGCCCATACATTCAGGAGTGACCTGTGGATAAGTTGAAAGGCGCCTTGCTGGTCGGCGCTCTGCGGTTGTTTGCGCTGCTGCCCTGGCGAGCGGTGCAGGCAGTGGGCTCGGCGATTGGCTGGCTCATGTGGAAATTTCCCAACCGTTCCCGCGACGTGGTGCGGATCAACCTCGCCAAGTGCTTTCCCGAGATGGACCCGGCCGAGCGCGAACGCCTGGTGGGCCAGAGCCTCAAGGACATTGGCAAATCCCTGACCGAAAGCGCCTGCGCCTGGATCTGGCCGGCCCAGCGTTCCATCGAACTGGTGCGTGAAGTCGAAGGCCTGGAGGTGCTGAAAGAAGCCCTGGCCTCCGGCAAAGGTGTGGTGGGTATCACCAGCCACCTGGGCAACTGGGAAGTGCTCAACCACTTCTATTGCAGCCAGTGCAAGCCGATCATTTTCTACCGCCCGCCCAAGCTCAAGGCGGTGGATGAATTGCTGCAAAAGCAACGCGTTCAGTTGGGCAACAAGGTCGCGGCATCGACCAAGGAAGGCATCCTCAGTGTCATCAAGGAAGTGCGCAAAGGCGGCCAGGTAGGCATCCCCGCCGACCCGGAACCGGCCGAATCCGCCGGTATCTTCGTGCCCTTCTTCGCCACCCAGGCCCTGACCAGCAAGTTCGTGCCGAACATGCTCGCCGGCGGCAAAGCGGTCGGCGTCTTCCTCCACGCCCTGCGCCTGCCCGACGGCTCCGGCTACAAAGTCATCCTCGAAGCCGCGCCCGAGGCCATGTACAGCACCGACACCGAGACCGCCTGCGCGGCCATGAGCCAAGTGGTGGAGCGCTACGTGCGGGCTTACCCGAGCCAGTACATGTGGAGCATGAAACGCTTCAAGAAACGCCCGCCGGGCGAGGCGCGGTGGTACTGAAGCACACCACCGATCCTTGTGGGAACGAACTTGCTCGCGATAGCGGCCTAACAGCCGCCGCATAAACAACTGACTCCATCCCTCCCCCGTGGCGAGGGAGCTTGCTCCCGCTGGGCTGCGCAGCAGCCCCAACCGACCAGGCGCGCAATCCAACGGAGGCGAAATGGATAACGCTCCAGGCAAACGAGTCATCGTCATCGGTGCGGGCATCGTAGGCGCATCCCTGGCCTACCACCTGGCGACCAAAGGCGCGAAAGTCACTGTGGTCGAGGCCGAAGGTATCGCGTCAGGCGTGACCGGCAGCTCATTCGCCTGGATCAACACCTCCCATGGCGAACCCGACCCCATTGCGCCATTGCGCGGTGCTGCCATCCAGGAATACCGCCGACTCGAAACGCAACTGCCTGGCCTGAAGATTCGCTGGACTGGCGCCCTCTCTTACGGCTCGAGTTCAACAGCGTCGGCTAGCCGGATATCCCAATCACAGATCCGTGAACTTGAGCCGAACCTCAAGAACCCTCCTCAGCAAGCTTCGTATGCGGCGGAAGAAGGAGCGCTGGACGCCGTAGCAGCAACCCATGCGCTGATCGCCGGTGCTCAAGCGAATGGCGCGAAAGTGCTCACTCAAACGTCGGTTCTCGGCTTTAAAACCCAGGGTTCCACCGTGTGGGGCGTTGAAACCGCCACGGGCGTCATTGAAGCCGATATCGTCGTATTGGCAGCCGGCACAGGCATCACGAAGCTGGCCGACCTGCTTGAAGTCTGCCTGCCCATAGACGCCTCCCCGGCAATTTTCATCCGCTACACCTCGCCACCCAACCTGGTACGCAGCCTCATTTCCAGCCCTGAAATGGAAGTGAGGCAAACCCCGGAGGGTGCGTTGCTGGCGGCCGAAGACTACCTGGACGACGCCTTGGAAAACCAACCATCGGAGATCGCGCTGCGCACCGCCAACGCCATCAAAAGCGAACTCCACGGCGTCGTCTCCCTGGACCTACAATCGGCTCGCGTCGGATACAGACCCATGCCTGCTGATGACATCCCCATCATTGGTTATCTTCCGCAGGTTGGCGGCGTATACGTGTGCGTCATGCACCCCGGCGTAACCCTGGCCGCGATCGTGGGTCGTCTTGCCAGTGAAGAGATCGTCGGCGACAAGGCTTGCTCGGCCCTCAACCCCTGTCGTCCGGATCGATTTTTCCAAGCTCGGTGAGGGGGAAATGGCCTAAGCTCGCTTACTCCCAAATCAGCCAAGGAAGCGACAATGGGCATTCAAGGTAATAAAGACAGTCAGATCGATAACATCGAGTTCAATGTCAGCGACATCGCCCGCAGCAAAGCCTTCTATGCAAGCGTGTTCGGCTGGAGTTTCGTCGACTACGGCCCGACCTATACCGAATTCAGCGACGGTCGCCTGACCGGTGGTTTCACGACCGGTGAACCGGTGCGCCCGGGTGGTCCGTTGATCATCTTGTACGCGGATGACCTTGAGGCTACCCAACTCCGGCTCAAGGCCACAGGAGCGACCATCAGCCGTGAAGTGTTCGCGTTCCCGGGTGGAAGGCGTTTCCACTTCATCGACCCGGATGGCTATGAGCTGGCGGTATGGTCGGCTTCCTGATGGTTGATTGATCACGAGGAGGCGCAAAGCCTCAATCGTGTCCATGATTAAGGGCCTGCGATATCGGCGACGTTGGGATGGCAAAGCCATCCCTCGATCCGTCGGATTACCGTCCAGTCAGAAATATCGCACTTCCTCTGGCTCATTAATCAAGGAGTCCCCCTCATGAACATCGACTTCACCGGCCGTCACGTCCTCGTCACCGGCTCCACCAGCGGTATCGGTTTTGCCACAGCCAAAGGCTTCCTCGAAGCCGGCGCCCATGTGGTCATCAACGGTCGCAGCGGGAGCAGCGTGGAGGACGCGTTGCAGCGCTTGGGCGCCCTCGCTTCAAGGGCCGATGGCTTTGTTGGCGATCTGAGCAACGCGCCGGGCTGCCAGGCACTGATCGCCAAATACCCACGCTTCGATATCGTCATCAACAATCTGGGCATTTTCAAACTGGAAGACTTTTTCGAAACGCCGGACAGCGAATGGCAGCGCTTCTTCGAAACCAACGTAATGTCCGGCGTGCGGGTTTCCAGGGCCTACGCGCCGGGCATGGTCGAGCGCGGTTGGGGGCGGATTGTGTTTGTTTCGTCGGAGTCGGGCGTGAACATTCCCGCGGACATGATTCACTACGGCTTCACCAAGACCGCCCAACTGTCCATCGCTCGTGGCCTGGCCAAGCGCCTGGCTGGCACAGGCGTTACGGTGAACTCGGTGCTGCCTGGGCCGACGCTGTCCGAAGGGGTTGCCCAGATGCTCCAGGCAGACGTCGAGCGCACCGGGGACAGCCTGGAAAAGGTCGCGGCGGATTTCGTCAATGAGCACCGCAGCACCTCGATCATCCAGCGCGCGGCACGTGTCGAGGAAGTTGCCAACATGATCATCTACGCCAGCTCGGAACAGGCCTCGGCTACCACTGGCGCCGCGTTGCGGGTTGATGGGGGTGTGGTGGATAGCATCGTTTAGGATCCCGCGACACGTTGCAAAAAAACGCCGCTTCCTCATGAGAGATAAGCGGCGTTTTTTGTTTTGGAGACAACATGGGTTGATTCGACCGGCTTTGGCGTGGTGAAGGGCTTGTTCAGCTCACTCTGTTTTCGATCAGTCGATCCGAGCCACCTTCGGCTACACGGTTTTCCATCAGTCGATCCGAGCCACCTTCGGCTACACGGTTTTCCATCAGTCGATCCGAGCCGCCTTCGGCTACGCGTTTTTCGATCAGGCGATCCGAGCCACCTTCGGCTACGCGTTTTTCGATCAGGCGATCCGAACCACCCTCAGCGAACGTAGGTTGAACAAAAGAAGTCGCGAACGCATTGCCGAGCGACAGAGCCAGAAGCGAGCCAACGAGAGTTTTGCTGAAAGTGTTCATGTCCTGATCCTTTTTATTCGTGGATGAAGTGAGTTAGACGGAGACGTGCAAACGGACATCGACGTTGCCGCGTGTCGCGTTGGAGTACGGGCAAACCTGGTGAGCCGCGTCGACCAGCGCTTGAGCATCGGCTTGATCCAGACCTGGCAGGTTGATGTGCAGGTCGATGTCCAGGCCGAAACCGCCAGGGATCTGGCCGATGCCGACATGTGCCGTGATCGATGCATCAGCAGGAATGCTGCGTTTGCTTTGGCTGGCGACAAACTTCAATGCGCCAATGAAGCAGGCGGAGTAGCCGGCAGCGAACAACTGCTCAGGGTTGGTGGCTTCACCACCAGCGCCGCCCAAGGCTTTTGGAGTGGCCAATTTCACGTCGAGAATCTTGTCGCTGGAAACAGCACGGCCATCACGGCCACCGGTGGAGGTTGCGACTGCGGTGTAGAGAACGTTCATGGTGTTTCCTCTATTGCTGATGGGTGGATCGAAATTGTTTACGCTAAATATTTGTGCGCTAACCAGTTGAGATAAAGTTAACGGATTAATAGTTAGCGCGCAAGATAAATTTTGAGAAATTTATCGATTTTGAGTTAACAGATTGATCTAAAAGGGAATTTATTTTTTTGTTTTGCAATGTCGCCAGCCCGGGTGAGCTGGGAGGTGAGCCACGGGAAGGAGGTTGCTGGGGATCAGCAGGGCCAGCGCAATTGCAGGCCTTCAAAGAGAGGGAAATTCATAAGCAGAATGATGGGTTTCGATCGTTTCCACGCTCTGCGTGGGAACGCCGTCAGGGACGCTCCGCGTTCCGCTTTTGGAAAGTGACGCAGAGCGTCACGGGATGCATACCCACGCAGAGCGGGCACGATCAAACGCGGGATCAGGGAAAAGTAAAAAAACCGCCGAATTGGCGGTTTTTTGGTTTCGCGCTGGGCAAATCCAACCCGACTAAGCAACAGCCACCCGATTACGCCCCAACGCCTTCGCCCGATACAGGGCTTTATCCGCATCGTTCATCAAGCTGTGAAGATCCTTATTACAGGCCTCCGTCGACGCGACGCCGAGGCTGGCTGATATGCAGAGGACAGGCTCGATCATCAAGCCCGCAATCGTATCGATGAGCCGTTCTGCAATCTGGGTGGCAACCTCAATGGAAGTGTTCGGGAGCAGAATGGCGAACTCTTCGCCCCCGAGCCGACCGTGGATATCCGTTGCCCGAAATGACGAACTGATGACCGCCCCCATCTGGCGCAAAACCTGATCGCCGACCTGGTGGCCGTAGGTGTCGTTGATGTGCTTGAAGTGATCCATGTCCAACATGACCGCGCACAATCCTTGCCGCTTGGCCTTACATTCGTCGTAAAGCTGCTGGGCATGCTCGAAAAACGCCCTTCGACTCTTCAGGCCGGTCAGTTCATCGGTTTGAGCGGCGCGGGTTGAAATGCTGTTCGCCTGTTCCATTTCACGGGTGAGTCGAAAGGCGATCTCCAGTGCCTGGGACATTTTGTGCGTGGCGCGGGCCGCAAATGCCGCGAACACCAGAATCGAAAGGGCCATGCCGAGTTGAATCGGGGACGGTTGAAACAGCAGCCAGATCGTGCACGGCAACAGCACCACGCCAATGGAGACCAGTGTCATATCGCGATAGGCCGAGTAGCAGGACACCGCGCTGACGGACATGCCGACTGTAAAGAGCATGACCAACGCCTGTGACAACAGATCGTCCGCCGGCATGAGAACGAACGCCCCGCCGCCCCAGATACTGGCGGATAGCACCAGTGTGACCCAGTATTTGCGCTCCCAATGTCGAGGCGTGCGCTGACTTTCGTCGCTGCGGAAATAGGCAACGAACATCGCGATACGCAGCAGCGTCGATGCGGTCAGAATGGCCATCCACCAAAAAATAGCGCCGTGATCAAAACGATCCCAACACAGCCAACTCAGCATGATGGCAGCGAGGTAACTACCAAAAACCGCAGAAACGGATTGGCGAAACAGCTGCTGCAATCGGTCGGTGCGCACCTGCTCGGCTATTACAAAATCCTGGCCATTGCGCAATCTTGGGCCATACATTTGAACCACCTGGTTATGACGCAACAAAAAAAAACGATTGTGGCACCCTGCCATTACCGTAAACAACTGAATTACTGTGACGAGGGGATTTATCCCCAAATGCTATGCAGGAACACCCCCCGTGGCGAGGGAGCTTGCTCCCGCTGGGCTGCAAAGCAGCCCCAAGCATTCCAACAGACCAACCGTGTCATCAGCCTAAGAAACGAGCAATCAGGCTGGAATCAACCCCGCTTCCCGGTAGCTCGATATCAAATCATCGAACAGACCGACATCCGCTCGAGTCCGCGCAATTAACTGAGCACCCGCAACAGCGGTATAAATGGCCCGCGCTCGGCGTTCACATTCTTCTGTGCTACCTGTTCCAGCATCTGCCAGTACCTGGGCGAGCCACGCCACGTTAACGTCCGCAAAAGCCCTGATCTCTCGCGATACTTCATCGGGAAGGTCTTCGTATTCGGCTGCCATGAAGCTGGACAGACAAAGCCTGTTGCCGTCCTCAAGCGACTTTCGAAAAATGGATGCGTACAGCTGCAGGCACTTCTTTGGATCGACATTGGCAGCGCGTATCCCTTCAAGCACTCGCAACGCGTCCTGCCAGTAGCGCTCAGCGACCGCCGCAGCCAGGCCTGCCTTGCTCGGAAAGTGGTAGTAAATGCTGGCGTTCTTGATACCCACCTGGTCGGCAATGCTACGGAAATTGATACCGCTGTAACCGTGCAGTTGGGCAGCGGATTTCGCTGCCGCCAAGATGGCTTCTCGAGCATTTTCGTTCACGTTGCAGCCTCATTTCGAGATTTCTATTCACTCAGGTAACCGCGATTCTACGCCCGGAGCCGTTTACCTGCCAATTGACAGGTAGGGGATTGACAGCACCTGAGTGTCGGCTCAATCTTTGCCTACCAATTGACAGGCAGGTGATTGAATCATGACTTCTTCACAGCAGCGCGTTGACGTTTCCACTGTTCCTACGATGAAAATCTACGATTGGTTCAACGGCCCCTACCCCGCCCGCGTCCGCATTGCGCTGGCGGAAAAAGGATTGCTGCCCAACATCGAATTCGTACCGGTGAATCTCTGGAACGGCGAGCACAAGCAACCCGAGTTCCTGGCCATCAATTACTCCGGGACACTGCCCGTGCTGGAGCTGAACGATGGGACGCGGATCGCCGAGTGCACGGCGATCACCCAGTACCTGGATAGCCTGGACGGTCATCCGACGTTGACGGGCCAAACGGCTGTTGAGAAAGGCATCATCCACATGATGACCAAACGTGCCGAGATCGAGTTTCTCGATGCCGTCAGCGCGTACTTCCACCATGCCACGCCGGGCCTCGGGCCCGATGTCGAGCTGTACCAGAATGCCGAGTGGGGCGCCCGGATGCGCGATAAGGCGATCAGGGGCATGCGCTATTTCGACAACCTGCTCAAAGACCGGCCCTTTGTGGCGGGCGACAAGTTTTCGATGGCCGACATTGCAGTACTGGGCGGCATGATCTTCGCCTCGCTGGTGCAACTCCCCGTGCCTGAAGAATGTGCCGCACTGCGAGCCTGGCACGCCAGGATGCAGGAACGCTCCAGCGTCCAGACATGGCGCGCCATGGTCGAGCGTGGTGTTGCGTAGCACTGATCATGACCAGCCTGCGTCAGGCATGAAAGAAGGGGCAAGGGCGAGTTGAGCCGCGATAGCAGGTGAACCCACCAAAGAAAAACCCGACGCTTTACGTCGGGTTTTTCGTGGGATACGACTGCAAGCCCAACGTTGTCTACGGGTTACTCGACTTGCGACAGCTTGGCGTCGTCGCAACCGGCAGCACGGCACTCGCGCTCGACAGCCTTGAGTATGACGATACGCGCCTCGGTCTTCTCATTGGCACAGTCCAGGTAGAGCAGGCCATCGTTGGAACAGGCGCTGTCACGATTTTTGATCCACTGGATCTGAGCAGCTTTCACTTTTTTCTTTTGATCCGGGTTCAGGGCACTCATGGTCTTCTTGTACTGCTCGTTGATTTCCTGATCCGACTGAACCATTTTCAGCGACGCGCAATAGGTCCTGTCATAGGCGTTTCTAGGATTATCGCAACTCATCGCAGATGCCGATGCTGATGCCATTGCCAGCAATGTCCCAACCAACAAAGACTTGATCACTTACTTCTCTCCCTGAATGCCCTCTATTGATTAGAGGTCGCGGCGGGGAATTTATCATGGGGGTTGTAGAACAATGAAGCAGATCCTAGGGTTCATTCGGTCCGGACAATGGGCGAATCCTGACAGGGGTTCGGGAGCAAGTGATTGCTGAAAAAGGCTGCATCGCTCCCGCCGATGCGACTGCCCCCACTTCCTCTACGCCCCAATCCCCGTGGCGAGGGAGCTTGCTCCCGCTGGGCTGCGCAGCAGCCCCAAAACCAGCCAAACACATTCCTACAGACCAACCCCGCCAGCCACTCCGCCCATTCGCAAGCACCCCTCTATCCCCGAACTACAGTAATAAACGCCACCTGTTTATCCTCCAACCCCAACCCTTCCACCAGGCTACCCAACCTTGCGCCTTTGCCTACAACTACGCCAGAATCCGCCCGCTTGTGCGCCTTGCCCCCGGGTTCTATCGTTTTCCTGCCACTGCTCATCAGTGGTCGGGTTTAGTAGCTCGGTTAGTCATCTACGGTTGCATGAGTGTCATCCAGTCAGGCGTTCGCCTGCACTTGATGGTGGCTGTGCGCAAGGCGCCTTCGGGCGCGCCGGGTTTGGTGACTTTACCGGTCTACTAACTTGTGCACAGCTGCCTCCTTTTCGTTTAGTAGCGAGATGGTGCGGCCCTACTAGAAGGAAAGTCCCAATGTTCAAACCGACTCCGAATCCGCCAGAGGCGGATCAGACCTCCCGGTACACAAAGTCCCAGGCCAAAAAGCACGACGAAGCCACCAATCGCGCCTTGGATTACTACCTGCTACCAAAACCGGAAAAGTCAGAAGATGCGTCCCAACCGGGCCAGCTCTTCACCGTCGCCAAAAACGCCGACAACGAATCCCTCCTCGCCAACCTCAGCGAAACCCTGGCGGCAGCCGACGCGATGGTCAGCAACCTGGCTTTCGACCTGGAAGGTCCGCGTCGTCACATCCTTCTCGGCATCCAGCAGTTGATTGAATTGAGTTCATTACTGGCGAACCGGGTGTTGGATAACGTTGATCCGCGATAGCGGATAAACATTTGTCGATAAAAGCGAACCCGTCACTTCGTGGCGGGTTTGTTATTTGTTACCGACAGCTGGCATAACTCAATAATGCATTTGCTTTAGGGTGGAAATAAATCCGTCACGTTTTTTAATTGTTCTTTAGTTCGTCCTTTAATTAGGGTGTAAATAACATGGGAATTCTGGAATCACTTAAAACGCACCGGAACGTATCGTTGGTTGACTCCCTTAAGCCCGACATTCATTCCGTACTCAGGTTCCTCACCCAAGTCTCTAGGCGCCACGGAAAACTGATTGTCTTGATAGGTAAACACCGTGTCATAGACGTGCTTGGCTTCCATATGCGTTATATGCAAATCGTCCTCTCCGTGCTTGTATGAGTTGATACCGTAAAAAATGCTAAATCTTACCTTGAATACATGATCACCCGGCGTTACCCGTACCCAACCAGGGCAACCAGCCCTCCAACAGCTTGTCTCAACACCGTCTACACTAATTATTTGCCCCAAGATATTTCCAGAGAATTGAACCGCTGAAAAAACGGCTGTATCCGAAATAGGGTGTTGTCGAACTTCATCGGTAATATAGGGGTCTATATACTCGGCGCTCAAACAACCCGATATAAGAAACGAAAACAAAAAAATGACATTCAGCTGAAGTGCCTGGCGATACAACGGTCTTAAATATTCTAGGCCTGATAGCGATTTTAGTGTGACTCTTTGAAAGCTAATATTTTTCATTTGTCGCTACTTGTTTTTATATGTCGTAGCATAAACAGCCCTCGATTGCTCAGACAAATGCGGGATTTTTTGATAATTAAGTTCATGACTTATTCCCTCCCCACAAGCAATGCTAAGTCATGGTTCCTCAAAGCAAGCTTTTATTCGAGTTCAATCGCTTCCAATAAAACCACTAGCCTGCTTTTATAAAGCTGGTTGTGGGAAAAGCTGCTTAGGAGATAACTACTTTGTCGTGGGCCGGCTTTATCCAGCCCATTAAACGAAGCGAAACGACTTTATCCAGTAAAAATCAATAACCACGACCCAACGAGAGAAGCCATCGAATCTGAGACTTTCTATCGTTCGAAAAAATGGCCCATATCACGATTATGGAGAACAGCGCTTGAAGTGTGCTTATAAAAAGGAAAGCAGGAATTGACGGGTTTGACGGGTACGGTTGTGTCCCAATGATCATGAGGGCTGGGAACATGGCTAGAATCCATGAAATCCAGTACACAACAATTGAACGCCAAATATAGCCCCAAATCGTTATAGGTTTTTTTGTTTTCAGAAGACCGTCTTCGGTGGCTAATTTATTCAATGAAAATATAACAAAGGCAATGTAGATGGCTAACCAGACTGAACTTATTAAAAGAAAGCCTGCTGAGTAGGATATTGTTGAGGGTAGAACGCTAATCATCACCCCGATAATTACTAGGATGAGCCATGATTTTTTCATGAATGGATCAAAGTTTTTCACTGGAATTCCTATTGTTTTACGGTCGAGCTACGGACGAACAAAAGTATAGCTTTGCGAATACCTTGAGCGGAGCGAGCGGTGTTTGTTGAGCGTAATACTATAAAATGGAGCTGGAAGAGCGCGTCAGGAAGATGATATAAAAACAATCGTGTCCAATTAAATAACATGATTTTTTTAGGACCTCTTCCAAAACAGCTAATATAAGCACGGTGATTATTACCACATCTAACCGGTTTACAACCACTACTGGGCGGTATGTGATTGTTGTGTTCTTGTCATTGATGGAGCGCCTGTAAAAAGTTTTTTTCTACAAAACCCTGTCTAGCTCGAAGCGGGCCTGGCAAACGTGACATTGGTCAGGGAAGAAACACGAGATAGATGACGACAAGCCTTGCTAGCTGATAATAATGCTATCTATTTGCCATCACCTTGTCCACTGTCCACACATGGGCAATTGCACAGGCTGCAATAGGACTATGAAGCCTAGTCGGTTCGCTCTCTCGACGGCGAAAGTGAGCTATCCATGAGCTTCTAGACATTCCGAGCAAAAAAAAACGGGCCTGCATTCCCACGCAGCCCCGTTTTTTCACCACCTAATCAGATCAAAACGCCGGCAAAACCGCGCCTTTGTACTTCTCAAGAATAAAAGCCTTCACTTCCGGCGTGTGCAGCGCCGCAACCAGCTTCTTCATCGCCTCACTGTCCTTGTCATCCTCACGAGCTACCAGGATGTTCACATACGGTGAGTCGCTACCTTCAATAACCAGCGCATCCTTGGAAGGATCAAGCTTGGCTTCCAACGCATAGTTGGTATTGATTAACGCCAGATCCACCTGGGTCAGCACCCGCGGAATGGTCGCCGCTTCCAGCTCACGGAATTTCAGGTCCTTCGGGTTCTCAACGATGTCCTTGGTGGTCGACAGGATGTTGTTCGAATCCTTCAACTTGATCACCCCAGCCTTCGCCAGCAGCAACAGCGCACGGCCGCCGTTGGTGGCGTCGTTCGGGATTACCACGTTGGCGCCGCCTGGCAATTCTGTCAGTGCCTTGTACTTGCTGGAGTACGCGCCCAGGGGTTCCAGGTGCACACCGGCCACGCTCACCAGGTGGGTGCCCTTGGCCTTGTTGAATTCATCCAGGTACGGCTGGTGCTGGAAGAAGTTGGCGTCCAGACGCTTTTCCGCAACCTGTACGTTCGGCTGGATGTAGTCGGTGAAGACCTTGACCTTCAGGTCGACGCCTTCTTTGGCCAATGCCGGTTTGACGAATTCGAGGATTTCCGCGTGCGGTACCGGTGTGGCCGCGACGGTCAGGGTGTCGGCGGCGTGGGCGGAAAACGCTGCGGCGGCAGCGAAGGCAACCAGTAGTTTTTTCATTCAGCTAACTCCTTTTGAGGCGCCTGCTCTTGGCGCCTGCCAGCGAATGGCCGGCTCATGGTTTATTGGCCGCGAGGCCTTATTTTCTAGAAAAATGTACAACCAGTTTGTCGCCCACGGTTTGCAGGACCTGGACCAGCACCAGCAGCAACACCACCGTGACCACCATGACGTCGGTCTGGAAACGCTGGTAGCCGAAGCGGATCGCCAGGTCGCCCAAACCACCGGCGCCGACCACACCGGCCATGGCCGTGTAGGACACCAGCGTAATCGCTGTCACCGTAATCGCGGCAAAAATGCCTGGACGGGCTTCCGGCAGCAAGGCATTGACGATGATCTGCCGCGTGGTGGCGCCCATGGCCTGGGTCGCTTCGATGATGCCGCGGTCGACTTCGCGCAGGGCCGTTTCCACCAGGCGGGCGAAGAACGGTGTGGCGCCGACCACCAGCGGTGGGATCGCGCCGGCCACGCCCAGGGAGGTGCCAGTGATCAATACCGTGAACGGGATCATCACGATCAACAGGATGATGAACGGCAGCGAACGCAGGATGTTCACGATCAGCGACAGCAGCGCGTACACACCGCGGGCTTCGAGCAATTGGCGCGGGCTGCAGAGGAACAGCAACACGCCCAGGGGCAGGCCGAGCAGCACGGTGAACAGCAGCGAACCGAACAGCATCAGGAAGGTGTCGCCGGTGGCCAGCCAGATTTCCAGCCAGTCGATGTTGGAGAAGAACGAACTCATCAGTTCCATTAGCGCAGCACCTCCATGTGGACATCGGCCGCGGTGAAGCGGGCGAACGCCGCCTCCATGTCACCGCCGGTGATGGCGAGGGTCAGTTGCCCGTAGGGGGTGTCTTTGATGCGGTCGATACGACCGGCCAGGATGCTGTAGTCCACGCCGGTTTCCCGGGCGACGGTGCCGAGCAATGGCGCGTAGGTCGCGTCGCCCTGGAACGTCAGACGCACGATGCGCCCGGGTACGTGGGCGAAATCGTCGCGCTGTTCGCTTTCGTCGATCTGCTCGTCTTCCTGGACAAAACGCTTGGTGGTCGGGTGCTTGGGGTGCAGGAACACCTCGGCTACCGGGCCTTGCTCGACGATCACGCCGGCATCCATCACCGCCACTTGATCGCAAACCCGGCGGATCACGTCCATTTCATGGGTAATCAGCACGATGGTCAGCTTCAGCTCGCGGTTGATTTCCGCCAGCAGTTGCAGCACCGAGGCGGTGGTCTGCGGGTCGAGGGCGCTGGTGGCCTCGTCGCACAGCAAAATCTTGGGTTTGGTCGCCAGGGCGCGGGCGATGCCGACGCGCTGCTTCTGGCCGCCGGACAGTTGCGCCGGGTATTTCCTGGCGTGGTCGGACAGGCCAACCCGCGCCAGCAACTCGGCGACGCGCTGGTCGATTTCGCTGCGGGACAATTCGCCGGCCAGCGTCAGTGGCAGCGCCACGTTGTCGGCCACGGTCTTGGACGCCAGCAGGTTGAAGTGCTGGAAAATCATCCCGACTTGCTGGCGGAAGCGGCGCAGGCCGCTGGCGTCCAGGGCGGTGACTTCCTCGCCGTCGACGATGATCTTGCCGCCAGTGGAGTCTTCCAGGCGATTGATCAGGCGCAGCAAGGTACTTTTTCCCGCACCGGAATGGCCAATCAGGCCGAAGACCTGACCGTTCTCAATCGTCAGACTGGTCGGATGCAGGGCGGGGATATCCCTACCGGCGACTCGGTAGGTTTTATGGACGTCTTGAAACTCGATCACGTAGCGAACCTTGTGGGGCGCGTTGGAAAAGGATCAGCGGTTAGCCGGGCGCGCATTTTAGCCTGTCCGTATAGAGGTTCTTAGCATTTATTTGCGATCAGACCTGTCATTTGGCAATAACGCGATCAAAGGCCATAAAAAAAGGAACACGGCCAAACGGCATCGGTCACTCATTAAGCCACTCGAAATGCCGGGGTCATGCACCTGCGGTATCGAACTCAGATTCCTGGCCCCGGCGAGGAACGCAAAGAGGAGTCATGCCTGATGAGTATCAAAAAGCCCACGGTCAACAAGAGCCAACTGGCCGGGACCGACACGCTGGATCGCGGCAACACCAACGCCAAGCTCGAGAGCCTGGAACAGTTTCGCTCCGACGCTACCGAACAGGCGTTGCGCACCAACCAGGGCGTGAAGATCGCCGATAACCAGAACACCCTGCGCGCCGGCCCCCGCGGACCTTCGCTGCTGGAAGATTTCATCATGCGTGAAAAAATCACGCACTTTGACCATGAACGCATTCCGGAACGCATCGTCCACGCCCGCGGGACCGGCGCCCATGGTTATTTTCAGAGCTACGATGCGCATTCGGCATTGACCAAGGCCGGTTTCCTACAAGACCCGAGCAAGAAAACCCCTGTGTTCGTGCGTTTTTCCACTGTGCAAGGCCCACGCGGCTCCGGCGACACCGTGCGGGACGTGCGCGGCTTCGCGGTGAAGTTCTTCACCGACGAAGGCAACTTCGACCTGGTGGGCAACAACATGCCGGTGTTTTTCATTCAGGACGCGGTGAAGTTTCCGGATTTTGTCCACGCGGTAAAACCCGAGCCCCATAACGAAATTCCTACAGGCGGCTCGGCCCACGACACGTTCTGGGATTTTGTCTCGCTGGTGCCGGAATCGGCTCACATGGTGATCTGGGCGATGTCTGACCGGGCCATTCCAAAAAGCCTACGCACGATGCAGGGTTTCGGTGTGCACACCTTCCGCATGATCAACGCCGAAGGCAAAAGCAGCTTCGTCAAATTCCACTGGCGCCCTACGGTCGGCACCTGCTCGTTGGTATGGGACGAAGCCCAGAAGTTGGCGGGTAAGGATACCGACTACCACCGTCGCGATCTCTGGGAGTCGATCGAGATGGGCGACTACCCGGAATGGGAATTCGGCGTGCAGATCGTCGCCGAGGAAGACGAGCATAAATTCGACTTCGACCTGCTCGACCCGACCAAGATCATCCCTGAAGAGCGGGTGCCCATCACGCCCCTGGGCAAGATGGTGCTCAACCGCAACCCGGACAATTTCTTCGCTGAAGTCGAGCAAGTTGCGTTCTGCCCCGGGCACATCGTGCCGGGCATCGACTTTTCCAATGACCCGTTGCTGCAAGGGCGGCTGTTTTCCTACACCGATACGCAGATCAGCCGACTCGGTGGACCGAATTTTCATGAGCTGCCGATCAACCGGGCGATCACGCCGGTGCACAACGGCCAGCGTGATGCGATGCACCGCACCACCATCGACAAGGGGCGTGCGTCCTACGAGCCGAACTCCATCGACGGTGGCTGGCCGAAGGAAACCCCGCCCGGCCCGGAAGATGGCGGCTTCGAGAGTTATCCGGAGCGGATCGATGCTTACAAGATCCGCCAACGCAGCGATTCGTTCGCCGACCATTTCTCCCAGGCGCGGCTGTTCTACAGAAGCATGAGTGCCCATGAAAAAGAGCACATCATCGCGGCCTACAGTTTCGAGCTGGGCAAGGTGGAGCGTGAGTTCATCCGGGCGCGGCAGGTCAATGAGATCCTCGCCAATATCGACCTGGAACTGGCCGGGCGAGTGGCGAAAAACCTCGGGTTGCCGGCGCCTACCGCGGGCACCGTCGATGTGCCAACGCCATCGCTGGAGCAGTCTCCGGCCTTGAGCCAGGCGAACCTGCTATCCGGAGACATCAAGACGCGAAAAGTGGCGGTGCTGGTGGCTAACGGTGTCGATGCAGCGATCATCGGTGCCCTCAAGAAGGCGCTGAAGGCCGAGGGCGCTCACGCCAAAGTGCTGGGGCCGACTTCCGCACCGGTGACCACGGCCGATGGGAAAACGCTGGCGGTGGATGCGTCCATGGAGGGGTTGCCGTCGATTGCCTTTGACGCGGTGTTCGTGCCGGGTGGGGCGGAGTCGATCAAGGCCTTGAGTCGCGACGGTGTGGCGTTGCATTACGTGCTGGAGGCCTACAAGCATCTGAAAGCCATTGGGCTTCATGGTGAGGCCCGGCAGTTGTTGGTGGAGTTGAAGCTGGAGGTGGATGCGGGATTGATCGAAGACGCGGATACGAGCGGTTTTTCGCGGTTTTTCGCGGCGATTGCTCAGCATCGGGTCTGGGCGCGGGAGGCTAAGGCTAAGGCGGTTCCAGCCTAAAGAGATTTGCTGTCTGGTAGGGCGCTATCGCGAGCAAGCTCGCTCCACATGGGGTCCCTGTGGGAGCGAGCTTGCTCCGGGCGGCGTTCCGACGATGCTTTTTAGGGCTTATGCGGTGTCAGCACCATCTGCGCCGGCACACTGCGCAAAATCTGCTTTTGCAGCTTCAAATCAAACCCCGGGTCCAGTTTCTTGACCCGCTTGGTCAGCAACGTCGCCAACCACGGATAATCATCGGTGCGCGGCGCCTGGATGGTGACGTCACACTGATAATTCACCACGTCGGCGGCGATGGCATCCAGTTGCCGACGCATTTGCTGTATATCGGCTAGGTTGAGCGCAACTGTGGTACTGGGGGCGCTCGGGTCGATCACTTTGGCGACCGGTTTGGCTTCGGCGGCCTTGAGGTCGGCCTCGGCTTTATCCAGGTCGGCCTTACGGGCTTCGGCAATGGCGCTGTTGACCTCGCCGGTGAGCGCTGGGGCCTTGGGCATCAAGGCTCGGGCACGACTCAGGGCGGTGGCGGCGGCGTTGACATCGCCTTTTTGCAGATCGATCTGGCTGCGGCGCAAATACGCCTCGGCCAGTTGCCGCTGATAGGGTTCCAGCGACCGGTCTTCGGGTGACTGGGCTTGCAAGGCGGCCAACTGGTCTTCGGCGGTGGCCAGCTCATTGCTGGCAAGGCTTTGCTCAAGCTGCGCGATGGCCGGGCCCCGGGTATCGGGAGCCTCGGTGACCGGCGGCGTACTCTGGCAGGCGCCCAGCAGCAGGGAAAACGCGACAAGGAGCAGATAACGGGAGGCGAACGGCTTCATTCCTGCGACTCTCTATTTGCGCAAAAAGCGAGCAAGTCTACACCCCTCGACGAGGTAGGACAAAACTCAGCAGAAACAGCGCGGCGGCGCTGACCACGATCGATGGGCCGGCCGGGGTGTCCTTGAACCAGGAAAGTGCCAGGCCGCCACACACCGCGAGCATGCCCAGCAGGCTCGCGCCCAGGGCCATTTGCTCGGGTGAGCGGGCGTGACGCTGTGCCGCAGCCGCCGGGATGATCAGCAATGACGTAATCAGCAACACCCCGACGATTTTCATCGCCACCGCGATGACCACCGCAATCAGCAGCATCAGTGCCAGTCGCAACCCCAGCACAGGCAGGCCCTCTACCCGGGCCAGTTCCTCGTGCACGGTGACGGCCAGCAAGGGACGCCAGAGTGCCACCAGCAACAGCAGCACCGCGGCGCTACCGCCGAGGATCCACGACAGGTCCGTCGGACTGATCGCCAACAGGTCGCCGAACAGATAGGCCATCAGGTCAATCCGCACGTCATGCATGAAGCTTAGTACCACCAGCCCGAGGGACAGGGTGCTCGGCGCCAAAATACCCAGCAGCGTGTCGGACGCCAGCGGTTGGCGGTGTTGCAAGGTCACCAGTACCACCGCCAGCAACAGGCAGCCAACGGTCACCGCCACCGCCGGGCTGACGTCCAGCAGAAATCCCAAGGCCACGCCGAGCAACGCCGCGTGGGACAAGGTGTCGCCGAAATAGGCCATGCGCCGCCAGACCACGAACGAACCCAAGGGGCCGGCTACCAGGGCGAGTGCCAAGCCTGCGAGCAGGGCGTACAACAGAAAATCAGCCATGCTTGCAGCCATCTCCATGAACATGATTGGAAGCGGAAGGGGCGCTGACCACCGAGCCATGCAGGTCATGGGCGTGGTCATGGTGATGGTGATAAATCGCCAGGCTTTGTGCGTTTTTTCCGAATAACTCGACGAAAGCCGGATCGCCACTGACTTGCTCGGGATGCCCGGAACAGCATACGTGGCGATTGAGGCAGACCACCTGGTCGGTGGTGCTCATCACCAGGTGCAGGTCGTGGGAGACCATCAGCACGCCGCAGCCGTGGCGGTCGCGCAGGCGCGTGATCAGGCTGTACAGCTCGGCTTGCCCCGCCACATCGACGCCTTGCACCGGCTCGTCGAGCACCAGCAGCTCAGGCTCGCGCAGCAGGGCACGGGCCAACAGCACGCGCTGCATCTCGCCGCCGGAGACGCTTTGCACCGGGCTGTCGATCACCTGTTCGGCGCCGACTTCATTGAGCGCGGCCAAGGCGCGGGCGCGGTCCACGCCAGGCACCAGGCGCAGGAAGCGCAGCACGGACAGCGGCAGCGTCGGATCGACGTGAAGTTTTTGCGGCATATAGCCGACGCGCAACCTGGGCTTGCGCCAGACGCTGCCGCTGTCGGGCTTGAGCAAGCCCAGCACGGCGCGCACCAGGGTGGTCTTGCCGGCGCCGTTGGGACCGATCAAGGTCACGATCTGCCCCGGCTCGACGCTCAGGTGGATGTTGTCCAGCACGCTCTGCCCGGCGAACGTCACGGCCACCTGTTCGAGGCGGATCAACGCATTGCTCATCAGGCCCCCTGGCAGCCGGAGCAGAGACCGACCACCTCGACGGTCTGGGTGTCGACCACGAAGCCGACGTCCTTGGCGCTGGCGATGATGGCATCGCTGATGGACTTCTGTTCCAGCTCGATGGCGGCGTGGCATTGCCGGCAGATCAGGAACTGGCCTTGGTGGGCGTGCTCCGGGTGGTTGCAGCCGACGAAGGCGTTCAGCGACGAAATGCGATGCACCAGGCCGTTCTCCAAGAGGAAATCCAGCGCCCGGTAGACCGTCGGCGGTGCGGCGCGGCGGCCGTCCTGCTCGCTGAGCACGGCGAGGATGTCGTAGGCGCCTAGTGGCTTGTGGCTTTGCCAGACCAATTCCAGCACGCGCCGACGCAGGGCGGTCAGGCGCAACCCTTGGCGCGCGCAGATGGCGTCGGCCTCAGACAGCGCGCTGTGCACGCAGTGGGAGTGATCGTGGGGGCGACTGGCAAGGGGTGTAATAGGCATGGGCAGCGACGAGTTTAGTGAGAGACGTTATTATGTTACCCGTTCTCGCCTCTACGAGTGGTCATCGTGTCCCGATTTTTTTCGCTCTTTGTCGCTTTTGTCGCAAGTTTTCTACTGATTGGCCCGGCCCAGGCCGAGGTCAAGGTGCTCACCAGCATCAAGCCGCTGCAACTGATTGCCGCCGCTGTGCAGGATGGCGTAGCCGTTCCAGAGGTATTGCTGCCGCCAGGGGCTTCGCCGCATCACTATGCGTTGCGGCCATCGGATGTTCGCAAGGTGCAGTCGGTGGACCTGCTTTATTGGATCGGCCCCGATATGGAAGGCTTTCTCCCGCGGGTGCTCAACGGTCGCACGCTGCCCTCCGTCGCCATCCAGGATTTGCCGGGGCTCAAGTTGCGTCACTTCGCCCAGGACAGCGCGTCCCACGAGGACGATGACCATGACGGCGACGAACACGATCACGACCATCGCCCCGGCACCGTGGATGCCCACTTGTGGCTCTCGCCGCTCAATGCGCGGGTGATCGCCGCCAAAATGACGGCCGACCTGAGCGCGGCGGATCCGGCCAACGCGGCCCGCTATCAAAGCAACCTCAAGGGCTTCAACCAGCGTCTCGATGCTTTGGACACACGCCTCAAGGCGCGCCTGGCCGGGGTCGCGGGCAAGCCGTATTTCGTCTTCCACGAGGCGTTCGACTATTTCGAAGACAACTACGGCCTCAAGCACGCCGGGGTGTTCGCCGTGGCCGCCGAAGTCCAGCCTGGTGCCCAGCATGTGGCGGCAATGCGCACGCGCTTGCAGGCCGTGGGCAAGACCTGTGTGTTCAGCGAACCGCCCCTGCGCCCGCGCCTGGCCGAAACCCTGGTGGCCGGTTTGCCGGTGAAGCTGGCGGAGCTCGATGCACTGGGCGGCTACACTCCGGCGACGGCGCAGGGATATGAGCAGTTGTTGGAGAAGTTGGGCAATGATCTGGCGGGGTGCCTGGAGTCGCTATAACCCCAGCCCCGCTCTCTCCTGCCGAACATGGGGCCCGTGTGGCGAGGGAGCTTGCTCCCGCTGGGGTGCGCAGCAGCCCCAAGATCTTGCGGTCGCTGCGCAACCGAGCGGGAGCAAGCTCCCTCGCCACAAAAGCAGTGTTCGGCGAAGACCTTCCATGGGTACTTACAGGGCGAACGGCAGCAACGCGTGAACCGTCTGCCGCTGCGCCAAGCGCTGCTGGAACTCCATCGGGTCGTGGATCAACACATCCTGCCCGGCGAACGACTCGGCGGCGATCAATCGCGACAGCCAGAACCGCACGCACGCCACGCGCAGCATGGTCGGCCACAGTTGCGCCTCAGCGGCGGTAAATGGTCGCAGCGTCGCATAGGCGCCCAGCAGCGCTCGCGCCCTGGGTCCGTCGAGCGCGCCGTTGTCGTCCGAGCACCAGTCGTTCAAGGCAATGGCAACGTCATACAGCATTGGCCCCGAGCAGGCGTTGTAGAAGTCGATCAGCCCGGTCAGGTGCGTGCCTTCGAACATCGCGTTGTCGCGGAACAGATCGGCGTGGATGTTGGCGCGCGGCAGCGCCAGGATGCCGACTTTCTGCAACGAGATTTCATCCAGCGCCGCTTCGAGCAGCCGACGCGGCTCGGCGTCGAGGTGCGAGAGCAGCTTGGCGCCCTCCTCCTGCATCCAGTCCAGGCCACGATCGGTCTTGCGCTTGATCATGTTGTCGCGGGTTGCCAGGTGCAGGTGCGCCAGCAGCTCGCCGACCTGGGCGCAATGCTGCGCGTTGGCCTGCTTGATGTGCTTGCCGGCCAGGCGCGGTTGCAGCAGCGCCGGCTTGCCCGCCAGTTCCCGCAGCGCGACGCCGTCGGTGGTGCGCAAGGCGTAAGGCACCGGCAGGTCGGCGTCATGCAGCACGTCCAGCAGTTCGATGAAGAACGGCATTTCCTGCACCGGGCCGCGCTCGACCAGGGTCAGGACGAATTCGCCCTGCTCCAGGCTGATAAAGAAATTGGTGTTTTCGCTGCCGGCGGCGATCCCCTGGAAATCAAGCAGGCGGCCAAGCCCATAAGGGGCGAGAAAGGTTTCCAGCTCGGGCCGAGCCAGGGGCGTGAACACAGACATGGTTAAAACTGCCAGTACGGGCGCCCTTCAGCGGGCGCCGGTTGAAGTGCAGAGCGGTATTACCACTCAAAGATTTTCCACGACGGAATCAGCATATCCGGCTGATCCGAACGGATGAAGTTTGCGTCGCTGCCGTCGGCCCGCACCAGGAAATAAGGCTTGCCGTTCTTGGGCGTGACCTTGATCGCGTACAAAAAGCCGTTTTGCCGGTACTCCTGAATGGTTTTATCGCCTTCGGTGCGGATGGTGACATCCGGGTCCGCCGAGGGTGCGTCGTCCGCCGCCATGACGGCCAACGGGGTGATTGCAAACAAGCCAGCCAGTAACAGGCGATTTAGTGTACGCATGATAACCTTGTCCCTTTGTCGTCAACGGTCCCGCTATTCTAGCCCCGGACCCGCCGAAAAGGTTGATCCTGCTCATGAGCCAAGCCCCCCTCGTCCTGGTGGACGGTTCTTCTTATCTGTACCGCGCCTTTCATGCGCTGCCACCGCTGACCACGTCCAAAGGCCTGCCGACCGGTGCGGTCAAGGGCGTGCTGAACATGCTCAAGAGCCTGCGCAAGCAGTATCCGGACAGTCCGTTTGCCGTAGTATTCGACGCCAAGGGTGGGACGTTTCGCGATGCGTTGTACGCCGAATACAAGGCCAACCGCCCGAGCATGCCCGACGACATGCGGGTGCAGATCGAGCCGCTGCATGCCAGCGTCAAGGCCCTGGGCTTCCCGCTGCTGTGCGTGGACAACGTCGAAGCCGATGACGTGATCGGCACCCTGGCCCGCAGTAGCGCGGCGGCCGACCGTCCGGTGGTGATCTCCACCGGCGACAAAGACATGGCGCAATTGGTCGATGGGCACATTACCTTGGTCAATACCATGACCGGTAGCGCCCTGGACGTGGCTGGCGTGAAGGAGAAGTTTGGCGTCGCTCCCGAGCAGATCATCGATTACCTGGCGTTGATGGGCGATTCTTCCGACAACATCCCGGGCGTTCCGGGTATCGGGCCGAAGACCGCTTCCGGCCTGCTGGTGGGCGTCAATGGCGGCCTGACCGAGCTGTACGCGCAACTGGACATCGTCGCCACCTTGCCGATCCGTGGCGCCAAGACCCTGGCCGCCAAGCTCGAAGAGCACAAGGAAATGGCGTTGCTTTCCTACGAGTTGGCAACCATCAAGACCGACGTACCGTTGGATGTCGGCCTCGATGACCTGCAAATGGGCCAACCGGATCACGAGAAACTCGCCGAGCTGTACACGTTGTTGGAATTCAAGAGCTGGTTCGAAGAAAACCAGCGGGACGCCAAGCGTGCCGGCCAGGAGATCGTTGAAGTGGCCGAAGAACAGCCCGGCGCGGCCGAGGCCAAGTACGAGGTCATCCTCGATCAGGCGCGCTTCGACGCGTGGCTGGCCAAACTGGACAAAGCGCCGCTGTTTGCCTTCGTCACCGAAACCAACGGCGGCGATGCCCAGCATTCGCAACTCGTCGGCTTGTCGTTCGCCGTGGCCCCTTTCGAGGCAGCCTACATCCCGCTGACCCATTCCTACATGGGTGTGCCGGAGCAACTGGATCGCGACACGGTGCTCAAGGCCCTCAAGCCGCTGCTGGAAAACCCGAACAAACTCAAGGTCGGCCAGCACGCCAAGTTCGAAACCAACATCCTGGCCAACTGCGCCATCGATGGCGATCAGAATAACGGCATCCTGGTCCAGGGCATCGCCTTCGACACCATGCTCGAATCCTACGTGCTGGACTCCACCGCGACCCGTCACGACATGGACAGTCTGGCGCTCAAGTACCTGGGCCAGAGCAAGACCGATTTCCAGGACATCGCGGGCAAAGGGGTCAAGCAACTGACCTTCGACCAGATCTCCCTGGAACTGGCCGGCCCTTACGCCGCCGAAGACGCCGACGTGACCTTCCGCCTGCACCAGGCCCTGCAGGAAAAACTGGCGGCCACGCCAAGCCTGGGCACCGTGCTCAATGACATCGAAATGCCGCTGATGCCGGTCCTGGCGCGCATCGAGCGCCAGGGGGCGCTGGTCGATGCCAACCTGCTGGGTGTGCAAAGTGTCGAGCTGGGGGAAAAACTGGTGGCGCTGGAGCGTGAGGCGTTTGCCATCGCCGGCGAGGAGTTCAACCTGGGTTCGCCGAAGCAATTGGGCGTGATCCTGTACGAAAAACTTGGCTTGCCAGTGCTCAGCAAAACCGCCAAGGGCCAGGCGTCCACCGCCGAAGCGGTGCTCGCCGAGCTGGCGGAGCAGGATTACCCGCTGCCCAAGGTGCTGATGCAGTATCGCTCGCTGAGCAAGCTCAAGAGCACTTACACCGATCGTTTGCCGGAGCAGATCAATAGCCGCACCGGCCGTGTCCATACCAATTATCAACAGGCCGTCGCCGCGACCGGGCGCCTGTCGTCCATTGACCCGAACCTGCAGAACATCCCCATCCGCACGGCCGAAGGTCGACGCATTCGCCAGGCCTTCATCGCGCCGAAAGGTTACAAGCTGCTGGCGGCGGACTACTCGCAGATCGAACTGCGAATCATGGCGCACCTGGCCAAGGATGAAGGGTTGCTTCATGCGTTTCGTAATGACCTGGACGTGCACCGGGCTACCGCTGCCGAGGTTTTCGGCGTCGAGCTAGAGGCCGTCACCCATGACCAGCGCCGCAGCGCCAAGGCGATCAACTTCGGCTTGATCTACGGCATGAGTGCGTTCGGCCTGGCCAAGCAGATCGGCGTCGATCGCAAGCAGTCCCAGGCTTATATCGACCGCTACTTCGCCCGCTACCCGGGTGTGCTGGCGTACATGGAACGCACCCGCGCCCAGGCGGCCGAGCAAGGTTTTGTCGAAACCATTTTCGGTCGCCGGTTGTACCTGCCGGACATCAACGCGAAAAACCCGGCCCTGCGCAAAGGCGCCGAGCGCACGGCCATCAACGCGCCGATGCAGGGCACGGCGGCTGACATCATCAAGAAAGCCATGGTCGCCGTGGATCGCTGGCTGACGGCGTCCGGGCTGGATGCGAAGGTCATCCTGCAGGTACACGACGAACTGGTGCTGGAAGTGCGTGAAGACCTGGTCGACCAGGTGCGCGAGGAAATCCGTCAGCACATGAGCGCCGCCGCCACGCTGGACGTGCCGCTGCTGGTGGAAGTGGGCGTGGGCAATAACTGGGATGAGGCGCATTGAGTCGTAGGCTCTGAGGCTGGCGCAGGTCCCGTGGCGAGGGAGCTTGCTCCCGCTGGGTGGCGCAGCCGCCCCAAACATTTTGTGAGCGCTTCGCACTCAAGCGGGAGCAAGCTCCCTCGCCACATTGGCTCACTGAAACCCCGGGACGATGTCGTTAGTTCGGAAAATTCCTAAGGCTATTTCCAAAAATAATCTGAACTAAACCCGTCAAATGCCACTCAGAGATTCTGAATGGCTGGTGAAGCCCTTCAATGCTCCTATGTTGTGTTAAGTGTTGGCAGATATCTGGACCCCGCCCTAGCGGTCCGGAACTTGGACCCCGAACTTCCCCCTCCCCATAAGAAGTCCGGGGTTTTTTTTGCCTGCGATCCGGCTTATTCGGCCTCTTCGCTGCCCTTGTCCGCCAATTCCATCCAGTCGGCCAGCACCGTGTAGGCTTCTTCCAGGCCCATGCGCTTGGGCGCCGAGAACAGCTGGATGGTGATCGCGTCACCCCAGCCTTTGCGAATTTCCGACTGCACTTTGAGCAGGGTATTTTTGGCCGCGCCGTAGGTGAGCTTGTCGGCCTTGGTCAACAGGATGTGCATCGGCATGCCACTGGCGACCGCCCAATCGAGCATCAACAGGTCGAAGTCGGTCATCGGATGGCGAATGTCCATCATCAGGATCAGGCCTTTCAAACTCTCGCGGCTGCCCAAATACGCTTCCAAGTGGCGCTGCCAGTGTTGCTTGAGCGGGATCGGTACCTTGGCGTAGCCGTAGCCGGGCAGGTCGACCAAACGCCGTTCATCGTCTAGCTTGAAGAAGTTCAAGAGTTGCGTGCGACCCGGGGTTTTCGAGGTGCGCGCCAGGCTCGCGTGGGTCAAGGTGTTCAGCGCGCTGGATTTGCCGGCGTTGGAACGCCCGGCAAAAGCCACTTCGAAGCCTTCGTCGTCTGGGCATTGATCGACTTTGGCGGCGCTGAGCATGAAGGTGGACTGTTGGCACAGGCCGAGGATGGGGTTCTTCAGTTGCATGGGATTTCCGATGTGGGCGGCGTCGGGAATGGACGCGGCAAGCTGTGTCGTTTCCGTTTCAGTGACGCCAGTATATAATGCCGCAGATTTTGTGTGCGCTTTGTCCCAGCGTAGGATGAAGCTCACGGGAGCGACCGACCGAAATTGCGCGTTAGAACGCAGCTCGTTCCCAACCCTGAAAAGGTCGTTTTATGACGAAATGGCTGCTAGCTGCCGGTGTCTTGATGCCGCTTTACAGCGCTCAGGCTACACAGGATCCGGAAGCTGTGTACAACCGTGTTTGTGGTGCCTGTCATTCCGGCCAACTCCCCATGGCGCCCCGCAAGGGCGATCAGGAAGCTTGGACGCCGAGGTTGGCGAAAGGTATGGAGACGCTGGTGCAACACGTGACCCAGGGTTTCAAGGCGATGCCGCCGCGTGGTTTGTGCATGGACTGCAGTGCCGAGGATTACCGAGCCATCATCCAGTGGATGAGCGAGTGAACCCGGTCCATAACTCTTTAACCCTTAGCCGTAGTTGGATTAGCTGATGAACAAACTGATCGTGAGTCTGCTGTTGACCTTGGGGATATCCGGCGTAGCCCACGCCGCTGGCGATGCCGCTGCCGGTCAGGCGAAGGCGGCCGTATGCGGAGCCTGCCACGGCCCGGATGGCAATAGCATGGCGCCCAACTTTCCGAAACTGGCGGGCCAGGGCGAACGTTACCTGAACAAGCAACTGCACGACATCAAGTCCGGCAAGCGCACGGTGCTGGAAATGACCGGCCTGCTGACCAACCTGAGCGATCAGGACCTGGCGGACATCTCGGCGTATTTCGCCAGCCAGAAGGGCAGTGTCGGCGCTGCCGATCCGAAACTCGTGGCCCGTGGTGAAGCGCTGTTTCGTGGGGGGGACTTGAACAAGGGGCTTCCAGCCTGCACCGGCTGCCACTCGCCTGACGGCAAGGGCAACGCGGCAGCCGGCTTCCCACACTTGGGCGGCCAGCATGCCCAGTACGTAGGCAAGCAGTTGACCGACTTCCGCAAAGAAGAGGGTGGCCGGACCAACGACGGCGATACCAAGCCGATGCAGGGCATTGCGAAAAAGCTGAGCGACGAAGATATCGCTGCGGTATCCAGCTACATCCAGGGCCTGCACTGAGGCCTTTGGCTGGCGTTGCAAGGGGCGTACATCCCTTGCAACGTTAACGCTCGATTAATCTGTCGATGCGAACATCAAAAGGGTGGCTTTGGCCGCCCTTTTTTGTGGCCGCTGCCGTTACACTAGAGAACTTGAACCCGCCACGGTCTGTCTTAGAAACAGGCCTCGCGAGGCCCCCTCATTGTCCAGGAGTAAAGCATGCGTAATCTGATCATCAGCGCCGCGCTCGTCGCCGCCAGCCTGTTCGGCGTAACTGCCCAAGCGGCTGAAAAGCCCGCCGCACCTTATGTCGAATTGACCAACCCCGTTCCGGTGGCGGCGCCTGGCAAGATCGAAGTCGTGGAGCTGTTCTGGTACGGCTGCCCGCATTGCTACGCTTTTGAACCGGTTATCAACCCATGGGTCGAGAAACTGCCTTCGGACGTTAACTTCGTGCGCATCCCCGCCATGTTCGGCGGCCCGTGGGATGCCCACGGCCAGATGTTCCTGACACTCGAGGCCATGGGCGTCGAGCACAAGGTCCACGCCGCGGTATTCAACGCGATCCAGAAAGAAGGCAAGAAGCTGGTCAAGAAAGAAGAGATGGCCGATTTCCTCGCCACCCAGGGCGTCGACAAAGACAAGTTCCTCGCCACGTTCGACTCCTTTGCCATCCAGGGCCAGATCAAGAAGGCCCGCGAGCTGGCGAAGAAATACGAGATCACTGGCGTACCGACCATGGTCGTCAACGGCAAATACCGCTTTGACATCGGCTCCGCCGGTGGCGCAAATGAAGCCCTGCAACTGGCCGACCAGCTGATCGCCAAAGAGCGAGCGGCCACCAAGGCTGCTGCCAACTAAGCGCGGCCCACGCCCATGGCCCGCTGGAGCACCGAACGCATCGTTGGCCTGCATGAACCGCGGGTCAACGAGCATCATGTCTTGTCCACGGGCCTGCCTGGCGACAGCCGCTTGCGGCTGCTCAGCTTCAATATCCAGGTGGGCATCAGCACCGAGCGCTACCGGCATTACCTGACTCGCGGCTGGCAACATTTGCTGCCGCACACCGGGCGTGCCGGTAACCTGCAGAAAATCGGCGACCTGCTCAAGGACTTCGACCTGGTGGCCCTGCAAGAGGCCGACGGCGGAAGCTTGCGCTCAGGCTACGTCAATCAGGTGGAACACCTGGCCCAATTGGGCGCCTTTCCCTACTGGTACCAGCAACTCAATCGCAACCTCGGGCGTCTCGGCCAGCACAGCAATGGCGTGTTGAGTCGCTTGCGCCCCTGGGCGATCGAAGATCATCCGTTGCCGGGACCCAAGGGCCGCGGGGCAATCCTCGCGCGTTTCGGCGAAGGTCCCGAGGCGCTGGTCGTGGTCATGATGCACCTGGCCCTCGGGGCGCGTACCCGGACGATGCAGCTGGCGTACATTCGCGAATTGATCGGCGGCTACAAGCACCAGGTGTTGATGGGCGACATGAACACCCATGCCACCGATTTGCTGCAGACTTCGCCCCTGCGCGATCTCGGCCTGCTCGCTCCACAACTGGAAGCGACATTCCCCAGCTGGCGCCCCCAGCGCTGCTTGGATCATATCCTGTTGAGCCCGACCCTGACCCTGGAACGTGTCGAGGTGCTGGCCCAACCCATTTCCGATCACCTGCCGGTCGCGGTCGAAATTCGTTTGCCGGGTTCGCTCACGGCCGATGCGTTTCCCGCGCTGAGTCCTGCCCCTCGCGGATCCGATGAATGAGCGACGACGCCGAACGCTGGAGAGAGAAGTACCTCAAGAGTATCGAACAGCAGGAAAAGCTTGAGCGCCGTTGGGAAGCTCGGCTCGACTTGCTGCGTCGTGGCCTGGTGCGCAGCACCCTGGCCGCCGAGGGCACTGACCGGGTGGTTGATCAATGCATGAAAGAGATGCGCGATGTGGTGCGCACCGACGACATGGATGCCGGCCTCGCTGCCCTGCTGCCGCGCCTGGAGAAAGCCGTACTCGATTCCGAGCAGCGCCGCGAGACCCGGGTCGAGCAGACGAGCGCCGCGTTGACCGCCCTGGTTGCCCAGTTACAGAGCCTGCCGCTGCCCAAGGAAGTCAGGCGACCGCTGAAGAAGTTTGCCAAGCAACTGGAGGATCGGGCCGGCCAGGCTCGGGAGATTCCGCTGTTGCTCAGCGAATTGAGCGGCTTGCAAGGCAAGGCACTCAGTGCCCTGGATGCCCCTGCCGAACCGAGTCGCCCCGGCCTGCTGCAACGGCTGTTTGGTGGCCAAGGCCATGAGGACGCGACGCCCCAGCCCCACGACCCTGCCCAGGCCCGCGTGGCACCTGCGTCAGAAATGGCCCTGCCCGTAGCCGTGGCGCCGGCAACGGCCGCAGAATCCGTCGCACCGGCACCGCAGCCCTCGGTGGCGGAGCAAGCGCCTGCCTTGGAGACAACGCCCGAACCGGTTGCCCCGACTGCACCGCAGATCGAGATCGTTCCAGCGCCCGCTCCAGCACCGGCAGCCGAAGTGGTTCAGCCCGCCAGTGAATCGGACGACCAGGCAACCGAGCCCGCGCCGCTGCTGACGCCGCTCGCCGAAGTACCCCCGGTTGTGGTGCCCGCACTCGAGAATCCCGACGAGCTGATGCCCGAGGAGCCTGCCCAGGCCCTGCCCGCCCCTTCGCTACCGCCTGCGGAGCTCGACGAGCCCCTGGAAGGCGCCGATGTGGCTGACGCCCAGTACGCCCTGCCCGACTCGCCGGAGCCGTCCTACAGTTCGGTCGCCAAGCATATCGAAGACACGCTGTTGGGCCTCTTGGGCGACCTGACCTTGCCCGAGCGTCATCGACCACAAGCCGAAGCCATGTGTGAACGTCTGCGCAATGGCTTGAACTGGTACGAGTTGCTGCCGATCCTCGATGATCTGGCCGTGCTGATGCTGGCCATCACGGACACCGGCCAGCATGAATTCGAGGCGTACTTGCAGCGCCTCAATGATCGGCTCGAGTCATTCCAGAGCAGCCTGCAGGCCGCCAGTGAAGACCACGCCGAAAACCTGTCGGCCTCCAGGGAAATGGACACCCAGATTCGCGAGCAGGTGGACGGCCTGCAAAGCAGCGTGAAGGAAGCCGATGACCTGGAAGGCCTCAAGCAGGTGCTCGAGAATCACCTCGAAGGCTTGCTCGGTACGATGGACCACCACCGCCAGCAACGTGATCAACGTGAGCAGGAGGTCTCGGCTCGCCTGAAAAGCCTGGCCGATCGCGTTGCGCTGATGGAGCAGGATGCCCAGGTCGTGCGGGAGAATCTCGAGGAACAGCGGCAAAAAGCCCTGATCGATCCGCTCACCGGGCTACCCAACCGCGCCGCCTGGTCCGAGCGTCTGGAACATGAAGTCGCCCAATGGCAACAACACGGCAACAGCTTGCTGCTGGCCATGCTCGATCTCGATCATTTCAAGCGCATCAATGACAACTATGGCCATCTGGCCGGTGACCGGGTGTTGAAACTCATCGCCTCGGTCCTGCGTAAACGCCTGCGTAGCGGCGATTTCATTGCGCGTTTTGGGGGCGAGGAGTTTGTGCTGCTGGTGCCCAATACCTCCCTGGCTGCTGGCGCCAAGCTGGCCGAGGCGCTGCGCCTGGCCATCGAAGGCTGTCCGTTTCATTTCAAGGGCGAGCCGGTGACGGTGACGGTATCCATCGGCCTGACCGCCTTCAAACCCGGCGAACACAGCGACTTGGTGCTTAAAAGAGCCGACCAGGCGCTTTATCGGGCGAAAAGTTCCGGGCGCAACCATGTGGAATTGGGCTAGGGGGCTAATTGTTCCAATTTGTTTAATATCGCCGCGCGCACCGGATCATCGCGAGGCGATACGTTACACTGTTGCATTACTCCCAGTGCGTATTGCCTTCCGCCATGAAATTTTTCTCGCTCATTGTTTCTTTATTTATCCTGGCCGGCTGCGCCAGTGGCCCGCGACTCGACACCCGTCATCCTTCCGTCAACCATGACAACCGTATCCAATTCGTGGTGGTGCATTACACCTCGGCTTCCCTGGAGCGCTCGTTGGCCCTGCTGACCCATGGCGAAGTCAGTGCCCATTACCTGATTGGCGACGATAAAGGCGCGACCATTTACAAATTGGTGGATGAAAGCCAACGCGCCTGGCATGCCGGGGAAAGTGAATGGGAAGGCCGGACCTGGCTCAATTCCAGTTCCATCGGCATCGAAATCGTCAATCCGGGTTTTGTCGACACGCCTACCGGGCGCCTCTGGTATCCCTACAGCGAAGCCCAGGTCCAGGCCTTGATCGTATTGCTCAAGGACATCATCCAGCGCAACGGCATCAACCCGCGCAGCATCATCGGTCACAGCGACATCGCGCCCCTGCGCAAACTCGATCCGGGCCCGCTGTTCCCTTGGAAGCGCCTGGCGCAAGCTGGTTTAGGAGTCTGGCCAGACGAACAGGCCGTCGCCCGCCAGCAGGCCGTCTTTGCGCCGCAGCTGCCGCCTGCCGGTTGGTTCCAGGCCGAGCTGGCCCGCCTGGGCTACCCGACGCCGCAGACCGGCGAGTGGGACGTGGCCACCCACCATGTGCTGGCCGCCTTCCAGATGCACTACCGTCCGACCCGCTTCGATGGCACGCCGGATGCGCAAAGCGCGGCGATTCTGCAGGTGCTCAACCAGACAAAATAATGACGCCCGTCTGACGAATCGGGCCAAATCCAAATCAGAAGCTATAACTCATTGGTAACTTTCGGATTACCCATGATGACGGCCCCCCGCGAAACCCTACACAGCTGGCTCCATCGCCCCGTTTTCCTAGCGATGGTGGCAACTGCCCTAAGTACCGTCCTGCTGCTGGCGGGGAGTCTGTTCGTGGTCGTGCAGCAGATCCAGCAGCGCGAAAGCGACCAGATGAATGCCCAGGGCGAGCGCTTTCTGCAGCGCCTGGAACAGCTTTTCGGGCAATTGCGTGAAAGCCTCGACGACTTGCAAAACCAGCCGTTGCGCGGATGCAACGACGACATGATCGCCACATTGCGACAGGTCAGCTTCAACTACCGTTTTGTCTACGAGGCGGCGTATATCGATGGCAGCGGCGTCTGCTCCAATCGTCCACGCCAGGGCGGCTTGTCCGTGACCCGCCCGCCCGACATCCGCGGGCCGACCTACAATTACTGGCTCAACACCACCACCGAGCCTGACGAAGACCGCGCCGCATTGATGCTGGGCCGCGGCAACTTTCGGGTGGCCACGTCCCGCGGGCATTTGACCGATATGGTCGATTTACCACCGGGCAGCAGCCTGCTGGTCGTCCTGGATAACGGTAAACGGGCCATTCCCGTGCTCGGGACGGACCAACACTGGCCGCCGGTCGAGCCTTGGCCACCGAAAAGCCACAATGCCTTGCAAGTGACGCAGAACCGGTTGATCTATCGGATGCCGACCGACAGCCCGGTCTATCAACTGGTGCTTATCGCTCAGCGCAGCGGTTTTAAGGTTCCGGCCAATGCCTGGTGGATGCTGCCCATCAGCCTGATGCTGGGCCTGGGGATTGGTTTCCAGGTGTTTCTGCTGGCGCGTCAGCGCCAGTCCATGGACGCCGAACTGCATGGGGCTATCCGGCGGGGTGAATTGCAGGTGCTTTACCAGCCTATTTTCGACCTGAGCAGCCGTAACTGTGTCGGGGCGGAGGCCTTGCTGCGCTGGCGACGACCGGACGGCACCCTGACCAGCCCGGACCTGTTTATCCCGATGGCCGAGAACACGGGGCAGATCCGCCAGATCACCGATTTCGTGCTGCAGCGGCTGTTCGATCAATTGGGCCAGCTGTTGCGGGCCAATCCGCAGCTGTATATCTCGGTGAATCTGGCGGCCTGCGATGTGATGGTGCCGCGTATTGGCGAAGTGATCGCCCGCCTGCTGGCGCTGCATCGCGTGTCGGCGCACCAGATTGCCTTCGAAGTGACCGAGCGTGGGCTGGTCGATGTGTTGGTCGCCCGGGATAACCTGCAATCGCTGCGCGACGTCGGGCATCAGGTGTTGATCGACGATTTCGGCACCGGTTATTGCAGCCTGGCCTACTTGCAAACCCTGCCGGTGGACTGCCTGAAAATCGATAAGGCCTTCATCGACGCCTTGGGCCACGATGCCGCCAGCAGCGGCGTGGCCCCGCATATCATTCGCATGGCCCATGCGCTGCAACTCAAGGTGATAGCCGAAGGCATCGAGCATGAAGCCCAGGCTTCCTATCTGAGCAGCGAAGGGGTGAGGTTCGGCCAGGGCTGGCTGTTTGCCCATGCCCTCAGCGCGGTTCAGCTCATTGAACTGATTACCCGTGGCCGGCGCCTGCGTGGTCGGCGCCTCGATGACGAAGCCTGAGTCGCCTCAGGCCATGAGCTCAGACTGCCAGCGCCATGTAGAACTGTGTGCCCTGCCCCGGCCTTGAATAAACGCCCATGCGCCCGCCGTGGAGCTGGACGATCTCCTTGCACAGCGCCAGGCCGAGGCCCGCCCCCCCCTTCTTGCGTCCGACCTGAACGAAAGGTTCGAAGATCCGTCCCTGCTGGCCGTAGGCAATGCCTTCACCGTTGTCTTCGACGCTGATGATCACCCGCTCGCCATGACGTCGGGCCTGCAAGCGGATCTGGCCGTTTTCGGCGGTGTGGCGCATGGCGTTATCGATCAGGTTATCGAGCACGCGATCCAATTGCGCAGCGTCGGCATGCAGGCGCGGGAGCGGGCCCTGGATCGCCACCAGCAGCTCGATACCCTTGGTTTGGGCCTGCTCGGCAAACCGCAACCGGGCCGCTTCCAGTAGATCGTCGATGGAGCAAGGCGCCAGGGTCAGCTTCTGCAGGCCGTTCTGGTAGCGAGAGAAGTTCAGCAGGTCATTGATGAGCTGCATCAGTCGCTGCATTTCTTCTGTGACGGTGTTGAGCAGGTCGGCCTCGCGCGACTCTTCTGAAAAATGCAGGCGCTCCTGTAACAGGCCGAAGGCCATGTGCATGCCCGTCACGGGCGTGCGCAGCTCATGGGAGGCACGCAAGACGAACTCGCTGCGCACCCGTTCGAAGGCGCGCTGCTCGGTGACGTCATGCAGCACCATGACCGCGCCGAGAATGTGGCCCTGGGTGTGACTGACCGGGGTGAGGCTGTAGGTGAGCACCCGCGACTCGCCATCCACTTCGACGCTCAGGTCTTCCGGCGCGCGCTCCAGGCTTCCACCGCGCAGCACCAGGTGCAATTCTTCATCCAGTTCAAGGCGTCCCAGCGCCTCGCCCAGTCCTTGGCCGAGGCGTTCCTCATCCCAGCCCAATTGACGCTGGGCCACCGGGTTGAGGTGCTCCAGCTGACCTTTGCGGTCGATCATCAGCAAGCCATCGTCGATGCTGTCGAGCACGGCTTGCAAACGTTGCTGACCGGCGAGCAGCTCATCGACGTTGGTGGCCTGATGCTCACGCAAGGCCTCGGCCATGACCCCGAAGCGACGGGTCAGGAGATTCAACTCAGCGGCCGAGGACACGGGTAGCGTGACCTCGAAATTGCCTTGGCCGATGTCGTCCGCCGCCGCGGCCAGTACCTCGATCGGCGCGCCGAAACGCCGGGCAATGCCATGGGCCGTGATAAACCCGATGATCAGCACCGCAAACCCCACCAACCCCAGCAGTCCGGAAATCCACATCGCTCGCTCACGGGCGCGGTCCTGGGTTTCACTGATGTTGGTCAGGGCCCGGCGATAGCCCTCGATCAGTCCATTGCGCAGCACATTGAATTTTTCGGTGAGGTCCTTGATGTTCGTGAGCTGGCTCGGCTGCTGGCGAGACGCGGTGAAGGCTTCAAAAAACTCAATGTAGTCGGCCTTGGCCCTGCTGAAGCTGACTGCCGCTTCATCCAGCCCCTGTTCGTGGGCGATGCCTTCGTCGATCAGCGCCAGGTATTGCTGCTTGGAGGCCTCCAGCATAGCCAGGTCGGGCTTGTCGTCGAGCATGATCATCAACTGATCGCCGAGCGTCTGGCGCAGCTTGAGGCCCAGGTCCAGCAGGATGAAGTTGTCGCGTACCGATTGTTCCTGGGTATTGGCCATCTGCATCACACTGACCAGGCCAAGCACCAATCCCAGCAGGGCCACGGTGATCAGGGCCGAGATACTGAGAAACAGTCGTGTGCGCAGCTTCATCGCCAGTTTCATAAGGTGTCGCTCACAGGTTGTACTGCTTGCGTTTGCGGTACAGCGTGGAGGCATCGATACCCAAGGTCTTGGCCGCCTGGTCGAGGGTGTCGGCCGTGGCCAGCACCGCGCCGATGTGGGCTTTTTCCAATTCGTCGAGGCTCAGCGCGGCGCCGATGCGTGGCGCATTGTTGACCGGTTGCTCGGCCATGCCCAAGTGACTGATTTCGACTTTTTCCTGAGGGCAGATGATGCTGGCGCGCTCGACCACATTGCGCAGTTCCCGGATGTTGCCCGGCCAGCGATAGCCTAGCAGCGCTTCGCGCGCTTCATCGCTGAAACCCCGGGCCGGGCGCGCGTACTCCTTGACGAAGCGGGCCAGGAAGCGGTCGGCCAGGGTCAGGATGTCTTCGGCGCGCTCTCGTAATGGCGGCAGGTGCAGGGTGATGACGTTCAGGCGATACAGCAGGTCTTCGCGAAAACGTCCGTCGCGCACCATGTCTTCGAGGTTGAGGTTGGTCGCTGCGAGAATCCGTACGTCGGCGCGACGGGTGACTGGATCCCCTACCCGCTCATATTCCTTGTCCTGGATGAAACGCAATAACTTGGGTTGCAATGTCAGAGGAAAATCGCCGATCTCGTCGAGAAACAGCGTGCCGCCGTCGGCCTGGTTGACCCGACCCAACGTACTCTCGCTGGCCCCGGTGAAAGCCCCACGGCTATGGCCGAACAATTCGCTTTCCATCAGTTCAGCGGTCAGCGACGGGCAATTGATGGTGACGCAGGATTTCTTCGCCCGCTTGCTCCAGCCATGGATCGCCTGGGCCAGCTCGCCCTTGCCGGTGCCGGACTCGCCGAGGATCAGGATGTTGGCGTCGGTGCTGGCGACCTGGCGCGCGGTTTCCAGGACGACTTTCATCGCTGGGCTGTGGGAGTCCAGGCCATCCTTGGGTTTGCGCACTTCCCCTTCAAGGGCTTCGAGCCTTGCCGACAGCTGGCGTACTTCCAATTGCTTGGCGGTCGCCAGGCGCAATTGATCGGGGCTGCACGGTTTGACCAGATAATCGGCCGCCCCGGCCTGGATCGCATCGACCGCGGTATCGACTGCCGAGTGAGCGGTGACGATGACCACGCGCATCCAGGGTGCCTGGATACGCATTTGTGCCAGGACATCCAGGCCGTTGTCCTCCCCCAGGCGCAGGTCGAGGAAACACAGGTCGAACACCTGGCGTTGCAGCAGTGCGTCGGCCTGGGCGGCGCTGTTGGCGGTGGCGACGCTGTAGCCTTCGTCTTCCAGGCAGTATCGGAATGTACGCAGGATGGCGGACTCGTCGTCTACCAGCAGAATGCGGCCTTGGTGCTCAGTGGCGGATTCCATTTTTCCTACGCTCCTTTAATGAATGATGTTGGTTAGTGTCAGAAAAATCGGGCAAGTTGCATGGTCGATTCTGAGGGGATATTACTCATCAAGAATGGCCCTGTGGACGTCTGACTCCTAAAAGCCTGATTTGAGTTCCTTTTTTTACGAATCGTCCGGTTCGGACGGTTCGCATCGCTCATTCCGACAGCTGTGTCTGACAGCCAATTCAAAAACAATCTAACGACTTTTCCTGCTGATTCGTGCAATACGCACGACCGACGCCTGCGTCATCGTGCAGGATGCGCTCCCGGTATGTTGCACTTATTTATTAACTTATTGATTTTAAAGGTTTTTATCTGACAAAAAATCCTGGCACGGCGACTGCAATGCTCTGATCAACGTGGCGTAGCGCGCCTCAACCAGATCACCGCACTCGGGTGGGGAGGAATTCCAGGATGAATCGTCAAAGTGTCACTCAATTTGGCTTCGCCCACTTCAAAAGTGCCGCCCCATTGCGCCTCTCTTCCCTGCACGTCCAGCAGGGCGCATGGGCTGCCTTGGCGCTGCTGGTCACCCTTGTAACGGGCCAGCAATGGTTGCTTTGGTGTCAGAACCAACAGCCTCAAGCGCCACAGGTTTCGATTCACCGTGCCCCACAGACCCATTTCAGTGCCGTCAGCAGCGTTGAGGAAGCGTCCGCTTCAATGCGCATGATGGATGTCGACCAGGCCCAGCCATTGAGCGCCATGCCGCGTGAAGAGCGCTGGGTGTTTTAACCCGATGAACCGGTCGTCCATTGCGCCGGAACCATCACCGCAAGACCTTCACTAAATAGAAAAGCGTAAGGAGAATCACCATGTTGAGCTGGGCAATTACCTTCCTGATCATTGCCATCATCGCCGCCGTACTGGGCTTCGGTGGTATCGCAGGCACCGCCACGGGCATCGCCAAGATTCTCTTTGTTGTGTTCCTGGTGATGTTCATCGCTTCCTTCTTCTTTGGCCGTCGTGGCCGAGGCTGACCATGAGCGTTACATTCAGAGGACTGGCCGCCGCCCTGTTGCTGGGCGGCAGTGCCGTGGCAATGGCTGCCAATGACGGGCAGATGCGCGTCAACCAGTTGCTGCAGGCCGACGCGCAATATCGCGAGACCTGGCAGCACGTCGTGAAAAAGGAAGAACGTCTACCCGAATGGGTGATGAACCTGACGGGCGATTCGGACCAGATGAATGCTGTCGAAGAAGATGGCGACAAGTATTTGGTGGGGCCGCTGTGTGAAACCCAGGCAACGTGTCGCAGCAAGCGTCTGATCGTCGCCTTCAGTTTCGACAAGGACGAAGCCTATGCCATGTTGGTGGAAGTCCCTGCGGGGTTGCCAGCCGACAAGTCCCCGACGCGGCATGCCGACTACCGATTTCTCGGCAAGCCCGATGAAGGTATGCAGAAACTGTTAATGGAACAACTCAAGAAAGATCCGAACTGGTACTGATTCTGAAAATGGGAAAAGCAGCCCTGCTTTTCTCTGCTGCACAGCCCGAGGAGGGCCGGTGCATGACCAAGGGGCTGGGACGTTCTGACTGATGAGAGTCGGAGTGACCTACGGGCACAAGGGGTGCTTGCGAAAGGGCCGGGTCAGGTAAAAGCTGCGACGCAAGTTCGCCAAGCCATCGCGGCTTGGCGAACTTGCGTAGAGCTTCTTGTTCGCAAAATGCGTGCGCCAGAGCGGTGGGTGGATTGGCCGCGGCAAGTCCCTCGGCGATGCGGCATTTTGTCTCCTTCCGCCGATTTATCCCCCTTTGCCCAACCGTATATCGGAGAATGCCGAGGTAATTTCTCCCATGGGCCGCGTCTTGAGTCGCTGCCGTTTCATCGGTTCCCCACACTTGCGAGAGAAAGCCCAGCTACGCTGAAACGGCCGGTTCACGGCACTTATGCCTGCATAAATGTCGCATTCGAACCGCTTGGAAGGCGGGTTTCGTTTGAAAAATCTCATGCCGATTCGGCATGGGGTAGGCGTTTATGGCATTAGACGAGCCCCCCTTGCATCGCAATAGTTGCGCCTTTTTTCGCCTGCCAGTAAGCCGCTAACGCGCTCGGGGTGACCTTATACGGGGGCAGGGGCATGAGTGTTTTTCGTCATCGACGATCCATTCGCGCCACTGTCCGAGTCCAACTGAAGTAAGGGTAACAATATGAAGAAGGCACGACTAAGCCTCGCCTGGCAGATCCTCATCGGTCTGGTGCTCGGGATTGCATTGGGCGCGCTGCTCAACCATTTCAGTGCCGAGAAGGCCTGGTGGATCAGCAATGTGCTGCAACCGGCGGGCGATATCTTTATCCGTCTGATCAAGATGATCGTGATCCCGATCGTGATTTCCTCGCTGATCGTCGGCATCGCCGGGGTCGGTGATGCCAAGAAGCTCGGGCGCATCGGTCTCAAGACCATCCTTTACTTCGAAGTCGTCACCACCATCGCCATCGTCGTCGGCCTGCTGCTGGCCAACTTCTTCCAGCCGGGCAGCGGCATCGACATGAGCACCCTGGGTACGGTGGATATCTCCAAGTACCAGGCCACGGCCGCGGAAGTCCAGCATGAACATGCGTTCATCCAGACCATCCTCAACCTGATCCCGTCGAACATCTTCGCCGCCGTTGCGCGTGGCGAGATGCTGCCGATCATTTTCTTCTCCGTATTGTTTGGCCTGGGCCTGTCCAGCCTGCAATCGGACCTGCGCGATCCGCTGGTGAAAATGTTCCAGGGCGTGTCGGAAAGCATGTTCAAGGTCACCCACATGATCATGCAATACGCCCCCATCGGCGTGTTCGCCCTGATCGCGGTGACCGTTGCCAACTTCGGTTTCGCCTCGCTGCTGCCGCTGGCGAAGCTGGTGATCCTGGTTTACGTCGCCATCGCCTTCTTTGCCTTCGTGGTGCTGGGCCTGATCGCCCGCCTGTTCGGCTTCTCGGTGCTCAAGCTGATGCGCATCTTCAAGGATGAGCTGGTGCTGGCCTATTCCACCGCCAGTTCCGAAACCGTGCTGCCACGCGTGATCGAGAAGATGGAAGCCTACGGCGCGCCGAAAGCCATCTGCAGCTTCGTGGTGCCCACCGGTTATTCGTTCAACCTCGACGGTTCGACTCTGTACCAGAGCATCGCGGCGATTTTCATCGCCCAGCTGTACGGCATCGACCTGTCCATCAGCCAGCAATTGCTGCTGGTGCTGACCTTGATGGTCACCTCCAAAGGCATCGCCGGTGTGCCGGGCGTGTCGTTCGTGGTGCTGCTGGCGACCTTGGGCAGCGTGGGCATTCCGCTGGAAGGCCTGGCCTTCATTGCCGGTGTGGACCGCATCATGGACATGGCCCGTACCGCGCTGAACGTCATCGGCAACGCCCTGGCCGTGCTGGTCATCGCTCGCTGGGAAGGCATGTACGACGATGCCAAGGGCCAGCGCTACTGGAACTCCCTGCCGCACTGGCGCAGCAAGGAGCCGCTGCCAGCAGGGGAGCCTTCCAGCCGTTGAGATTCATTGTGGGAGTTTGGGCTAGCAGCAAAGTGCCTGAACAACCCCGGCTCCCACGGGATTCTGCCATAGGCATTTTGTCAGCCCTTGCGCAGTGCCAAGCAAACCCCGGAGCAATCCGGGGTTTGTCGTTTCTGCCAGCCCCGCTATCATTCGCGGCATCTTCGGGGGATTTAACTGATGCTCAATGGCCTGTGGCTTGGCTTCTTTATCGTGGCTGCCGTGTCGGCGCTGGCGCAGTGGTTGATCGGCGGCAACGCCGGGATCTTCGCGGCCATGGTGGAAAGCATTTTCGCCATGGCCAAGTTGTCGGTGGAGGTCATGGTCCTGCTGTTCGGCACCTTGACCCTGTGGCTGGGCTTCCTGCGCATCGCCGAAAAGGCCGGCATCGTCGACTGGCTGGCCAAGGCCCTCGGGCCGCTGTTCTTGCGCTTGATGCCGCAAGTGCCTGCCGGCCACCCGGCGATCGGCCTGATCACCCTCAACTTCGCCGCCAACGGTCTGGGACTGGACAACGCAGCCACCCCCATCGGCCTCAAGGCCATGCGCGCCCTGCAAGATCTCAATCCCAGCCCGACTATTGCCAGCAATGCGCAGATCCTGTTCCTGGTGCTCAACGCCTCGTCGCTGACGCTGCTGCCGGTGACGATCTTCATGTACCGCGCACAGCAAGGCGCGCCGGACCCGACCCTGGTGTTCCTGCCGATCCTGATCGCCACCAGCGGCTCGACCCTGATGGGACTGCTGTCCGTGGCGTTCATGCAGCGCCTGCGTCTCTGGGATCCGGTGGTGCTGGCTTACCTGATTCCGGGAGCGCTGGCGCTGGGCGGCTTCATGGCGTTGCTGGCGACGCTCTCGGCCACGGCTCTGGCGGGGCTGTCATCGATCCTGGGCAACCTGACCCTGTTTGGCCTGATCATCCTGTTCCTGGTGGTGGGCGCGCTGCGCAAGGTCAAGGTGTACGAGGCCTTCATCGAAGGCGCCAAGGAGGGCTTCGACGTTGCCAAGAACCTGCTGCCGTACCTGGTGGCGATGCTCTGCGCCGTCGGCGTGCTGCGGGCTTCGGGGGCGCTGGATTTCGGCCTCGACGGCATTCGGCACCTGGTGGAGTGGGCCGGCTGGGACACGCGTTTTGTCGATGCCTTGCCGACCGCCATGGTCAAACCGTTCTCCGGCAGCGCCGCCCGGGCGATGTTGATCGAGACCATGAAGACGTCCGGCGTGGACAGCTTCCCGGCCCTGGTGGCGGCGACTATCCAGGGCAGCACCGAGACCACGTTCTACGTGCTGGCGGTGTACTTCGGCGCCGTCGGCATCCAGCGGGCGCGCCACGCCGTGGGTTGCGCGCTGTTGGCCGAGCTGGCGGGGGTTCTGTCGGCGATCGGCGTCTGCTACTGGTTCTTTGGCTGAGGTTTCAGGGCGCCGGCGTTACAAAGCGCTGGCCCTGCTCCAACGTCCAGTTCACCACCTCGGCGGTCAGCCGGTCACTGGCCCGGCCAAAGCCTTCCACCACCGCCGGTACTTTCACATCGCTCAACGGCTGGCGCACTTCAAAACGGCGACTGGCCAGGATGCGCTGGTCGAAGCCGCGCACCAGCAGCGCGTCCAGGCGAATCACCACGCTGGCCGCAGTGCCCAGGTATTCGGTCTGGAACGCCTGCAATTGCCCGCCCAGTTCCAGATCCGCTTGCAGGTTGCTGTCGGCGACGCTCAACAACCTGACACGCCCATCCTGGGCGAAGCCATCGAGCAGGCGGTTGCGCAGCAGCACGGGGGCAGGGTCGCTCCAGCGCGAGGCGGCGTAGCTGCTGAACAGATTGCCTTGGGGGATCACCGCGATTTTCGGGCTGTTGAGCACCTCGCTGGCCTGGGGGCTGGCCAGGCGCAGCGACCAGCTCACCGCCGGGCCCGCAGACGCGGGGGCCTGGGTGACGGGCAAGCGATACACATCCGAGGGTTCGGCCTTGGGCAAAATCGAGCAACCGCCCACCAGGAGCAATCCTGCCAGTAAGAGAATAGGGCGGATAAACCGGTTGCACGGCTTCATGGCGTGAACTCCTTGTCCTTGTCGTTGCCCAGCAAATAGCCGCTGGGGTTGGCATCCAGGCGCCGGGAGATTCCCCGCAGGGCGCTCAGGGTTTCGCGCAGTTCACGCACGGCTGGCGCCAGGGCATTGAGGCCCTGCATGCCGTTATTCAACGAATCGCGATTGTCGTTCAGCAGTTTGTCGAGGGTCGCGGTGCTGCGAGCCAGGGACTGCATGGCCTGGCCGGCGTTGCCGAACGCCTGTTTGCCCTGGTCGTTGAGCAAACCATTGGCGTTGCGCATCAACGCCGTGGTCTGTTCCAGCGTGGCGCTGGCCTGTTTGCCGATGGACGCCAGTTGCTGCATGGCCTGGCGAATATCGCCGCGCTGCTCGGCAATGACCCCGGTGGTTTGTTCCAGGTGCTCGAGCGTCTTGCCCAGGCTTTGGACGTTGTCCGAAGAAAACACCTCATTGGCGTTGTGCAGCAGCAGGTTGATGCTGGTCATCAAGTCATCGCTGTTGTTGAGCAGGCGGGCAATAGGCGAGGGCGCGGCGATGATCACTGGCGGTTCCCCGTCGTGCCCGGTCAGTGCCGGGCTCTGGGGCGTACCGCCACTGAGCTGGATAATCGAGGTGCCGGTAATGCCGGTCAGTGCCAGCTTGGCCTGGGTGTCTTGCTTGATTGGCGTTTCCCCACTCAAGCGTACCCGCGCCAGAACCCGGCGCGGGTCGTTCGGGTCCAGGCGCAGGTTGACGACGTCGCCGACCTTGATCCCGCTGTATTCCACCGAGCTGCCCCGGGACAAGCCGCTGACGGCCTCGTTGAACACCACTTCGTAATCCTTGAACTCGCTGTCCACGCTGGACTTGGCCAGCCACAGGCCAAACAACAGGGCGCCAGCCACCACAATGACGGTGAATAGGCCGATCAGCACATGATGGGCTCGGGTTTCCATGTCAAACCTCGTTCGATTGTGTAGCGGCCGATAACGCCGCGCGGCCGCGAGGGCCATGGAAGTATTCGTGAATCCAGGCGTCGTCGGTTTCCGACACCTTGTCGATGACATCGGCCACCAGTACTTTTTTCTGCGCCAGTACCGCCACCCGGTCCGTGATGGTGTAGAGGGTGTCCAGGTCGTGGGTGACCAGGAACACGCTCAGGCCCAGGGCATCGCGCAGTGTCAGGATCAACTGGTCGAACGCCGCCGCACCGATGGGATCGAGGCCGGCGGTGGGTTCGTCGAGAAACAGAATGTCCGGGTCCAGGGCCAGCGCACGGGCCAGGGCGGCGCGCTTGATCATGCCGCCGGACAGCGAGGCGGGGTATTTGTCGGCGGCCGATAACGGCAGGCCGGCCAAGGCCAGCTTCACAGCCGCCAAGTGCTCGGCGTCGGCCCGGCTGAGCCCGGCGTGTTCGATCAGCGGCAGGGCGACGTTTTCTGTCACGGTCAATGATGAGAACAGCGCGCCTTTCTGGAACAACACGCCAAAGCGCCGTTCCACCCGTGAACGTTGTTCCGGGGGCAGGCTCGGCAAGTCCTCGCCGAACACCCGCACGGAACCTTCGCTGGGTCGGTTCAGGCCGACGATGCTGCGCAGCAGCACCGATTTGCCGCTGCCGGAGCCGCCGACCACGGCAAGGATCTCGCCCTTGTACACGTCCAGGTCGAGGTTTTCATGCACGCTCTGGCGGCCAAAGCGATTGCACAGGCCGCGCACTTGAATCACCGTCTCGGTGGGCGGTCGCAAGGGTTGGCTCACCAATTCATCTCCATGAAAAACAGCGCGGCCACGGCATCGAGCACAATCACCACGAAAATCGACTGCACCACGCTGGACGTGGTGTGAGCCCCGACCGATTCGGCACTGCCACTGACCTTGAAACCTTCCAGGCAACCCACGGCAGCGATCAGGAAGGCAAAGATCGGCGCCTTGACCATCCCCACCAGGAAATGCTGCACGCCAATGTCCGACTGCAACAGCGTGAGGAACATGGCCGGTGAAATACCCAGCGACAAAGCGCAAACCACGCCGCCACCGATAATGCCCGAGAGCATGGCCAGGAAGGTCAGCATCGGCAGCGCCACCAACAGCGCCAGTACCCGTGGAATCACCAGCAACTCGACCGGATCGAGGCCCAGGGTGCGGATCGCGTCGATTTCTTCGTTGGCCTTCATCGAGCCAATCTGCGCGGTGAACGCGCTGGCGGTGCGGCCCGCCATGAGGATCGCCGTCAGCAACACGCCGAATTCACGCAGGAACGAGAAGGCCACCAGGTCCACGGTAAAGATGCTGGCGCCGAAATCGGCCAGCACCGTTGCGCCGAGAAAGGCCACCACTGCGCCCACCAGGAACGTCAGCAGGGCGACGATGGGGGCTGCGTCCAGGCCGGTCTGTTCGATGTGAACGACCATCGCTGTCATGCGCCAGCGCCTGGGGCGAAACAGGTTGCGGGCCAGGGTTTCCAGAATCAGGCCGACAAAACCCAGCAGTTGCAGGGTGTCTTGCCAGACTTTTTCCACGGCGCGGCCGATACGGGTCAGCAGTTGTGTCAGCACGCTGACCTGCGGCTCTTTCACCGGCACACAGAAGTCCGTCAGCGAGCAATAGACCGTCTGCAACAACGCCCGCTCGGCGGCCGGTAAGCTGCAATCGGGGTGCTCGGTAGTCTTGCCCAGCCGTTCGGAGCCCAGCAGTTCCACCAATAACGATGCCCCGGCGGTGTCGAGGGCACCGAGGCCGTTGAGGTCGATCAGGGTGTTTTCGTCGTACCGGCCGCGCAGCGATTCGGCCAGGCGCTTGAGCTGTGGGTAATGGGCCAGCGTCCAGTCGCCGCTGATCCACAGCTGCGCCGGCGAGCCGGACGTGTCGAGTCGGGCACTGCCCATGTGGGGGCTGGGGGTCATAAGCTCCATGCTCGTTTGGCTTGAACAGCGCTACCTGATAGCACAATCGCCATCATTTTGCTGCCGGTGCAGCGGCGCTCACGTTGAAACGCAGCACACCGATCATCTGGCCATTTTCCGTCAGCACCCGCACCTGCCATTTGCCTGTCGGGTCGTCCGGGAAGTTCTGCTTGTGGGTCCAGGCGCGATAGCCTTCCTTGCGTCCGCCATGGATGTCCAGGGCAATACGATCCACTTCCTTACCGTTGAACTGCCAGACGTGATAGATCCGCTCGTCGAGCCCACGTGGCGCGTTGATCGCGGTGTAGGCGTACAGGCCGTTGCCGCGAATCTGGGCCGCGCTGACTTCCTTGAGGCTGGCGCCCGGCGTGCGATCTTCCAGTTGGGTGCTGATCGCCACTTCGGTCATCCACAGCGTGGCCGGTGGCACCCAGGAGCGCAGCACCCAGCCGGCGGCGCCAATCCCGACGGTGATACACAAAATGGCGAGGGCGTTGCGCACGGTGCGGATCGGGAAGATCGAGGCCAGGCTGGGAAACGACAGCAGCATCGCAATGCCCAGCGCCAGCTTGAAGCTTTGGTCGGTGGTCAGGTGCAGGATTACCGGCAGCGCGGTGAGCAGGGCGGCGAACAGCGTCAGCGTGTGCAAGGCCAGGAACGCCCAGCGCCGAGGCGCCAGCCATTTGTAGTACAGCGGGTCAGTGATCGAGATCAGCGCCGCGATCGTCAGCAGGCCGGTGAAAATCAGCTGGCTGCTGTTCCAGGTGGTGGTGATGAAGAAAAACGGCAGGACGAAAAACAGGCTTTCCTGGTGAATCATCTGCGTGGCGTAGCGCAGCAGCGGCTGGGGGATTTCCCGTTTGAAAATCCGCGTGAACAGCCGGGTCATGCTGTTCTCGACCATCAGCCAGAGCCAGCTCACCAGCATCATGATGGCGATCCAGGTCGCCAGGCCCTGCTGGCGATCCACCAGCATGAAGCTGCCGACCCCGGAAATGAAGCCACCGAGCGCAATGACCCCTGGATAGCGCTTCATCAATTCAAGGAGGCGCTGGATATAGACCGTCAGGTTTTGCATGCGGTGGTTTCACAGTAAGTCGTAGGAAATATCCCTGACAGAGTATCGTCAGGGCGGTGACATGGCGAGGATCGCGACGCGTGCCGTGATGCTCTTTTGTGGCGAGGGAGCTTGCTCCCGCTGGCCTGCGAAGCAGGCCCCAGCATTTATCCAGGTAAATCGCATCGCCCGGTTTGCGCCTGCTGCGCAGCCGAGCGGGAGCAAGCTCCCTCGCCACGGGATTTGAGTTGCCCTGGGCTGGAGTTATCGCGAGCAAGCTCGCACACAGGGCGGATCAACCAGATTCTGGTCGGGCCCGCCGACGCACTTGCCACACCACCAACCCAAGCAACAGCACCCCCAACAGACCGCCCAGCCCCCAGACGAGCTCATCGTCACTGAGCAACGGCTTTTCGATGCGCAGGTAACCCGGGTCCTTGAGCAGTTCGCGCAGGGCCACGTTGGCCTGTTCCAGGCTTACCTCCTGCAGGCGCAGGGCCGGGTTGGCGAAACGGCCGTCTTCATAATCGCCCAGGGCGCCCCAGTAGTAATCGGCCAGTGCGCTGTTGCCTTGAACCGCCCAGGACTGATGGGCAATGGCCGCACGTTTGATGCGCACGAAATCGGCGGGGTCCAGGCCATCCTTGAGCAATCTCTTGCGCAGTTCTTCCAGCGCCTGTTCGGCTTCGGGCAAGTCTTCGCGGGACAGGTCCGCGTTCAGGCTGAAGAAGCCGACGCCGCCGAACACCTCGCGTTCGGTCCACGGCCCGTAGGACAAGCCACGGGCCAGGCGCAATTGGCGATAGAGCGCCCAGTCCAGGTAATCCTTGAGCAGGTCGAAGGTTTCGTCATGCTGCTCATCCAGCACCGGCTCCGGGAACAGCCAATGAAGCTTGGCGCTATTGCCGACCAGGCCATGGATCAGGTTGCGCTTGGTGACCGCCTTGTAGCGGATCTGCGGCAGCGCCTCGTGTGGGCTGGGCTCCACCGGCTCGAGTTCGCCAAAGGCGCGCTCCAGGTAGGCCGGCAACAGTCGGTCGAGGTCGCCGACCACGATCAGGGTCATGTTGTTCGGTGCATACCAGGCCTTGCGCACTTGTTCGAGTCGGGCGAGGGTATGGCGCTCGACCTCGGCCCGTTCCGCGCAGCGCAGGCCCAGCTCAACCGCCAACTGGTTGCTGGCCTTGTGGCCCAGGTCCTGGTGATCGAGCCAGCGTTGCAGGTGGGTGTAGTGGCCGCCGTCCTCGCGTTCAACCACCCGCTTGGCCGCCTCCAGGGCTTTTTCATCGATGCGGGTGCGGGTCAACAGCGCCAGCAGCAGGTCCAGGATCTTGCGTTGATTGCGTGCTGGCGCCTCGATCACGAACGTAGTGTCGGCGTTGCTCGTGAAGGCATTCCACTCGCCACCCAAGGCCTGCATGCGCTCTTCCAGGCCGCCTTCACCGCTCTCATCGACGCCGCTGAACAGCAGGTGTTCGAGCAGATGCGGCAGTTCCTTGTCGGCGCAACTGAAGTCGTCCAGGCCCACGCCGACCACCAAGCGGATCGCCACATGCCCGCGCTCGCTGCCCGGCTTGAGCATCAGCTGCATGCCGTTGGGCAACGTATAGCCTTCGACCTGGAACCGGTCCAGGGCGACCACGGGCAGTGAGCCGAGTAAAAGAAAGGCGAACAACAGACAACGCATAAGGGCTTCCTGGCGGCTGAGTGGAGGTCCATGGTGCCGGGCAGGCCGTCATCGGCGGATCGTCGCCCGGAGTCGGCTCGCTCCCCCCATCGAATCTATGCGGTATTCATGACAACGGGAGCAGGCGGGCCGGTGAACGGTTTCAGGCCCGAGCCAATGTTACTGACTGACCAATGCGCCAGTCGTTCACGGCGAATGGGTGATGTCGCTAATTTCATCCGCCGCCAGTGCGCCGATCTCGGCGGTCTCCAGGACCACATAGGCACTGCCGCAAAACAGCGAATTGAGGCGCCTCATGTCGGCAATCAGCTCCAAGTGAAGGGAGCTGGTCTCCAGGCTTTGCACGATCTTGCGCTGCAAGCGGCTGACGTGGGCATGGGCCATGCGCCGTTCCTGCGCCCGAAAGCGACGTTTCTCACGCAGCAACTGACGGGCGCTTTCCCGGTCGGCACTGAGAAATACCGACAGCCCCAGCCGCAAGTTGGCGATCAAGTGACTGTGCAGCCCCGCCAATTCCTCCAGGCCCACGTCGGAAAAGGAGCGACGTTGTGAGGTCTTCTGTTGCTGGACCTTGCGCAACATGCGCTCGATCAGGTCGCTGGCCAGTTTCAGGTTGATCGCCAGTTCGATGATCTCCGCCCAGCGGCGGCTGTCCTGTTCGCTGAGGTCTTCACGGGGCATTTGCGCCATGTACAACTTGATTGCACTGCACAGCGCCTCGACGTCATCGCTCATGCGCCGCACGTCCTGGGTCACCGCGGTCTGCTGGCCGCGCAGCACGTCCAGCATGGCTTCGAGCATGTTTTCGATCAGGTCGCCGATACGCAGGGTTTCCCGGGCCGCGTTCGCCAGCGCCAGGCTCGGAGTGGCGAGGGCGGTAGGGTCCAGATGTCGCGGCTTGGCCGTGCCGTTGGTGTCCAGACGTTCCGGCAGCAACCAGGCACAGAGCCGCGCCATGGGGCCGACGCTGGGCAGCAGCACCAGGCAACGCACGGTGTTATAGAGCAGATGGAAACCAATGACGGTTTCCTGGGGGCTGAAATCCAGGCTGTCCAGCCAGCCCACCAGCGGATCGAGTACCGGAATGATCAGCAACAGGCCGATCAGCTTGTACAACAGGCTGCCCAACGCCACCTGGCGCCCGGCGGCGTTCTGCATGCTGGTGCTGAGAAAGGCCAGGACGCCGCTACCAATGTTGGCGCCAATCACCAGGCCGATGGCCACCGGCAGGCTGATCACCGCGGCCCCGGCCAGTGTGGCGGTCAGCAGCACGGCCGCCAGGCTGGAGTAGGAGATCATCGCGAACATCGCGCCGACCAACGCATCGAGCAGGATGTCGCCCGTCAGCGAGGCGAAGATCACTTTCACGCCCTGGGCATGGGTGATGGGCGTCGCGGCTTCGACGATCAATTGCAGGGCCAGGATGATCAGGCCCAGGCCGATGCCGACCCGACCCATTTGCCCGACGCGGGTCTGTTTGCGCGACAGGAAAAAAATCACCCCGAGGAAAATCAGCAGCGGCGACAGCCACGACAGGTCGAGGGTCAGCACCCGTGCCATCAGCGCGGTGCCGACATCGGCGCCGAGCATGGTCGCCAGGGCCGGGGTCAGCGCCATCAGGCCCTGGCCGACGAACGAGGTGACGAGCATGGCCGTGGCGTTGCTGCTCTGGACCATGGCCGTGACCATGATGCCCGCGACAAAGGCCAGCCAGCGCCGGGACATGTTCTGGCCGATGACATGGCGCAGGTTCGAGCCATAGACCCGCAAGATGCCGGTACGCACGATATGCGTGCCCCAGATCAGCAGGGCGACGGCGGAGAGCAAATTCAGCAGGGTCAGCATGAGGAGCCCCCTGTTAGCGTCCCAAAGGGACAAATTGACGATGCCACATTCTTCTTTCTTGTACTTAAGCTGTAGTTGGCGAACGGTTCGGGCGCCAGCATTGCACAGCTAAAGAATCGTTTGAAACAAAACTGTCATAGAAATACGCCGACGATCTTGAAGCCTCCTATATCGATCAGGCGAGCGCGGGCTTGTGGGAGCGGGCCACTTTCATACCGGCATGAAAAAGGGGCTCCAAAGAGCCCCTTCATTCAAATGCCCCACGCCATTACTGACCCGGCATATCCTTGCGCAGTTTCACCGGGTCCTGCTGTTTGCGCTTGCGTGCAATCGCAGTGCGCATCTTGATGTTGACGGCTTCCACCGCCAGGGAGAACGCCATGGCGAAGTAGACGTAGCCTTTTGGCACATGCACGTCGAACGACTCGGCGATCAGCACGGTACCCACTACCAGCAGGAACGACAGCGCCAGCATCTTCAGCGACGGGTGCTTGTCGATGAACTCACTGATGGTCGCCGAGGCCAGCATCATCACCAGCACGGCGACGATGATCGCCGCCACCATCACCGGCACATGGGAAACCATGCCGACGGCGGTGATGACCGAGTCCAGGGAGAACACGATGTCGATGATCGCGATCTGGATGATGGTGTAGATGAAATTGCCGCCCTTGCCCGAAGGCGCCTCGTTGGTTTCATCTTCGCCTTCCAGCGCGTGGTACATCTCCTGGGAGCTTTTCCACAGCAGGAACAGGCCGCCGAAGAACAGGATCAGGTCACGTCCGGAGATGCCCTGGCCGAACACTTCGAACAGATCGGCGGTCAGGCGCATGACCCAGGTGATGGACAGCAGCAACAGGATCCGTGTGACCATGGCCAGCGCCAGGCCGAAGATCCGGGTGCGCGCCTGCATGTGCTTGGGCATGCGGCTGACCAGGATCGAAATCATGATGATGTTGTCGATGCCCAGGACAATTTCCAGGGCGGTCAAGGTGAAGAAGGCAACCCAGATTTCCGGGTTGGTCAGCCATTCCATGTGAGTTCCTTTGAGCGAGTGTTAAGCCGCGCCGACGAGCGACGCAGCAGGCATTGCTTTTATAGAGTGCTGAACAGCGGAAAAATCCCCATCAGCAACGCGGCGAACATTATGCACAGGCAAACCAATACTGCCCACTTCAGGGTGAAGCGTTGGTGATCGCCGAACTCGATCCCGGCCAGCGCCACCAGCAGGTAAGTCGACGGAACCAGCGGGCTTAACAGGTGGACGGGCTGGCCGACGATCGAGGCACGGGCCATTTCGACAGCGGTGATGCCGTAGTGGCTGGCGGCTTCGGCGAGAACCGGTAACACCCCGTAATAAAATGCATCGTTAGACATGAAGAAAGTGAACGGCATGCTTACCAGTGCAGTGATGACCGCAAGGTAAGGACCCAGGAATTCCGGGATGACCGCCAGCAGGCTCTTGGACATGGCGTCGACCATGCCGGTGCCGGACAGGATGCCGGTGAAGATACCAGCCGCGAAAATCAGCCCGACCACCGCCAGTACACTGCCGGCGTGGGCCGCAACGCGATCCTTCTGCTGTTGCAGGCACGGGTAGTTGACGATCATCGCGATACTGAAGGCCACCATGAACAGCACCGGCAGCGGCAACAGGCCGGCGATCAGGGTGCACATCAGGCCCAGGGTCAACGCGCCGTTGAACCAGATCAGCTTCGGACGACGGGCGTCCGGGAACTGGGAAACGCTGATTTCGCTGTGGTCGATTTCATCACCCACCAGGTGCAATTCACCCAGGCGAGCGCGTTCGCGTTTACCGTACATGTAGGAAATCGCCAGGATCGCCACCACACCGGCCAGCATCGCCGGAATCATCGGCACGAAAATGTCGGACGGATCGACATGCAACGCACTGGCCGCCCGGGCAGTAGGACCGCCCCACGGGGTCATGTTCATCACGCCGCCGGCGAGGATGATCAGGCCAGCCATGATGCGTGGGCTCATGCCGATACGGCTGTAGAGCGGCAGCATCGCCGCCACGCAGATCATGTAAGTGGTCGCGCCGTCACCATCAAGGGAAACGACGAGCGCCAGAACGGCGGTACCGACCGAAACTTTCAACGGGTCGCCCTTGACCAGCTTGAGGATCTTGCGCACGGCCGGGTCGAACAGGCCGGAGTCGATCATCAGGGCAAAATACAGAATTGCGAACATCAGCATCACCCCGGTCGGGGCGAGCTTGGTGATGCCTTCGAGCATCATCGGACCGATTTTCGGTGCAAAACCGCCGAACAGGGCGAACAGGATCGGGATGATGATCAAGGCGATCAGCGCGGACAGGCGCTTGGTCATGATCAGGAACATGAACGTGATGACCATGGCGAAGCCAAGGAAAGTCAGCATGGGAAATACTCCAGGCGTGGCGCGGCTATGAAAGGCGAACCGGACGGGTCAGCGCGAGATGCAGAGCACGAGGGGGACGGATGGAGTGGGTGCAGCGGGACGGATAGCAGCGGACATCAGAATCACCATTGTTGTTGTTAAAAGGGCCGAACGAGCCTTGAAAGCTCGCTTTTGGCCGACCGGTCTTTTGCCGGAAGTGTGGTGATCCTAATCGCGCTAGCTTTCAGCAAGCTTTCGCAGGGTAAATGGGTGACGAGCCGCAGATGATGACCTATTAAGCAGCATTCCTGTGGCGAGGGGATTTATCCCCGCTGGGGCGCGAAGCGGCCCTGAAACCCGTCATTCTGCAATATCTGGAGAGTGCATTCTGTCCTTTTGGGCCTGCTGCGCAGTCCAGCGGGGATAAATCCCCTCGCCACAGAACCATGTCTCTGGTTTAAACAAAGCAATCAGGTGCTTGCCTTAAACACCGAAAGATCCAACGGCCGCACCGCCCCCATCCAGATCGCATGCTCGGTGTGGTCGATCAGGTCATCGCCGGTCTCCGGGTGCATGAAAATCACCAGCCCTTTGCGATTGAGCGCCAGCCACGGCAAGACCACGCCAATGTACTGCGGGTCGAATGCCAGCTGACAGCTCCAGTCCGGATGCGGGCCGACCGGGCGTTGATGGACACGGCCCATTTTCAGCGCAAACAGTTGCGCCGCTTCCTCGCACAGGGCCCGCGCCTGGTCGAGGGTGTTGGCGTCGAAATACACGTGGGCGTGGTAGCCCTTGATCCGCTGCATCTGTCACTCCTTGAAAAGAGGCCGAACCCTCGCCGTTTGCCGCGGGTCAGAGCCTTTACAGGCGGGATTAAAGAGGAAAACAGCCATGAAAAACGCCGAAACCCCGGTCATCAAAGTGGTGCTCTATGGTGCCATGAGCAGCCTCGGCAGTGCGTTGATGGCTGAAATGCTGCGGCGCCAGCACGAAGTCATCGCCATTCTCGACGATCTTACTGCGCTGGCTCCACGCCCGGGCCTGCGGACCAAGACCGGTGATCTTTTCGATCCCGAGCGGGTCAAGCAAAGTGTTGCCGGTGCCAGCGCCGTGGTGTGTCTGCTGAACGCACCGGGGTTGCCGATGAACAGCGAACAAGTGGAGCGCACACTGATTCCCGGCCCGGTGGAGCAAGTATTGGCCGTCGATGCACTGATTGCTGGCATGCAGGCGGTGAATATTCCCCGGCTGTTCCTGGTGGGCGACTTTGCGATGCTCGACGAGGAGCCGACGGACGACGATTTGCAGCGTCATGCCGCCGAAGAAGTGCTCGATGCCCTGAAGAACAGCACCTTGCAGTGGACCTTGATCAACGCCCCCTATGCCGCGCCTGGCCTGGGCATCGAGCATTTCAGCCAGGTCAGTACCAGCCTCGAACCCGGCATGGCCGAATCCCTGGAGCGGCTCAACCGGGTGGCGGTCGGCATCGCCGATGAGATGCGCCTGAACCTGCATGTGGGCGAGCATGTCAGCTTTGTGGCCGCCCACTAGCTGTCGACATCCCCATCCGTGGCGAGGGAGCTTGCTCCCGCTGGGCTGCGAAGCAGCCCTAAAACATGGCTTTCGCCACGGCCTCAAACCGCAATCGAAGGCAACGGCAACCCCGTGAGCGATTCAGCACTGTTAGCCTGTTCTTCCATCAACCAGTCCACAAACAGCCGGATCAACCCCCCGCGCCGTTTACGCTGAGGCAGGACCACGTAGTACCCCAGCCGCGACAGCACCGTTTCAGCGATCGGACGACACAGCAGCCCCTGGGCCAATAAGTTATCCACAAGGTGCCGCCAGCCGATGGCGACGCCTTGACCGCCAATCGCCGCCTGGATGAGTAGTGTGTAGTTGTCGAAGCGCAGTTGCCCGGGTGCCGGTGGTGACGTGATGCCCAGCTCGCGGAATACCCCACTCCAGTCGAACCAGCTGTTGCTGTTGCCCGCGCGCAGGTGCAGCAACGGAAACTCCGCCAGGGCCTGGGGGGGCAAGGGCAGGGGACGATCCTTGAGCAGCAGCGGGCTGCACACCGGAAAGACTTCTTCGCTGAATAGCCAACGACTTTCACCTTGTTTGAAGCGACCGTCGCCGAACAGCACGGCAACGTCGATATCGGTGCGCAACATGTTGTGGTTGCGCTCGCTGGTCACCAGGCTCACATCCACCTGGGGGTTGGCGGCGTGAAAGCGATGCAGGCGCGGCATCAGCCAATAGGCGGCGAATGCGAAGTCCGTGGCGACTTGCAGCACCTCATGCTGATGCTGGGCGGTGATTGCACTCAGCCCGGCATCGATGCTCTGCAAGCCGGCCTGGACCTGCTCGAACAGGATGGTCCCGGCCTCGGTCAGTTCGATCCCGCGATAGATGCGGTCGAACAACCGCGTACCCAGCTGTTCTTCCAGGCGCTTGATCTGCTGGCTGATGGCCGGTTGTGTGGTGCCCAGCTCAATCGCCGCCGCGGTAAAGCTTTGTTGGCGGGCCGCGGCTTCAAAGGCACGGAACAGTTCCAGGGACAGGTTACCCAGGGCGTCATACATAAGCTGTGCTTATCCTAGTCATTATCCTGCATGGGCTTTACCCCAAAACCCGGGGGCTACATGCTCAATCGCAGCAATGTCGCATAACTGCCTACTATGGAATGCCGCGAATACATGAAGCGCAAGAACATTCTTTTCATCATGGCCGATCAAATGGCCGCGCCAATGTTGCCGATCTACGGTCCTTCGCCGATCAAGCTGCCGAACCTCTCGCGCCTGGCCGCCGAGGGCGTGGTGTTCGATGCCGCCTACTGCAACAGCCCGCTGTGCGCACCGTCGCGTTTCACCCTGGTGAGCGGCCAGTTGCCGAGCAAGATCGGTGCGTACGACAACGCGGCTGATTTCCCGGCGGACGTGCCGACCTATGCCCATTACCTGCGTCGCCTCGGCTACCGCACGGCGCTGTCCGGCAAGATGCACTTCTGCGGGCCGGACCAACTGCACGGCTACGAAGAACGCCTGACCAGTGACATTTACCCGGCCGATTACGGCTGGGCGGTGAACTGGGACGAGCCGGACGTGCGGCCGAGTTGGTATCACAACATGTCGTCGGTGTTGCAGGCCGGGCCGTGCGTGCGTACCAACCAGCTGGATTTCGATGAAGAAGTGGTGTTCAAGGCCCAGCAGTACCTGTTCGACCACATCCGCGAAGACGGTGACCAGCCGTTTTGCCTCACCGTATCGATGACCCACCCACACGACCCGTACACGATTCCCAAGGCGTTCTGGGATTTGTATGACGACAACGACATCCCTTTGCCGCAGACCCCGGCGCAAACGACGCTCGACCCCCATTCCCAGCGGCTGCTGAAGGTCTATGACCTGTGGGACAAGCCGCTGCCTGTGGATAAGATCCGGGATGCCCGCCGCGCCTATTTCGGCGCATGCAGCTACATTGACAGCAATGTCGGCAAGCTGCTGCAGACCTTGGAAGACACTGGTCTACTGGACGACACGATCATCGTGTTCTCTGGCGATCACGGGGACATGCTCGGCGAAAAGGGCCTCTGGTACAAAATGCACTGGTTCGAAATGGCCGCCCGCGTGCCGTTGCTGATCAGCGCTCCGGGGCAGTTCGCCAGTGGCCGGGTGGGCGCGGCCGTGTCCACCGCCGACTTGCTGCCGACCCTGGTGGAGCTGGCCGGCGGCACGCTGGAACCGGGCTTGCCGCTGGATGGCCGTTCGCTGGTGCCCCATCTGCAAGGGCAGGGCGGGCATGATGAAGTCTTCGGTGAATACATGGCCGAAGGCACCATCAGCCCCCTGATGATGATCCGTCGCGGCCCGTGGAAATTCATCTACAGCGAAGATGACCCGTGCCTGCTGTTTGACGTGCGCCGCGACCCCAAAGAACTGGAGAACCTCAGCCAATCCCCTGAGCATCAGGCTCTGTTCGCCGATTTTCTCGCCGAAGCGCGTGCCAAGTGGGACATTTCGACCATTCATCAACAGGTGCTCGCCAGCCAGCGCCGCCGCCGTTTTGTCGCCCAGGCGCTGACCCTGGGCAAACTCAAGAGCTGGGATCACCAGCCGCTGGTGGACGCCAGCCAGCAGTACATGCGTAACCACATCGACCTCGACGATCTGGAGCGCAAGGCCCGTTATCCACAACCCTGCCAAAACCAATAACGTAAGGGGCAAGCCATGCAAAAGTTATCCACAGTACTGACCGCTGGACTGTTGGCATTGAGCAGTGTTTCGGCCTGGGCCGAGCAAAGCTGCGAAACGGTGAAGATGGCCGACCCGGGCTGGAGCGATATCGCCGCCACCAATGCCATCACCGGTTTCCTGCTGGAGGGGATGGGCTACAAGGCCAAGGTCGACACCCTCGCGGTGCCGATCACCTTCGGTGGCCTCAAGGATGGCCAGGTGGATGTGTTCTTGGGTAATTGGATGCCGGCGCAGCAGGGCTTTTATGACAAGTTCGTGGCTAATGGCGACGTCACGCAGTTGGCCAAGAACCTGGACGGCACCGAGTTCACCCTGGCGGTCCCGGACTACGTCTGGGATGCTGGTGTGCATAACTTTGCCGACCTGAACAAATTCGCCGACAAGTTCGACAAGAAGATCTACGGCATCGGCTCCGGCGCCCCGGCCAACCTCTCCCTGAAAGAAATCATCAAGACCAATGATTTCGGCATGGGCGAGTGGAAACTGGTGGAATCCAGTGAGCAGGCGATGCTGGCGGAAGTCTCCCGGGCGGTGAAGAAACAGAAGTTCGTGACCTTCCTCGGCTGGACCCCGCACCCGATGAACGTGCAATTGAAAATGCACTACCTCAAAGGCGGCGAGAAATACTTCGGCGACACGGGCAGTGTCTATACCCTGACCCGCAAAGGTTATGCACAGGCCTGCCCGAATGTGGGCAAGCTGCTGACCAACCTGAGCTTCACCCAGGAAATGGAAAACAGCATCATGGCCGAGGTGGTGAACAACAAGGTCAGCAACGCCGACGCGGCCAAGGCCTGGATCAAGGCCAACCCGGCGGTCCTGGACAAATGGCTGGACGGTGTGAAGACCCTGGATGGCAAGGATGCGCTGGCGGCGGTGAAGGCCAAGCTGTAAAGCCCATGTGCCGGTGAGTTGCTCTTGTGGCGAGGGAGCTTGCTCCCGCTGGAGGGCGAAGCCCTCCCAAAACCGATACGGTGTCGTGCCGTCTCAGATTTTGGGGCTGCTTCGCAGCCCAGCGGGAGCAAGCTCCCTCGCCACGGGTGATCACTCGCCTGATACTCTTGCGCCAAACCCCATCCTTGAGGCCCCATGGCAATCCCCACTCGCCATTCACTCTTTCCGTTCCTGAGCTGGCTGCCCCGGCAGACCCGCGCCAGTGTCGGCCGTGATCTTGTTGTCGGCCTGAGCGGTGCGATTCTCGCGTTGCCGCAGTCCATTGCCTACGCCCTGATTGCCGGTTTGCCGCCGGAATACGGCTTGTATGCGGCGATCGTGCCGGTACTGATCGCTTGCCTGTGGGGTTCGTCCTGGCACTTGATCTGCGGGCCCACGGCGGCGATTTCCATCGTCTTGTACGCCACCGTCAGTCCGCTGGCCGTCCCCGCCAGCCAGGACTACATCACCTTGATCCTGCTGTTGACGGTGTTGGCGGGTATTTTCCAATGGTTGCTGGGGCTGCTGCGTTTCGGTGCACTGGTGAACTTCGTCTCGCACTCGGTGGTGCTGGGTTTCACCCTGGGCGCGGCGGTGGTCATCGCCCTGGGGCAGTTGCCGAACCTGCTGGGCCTCGACCTGCCGAACGAAGCCACGGCGTTGAGGGGGCTGCTGATGCTGGTCAGCCACATCGGGGCTGTGGATAAGCCATCGCTGCTGCTGGGCTTGGGGACCCTGGTCCTGGGCGTGGTGCTCAAGCGCTTGCTGCCGCGTTGGCCGAGCCTGTTGATAACTTTGGTCATCAGCAGCCTGGTGGTCTGGTTGTGGCCGGCGATGTTCGGGCATGTGGCGCTGGTCAGCGCTTTCGCCGGGCGCCTGCCGCCGTTCACGCCGCTGCCGCTGGACCTGGAGTTGATCCTGCGCCTGCTGCCCGGTGCCGTCGCGGTGGGCATGCTCGGGCTGGTCACCAGCCTGTCCATCGCCCGTTCGTTGTCGGTGCGTTCCGGGCAATTGCTCGACGCGAATCAGGAGGTGAGGGCGCAGGGGCTTTCCAACATTGTTGGAGGATTTTTCTCTGGGTCGTTGTCGGCCGGTTCCTTCACCCGCTCCGGCCTCAGCTATGAAGCCGGGGCCTGTTCGCCCCTGGCCGGGGTGTTCTCGGCCTTGTGGGTGGCGCTGTTCGCGGTGGCTGGCGCGAAATTGATCGCGCACATCCCGATCCCGGCCATGGCCGGCAGCATTCTGCTGATCGCTTGGGGGCTGGTGGACCATCGCGGCATCCGTGCGTTGTACCGCGTGAGCCGCGCCGAATTCGTGGTAATGGGCCTGACCTGCCTGGCCACGCTGTTGCTGGAACTGCAAACCGCCATCTATGCCGGTGTGCTGGCTTCGTTGTTCTTTTACCTCAAGCGCACCTCACAGCCGCGCGTGCACCATTCCCACGAAGGGGGGGCAGATATCCTACGGGTGGGTGGCTCGATCTTTTTTGGTGCCAGCCATTACTTGCAAGTCCGGTTGCAACGGCTGCAAGCGCCGCGGGTGGTGATTGATGCCCAGCAGATCAACTTCATCGATTATTCCGGGGTGGAAATGCTCCACCAGGAAGCCCGGCGCCTGCGCGGCCAGGGGCGTAGCCTGACGTTGCGCAAGGCCAGGCCGCATGTGGTGGAGGAGTTGTTGAAGCTGGAAGGGGCGGAGCACTGCCCGATCCTCTTCGAAGATTAACCGTGGCGAGGGAGCTTGCTCCCGCTCGGGTGCGAAGCGCCCGTAAACCTGTCATGTCGAGTATTTTAGGGCTGCTTCGCAGCCCAGCGGGAGCAAGCTCCCTCGCCACAGGGGGTCAGAGTGCTAGCTGGCGGCGCAGCTCGGCCAGCACCGGCGCGGTGTCCGGACGAACTCCACGCCACAGGAAGAAGGCTTCGCCCGCCTGCTCGGCCAACATACCCAAGCCATCCATCACCACTGCCGCGCCGTGTTCCTTGGCCCAGCGGCAGAACGAGGTCGGTTCCTTGCCATACATCATGTCGTAGCAAACCGTCTTGCCGGGCTCGATCAGGCTGGCGGCAATCGGTGGCACATCCCCCGACAGGCTCGCGGAGGTGGCGTTGATGATCAGGTCCACCGGTTCTTGCAGCCAGTCGAACCCGCTGGCTGAAACCGGGCCCAGGTCGGCGAACAACTCGGCCAGCAATTCGGCCTTTTCCACCGTGCGATTGGCGATGATCACCGAGGCCGGCGCTTCGTCCAGCAGCGGTTCCAGGGCACCGCGCACCGCGCCGCCGGCCCCGAGCAACAGAATGCGCTTGCCCTTGAGACTGAAGCCGGCATTGACGGTCAGGTCCCGGACCAGCCCGGCGCCGTCGGTGTTGTCACCCAACAGGCGACCGTCGGCCAGTTTGCTCAACGTATTGACCGCCCCGGCCCGCTGGGCCCGCTCGGTCAGGGTGTCGGCCAGGCGGAAGGCGTCTTCCTTGAACGGCACCGTGACGTTTGCCCCACGTCCCTCGCGGAAAAATTCTCGGGCGCAACCGGCGAAATCCTCCAAGGGCGCCAGCAGCGTGCTGTAGTCCAGGGTTTGCCCGGTCTGCTCGGCAAACAGGCGATGGATCAACGGCGACTTGCTGTGGCCGATCGGGTTACCCATTACAACGTAGCGGTCCATGGACAATCCTCGTTCAGGCCGTCGCCAGCCAATCGCGATCCTGCAGGAAGTACTCCGTCAGCCGCGCTTCTTCGCTGCCCGGCTCGGCTTTCCAGTCGTAGCCCCAGCGCACTTGCGGTGGCAGGGACATCAGGATCGATTCGGTACGCCCGCCCGATTGCAGCCCGAACAGGGTGCCGCGGTCGTAGACCAGGTTGAATTCCACGTAGCGCCCACGGCGAAACTCCTGGAATTCCCGCTGTTTGGCGGTGAACGCATCGTGCTTGCGGCGGCGCACGATTGGCAGGTAGGCATCGATGTAGGCGTCACCGATGGCGCGGATGAAGGCGAAGCAGGTGTCGAAATCCCACGTGTTCAGGTCGTCGAAAAACAGGCCGCCAATGCCCCGGGGCTCGTTGCGATGCTTGAGGTGGAAATAGCTGTCACACCAGGCTTTGTAGCGCGGGTACACCTCGGGGCCGAACGGCGCGCAGGCCTGCTCGGCGACACGGTGCCAATGGACGCAGTCTTCCTCGACGCCGTAGTAAGGCGTCAGGTCGAAGCCGCCGCCAAACCACCAGACCGGCTCTTCGCCTTCCTTTTCGGCGATAAAGAAGCGCACGTTGGCGTGGGAGGTCGGCACGTGCGGGTTGTGCGGGTGAATGACCAGCGACACGCCCAAGGCTTCGAAGCCGCGCCCGGCCAGTTCTGGCCGATGGGCGCTGGCGGAGGGTGGCAGGCCGCTGCCGAAGACGTGGGAAAAGTTGACGCCGCCCTTTTCGATCACCGTGCCGTTCTCGATCACCCTCGTGCGACCGCCACCACCGGCCGGCCGGGTCCAGGCATCTTCGACGAAGCGAGTGCCGCCGTCTTCGGTTTCCAGGGCGGTGCAGATACGGTCTTGCAGGTCGAGCAGGTAGGCTTTCACGGCCTCGGTGCGAGTGGACATGACATCACCTTGATCAGGGCTACGCTACGCGGCGTATGGCGGGCCGGTGGCAAATGGGCGCACAGGATACCACCGCACTTGCCCACGCCACAGTTGACGACGGTCAAGCATAGGAGTCCGATAGCAGGCTTGGTAAAAAGTCTTGTGGCGAGGGAGCTTGCCCCCGCCGGGTCGCGAAGCGGCCCCAAAACTTGCCGAATGCGCCGCAGCAGGCACACCGCGCCGACGAATCACGACTGCTTCGCAGCCGAGCGGGAGCAAGCTCCCTCGCCACCGGTTTGTCGGTGGCCTTAAGTCAATAGCATCACTGCGACAAGGAGAAAGTGAAGATGGCCAAACGTATCCAGTTCAGTTCCCACGGCGGTCCCGAAGTGCTCGAGTACGTTGATTACTCGCCTGCGGAGCCCGGCCCGCAGCAGGTGCGCGTCAGCAACAAGGCGATCGGCCTGAATTTCATCGACACCTACTACCGCAGCGGCCTTTATCCGCCACCGGCGTTGCCATCGGGCCTGGGTGCCGAAGGCGCGGGCGTGGTCGAGGCGGTCGGCTCGGACGTCACGCGGTTCAAGGTCGGCGACCGGGTGGCGTACGGCAGCGGCCCACTGGGGGCCTACAGCGATGTGCATGTGTTACCCGAGGCCAACCTGGTTCATCTGCCCGAATCCATCAGTTTCGAACAGGCGGCCGGCGTGATGCTCAAGGGCCTGACCGTGCAGTATCTGCTGCGCCAGACCTATGAACTCAAGGGTGGCGAAACCATCCTGTTCCACGCTGCCGCCGGTGGCGTGGGTTCCCTGGCCTGCCAGTGGGCCAAGGCCTTGGGCGTGAAGCTGATCGGCACCGTCAGCTCGCCGGAAAAGGCCGCCATCGCCAAATCCCACGGCGCTTGGGAAACCATCGACTACAGCAAGGAAAACGTCGCACAGCGAGTGCTGGAATTGACCGGCGGCAAGAAGGTGCCCGTGGTGTACGACGGGGTTGGCAAGGATACTTGGTTGACGTCGCTGGATAGCGTCGCCCCCTGTGGCCTGGTGGTGAGCTTCGGCAATGCCTCGGGTGCGGTGGAAGGGGTGAACCTGGGAATTCTCGCGGCCAAGGGCTCGCTGTACGTCACCCGCCCGACCCTGGCGACCTACGCCAACAACGCCGAAAACCTGCAACGCATGGCCGACGAGTTGTTCGGGATGATCAGCAGCGGCAAGATCAAGGTGGACATCAACCAGCGTTATCCCCTGGCGGAAGCGGCCAAGGCCCAGACCGAGCTGTCGGCACGGCGCACGACCGGGTCGACCATTCTCTTGCCCTGAGATT